>CAXMPC010000174.1:0-34098 GCA_964195335.1 uncultured Gammaproteobacteria bacterium | reverse complement strand
TTCTGCCATGGTGACTTCCCACTGCACCAGACCATACACGCCCTCCCCCAATGGAACTGTGCCGTTACCGCTACGGATCGCGTAGCGCCCGGTCATGATGGCAGAGCGCGACGGAGTGCACTGTACCTCGACATTGAAATTTGTTAGCCGTAGGCCGTCGGTGGCTAGTTGATCAAGAGTTGGCGTGGCGGCGCCTCGAATTATTCCGCCACCATTGAACCCTGGCTCGCCCCATCCGAAATTGTCCAGAAAGATCAACAAAACATTGGGTTTGCCCTGGGCAAATGCGGCTTGGGCAATTCAAAATAGAAGCAGTAAAAGGCTCACTTTGATCGTTCTCATAATTTTGTACTCGTTAGACTGGATTGGCGGTTGACCGATCGCCTCGGTTGAACATCTGCTGCGGGTCAAAAACGATTATCCGGATCCGATCGAAATTGGTCAGGCACATAACGCCCAAATTCGCCTATTTTCTTTACCAGGCTTGCCTAAACGTTCGCCGACCACGGCTTCCCCTCCCCCCGCACCATCGCCTCCAGCGCGTGCTTCGGGCAGACGTACTCCTTGAGGAACTCCAGCAGACCACTGGCCGCACTGCGCAGTGCCTTTTCCGCGTCTGGGTCGGTGCAGCGGCCCTCGTCGTCGAAGGCACCCTGGACCCCGGCGATGGAGACGGAGCCCGGCACCACGATGGCGCCCACGTGGGAGCAGACCCCCTTGAGTTGCTCCAGCGACTTGATGGCGCCGATGCGCCCCGCGGCCACGCCGACCAGGGCGACGGGCTTGCCTGACAGTGCGGAGGGGAACCCCAGGTTCTCGATGATCAGCTTGGTCATGGCGCAGAAGCTGCCGTGGTATTCGGGCGTGGCAAGTACGACGGCGGCCGCGGCTTTTACCGCGCTCTGCATTTCGAGTGCGTCCGCGCTGGGGTCGTGGCCCGGGAATCCCAGTACCATCTCCCGCGCATCGAGGGTCTCCAGAGCCGCGCCACCCTCGCGGAGGGCGTCGTTGACCACGGCCAACGCCCGGGCCGTGTAGTTGTCGGGACGCGAGGTCCCGGAGATGCTGACAATCTTGGGCATGGGGCGAGTTCCTCCTGCGTTTTCGCACCGAGTGCGCCATACCTCCCGGTGCTGCGTTCACATGGTCCGGGTCAGTACATCGGTTTGCCGCTCTTCGACTCGGTCGGCACGACCTGGATCGCATCCCAATGCTCGACGATTTTTCCCTTCTCGTCGAAGCGGAAGAAGTCCATGGTCACGTACTGCTCGTCGCCGGGCCAGGTCTGGTGGGTGTGCAGTGCCACGAGGTCGCCCTCGGCCACCGCGCGGACGAACTCTATCGACTTGTCCGGGTAGTCGCGCGCCATCGTGGTGAAGTAGTCGATGAACCCCTGCGTCCCACCGGCCACGTCCGGGTTGTGCTGGATGTAGGCATCGCCCACGTACCGCTCCACCGCCAGGACGGGGTCGCCCATGTAGGCGGTGCGGTAGAAATCGATGGCGTGGCGCTTGTTGGCCTCGATGTCCTGCGGCATGTCGTGCTCCCCGTTTCGTTCGCAGCCCGTTCCGGAGGTGGGTGCGTGCATCCCCAGGTTCACGCCTCGACCAGCACCTCGAATCCGCCGTAGATCAACCGCATGCCGTCGAACGGCATCTCGCAGGTCTCCGGGTTCATCCGCGGGTCTGCCATCGCCTTCTGCATGCCGGCGTCGCGGACCTCTTTCGACGGCCAGGCGATCCAGCCGAACACCACCGTTTCGTCCGGCTTGCACTGGACTGCCATCGGCATTGAGGTCACCTCACCGCCCGGGATGTCGTCGCCCCAGCACTCGGTCACCTGCAGCGCGCCGCACGCCTTGAACAGGGCCGAAGTCCCGGTAGCGTGCGCCTTGAAGGTTTCCTTGTTCGTCGTGGGCACGGCGGCCACATAGGCGTCGACGTAGGTCATAGCGGTCTGCTCCCGCTGAGGTGTGGACACTGAGCTTAGTCAGCCTGCCCGGTCCGTGTAGATGTTTGGGATTCTGCGTCCAATTTACATAAGGCTATGCTTATACATATGTAAAGATAATAAATTTTACTAATGCTACGTGCTCCTGTATGTTGACGTTTACGTAAACGTCAACATAGGCGTCGTCCGTACAGGAGGATCATGGCCGAGTACGCGCTAATCCTGGTCAGCACGGTGCTGGTCAACAACTTCGTCCTGGCGAAGTTTCTCGGCCTGTGCCCGTTCCTCGGCGTCTCCAGCAAGGTCGAGACGGCGACCGGCATGGGGTTGGCGACGCTGTTCGTCCTGACCCTCGCCTCGATCCTCAGCTACCTGGTCGAGACCTGGATTCTGATACCACTCGGCCTCGGCTACCTGCGCACTATCGCCTTCATCCTGGTGATCGCCGTGGTCGTGCAGTTCACCGAAATGGTGGTCCACAAGACCAGCCCGGTGCTCTACCAACTGCTCGGCATCTTCCTGCCCCTGATCACCACCAACTGCGCGGTCCTCGGCGTCGCCCTGCTGAACGTCCAGGAGCGTCACAGCCTGATGGAGTCGGCCTTCTACGGTCTCGGTGCCGCGCTCGGCTTCATGCTCGCCCTGGTGATGTTTGCCGCCACCCGCGAACGGCTGACCGCCGGCGACGTGCCGGCACCGTTCCAGGGCGCTGCCATCGGCTTGGTCACCGCCGGCCTGATGTCACTGGCGTTCATGGGCTTCGCCGGCCTGGTGAAGGGGTAACGACGTGGTCGAGAACATCATCATCGCCGTCACCGCGCTGAGCCTGCTGGCGATCGTCTTCGGCCTGCTGCTCGGCTACGCCGGTGAAAGGTTCCGGGTCGAGGGCAACCCGATCGCAGACCAGGTTCTCGAGGTGCTGCCGCAGACCCAGTGCGGGCAGTGCGGTTTCAGCGGCTGCCGCCAACTGGCCGAGGCAATCGCCCGCGACGAAGCGTCGATCGACGCCTGCCCGCCCGGCGGAGCGCTCGTCATCACCGAACTGGCCGAGATGCTCGGCCGTGAAGTCCCTCACGGTCACGACACCAGCGAGGTCCCGGCCGCCACGCTGGCGGACATCGCCGAGAGCGAGTGTATCGGCTGCACTCGCTGCATCCAGGCCTGCCCGGTCGATGCCATTCTCGGCGCGGCCAAGCAGATGCACGTGGTGATCGATGCCGAGTGCACCGGCTGTGAGAAGTGCGTCGACACCTGCCCGGTCGACTGCATCGTCATGCGCGCGTTGCCGGCACGGATCGCCACCTGGGCCTGGCCTTACCCCGACGCCGAGAGGGCGGCGTGATGGGTCTGATGAAGCTGTTCCGTTTCCCGGGTGGCGTCCACATGCCCGACCACAAGCAGCTGACGCGCGACCTGCCGATCGACAGGGCGCCACTGCCAGGGCGGCTCTACCACCCGATCCAGCAACATATCGGCGAACCGGCCGAGCCGATCGTCCATATCGGTGAACGGGTCAGCAAGGGACAGGTGATCGCCCGTGCCGGCGGCTTCGTCAGCGCCCCGGTGCACGCCGCCAGCTCGGGAACCGTGGTCGCTATCGACCGCCTGCCCTACCCACATCCGTCGGGCCTGCAGTCGCGCTGCATCGTCGTCGAGACCGATGGCGAGGATCGCTGGGTACCGGGCCTGCGACCGATCGCCAACGAACATAAGCACGATCCGGGGGCGCTCCGCGCGCTGATCCGAGAGGCGGGCATCGTCGGCCTGGGTGGCGCCGGATTCCCGACCTTCATCAAGCTCCATCCCGGTCGTGAACAGGCGGTCGAGACGCTGATCGTCAACGGCGCCGAATGCGAGCCGTACATCACCGCCGACGATGCCCTGATGCGCACCCAGCCGGACTGGGTGGTCGACGGTCTGAAGATCATGCGCCATGCGCTCCAGGCCAAGGAGTGCATCGTCGGCATCGAGGACAACAAGCAGGAGGCCTACGAGAGGATGCAGGCCGAGGTCGCCAAGCTCAACGACCCCACCATCCGCGTCGTCAAGGTCCCGACCCACTACCCAACCGGAGGCGAAAAGCAGCTGATCCATGTCCTCACCGGCAAGGTGGTGCCGAGCGGCGGCATCCCGCTGCAGGTCGGAGTCATCTGTCATAGCGTCTCGACGACGGTCGCCGTCCGCCGCGCCATCCGTCTCGGCCAGCCCCTGTTCGAGCGCATCGTCACCGTGACCGGACAAGGCATCAACCGGCCGCGCAACTTGCGTGTTCTGCTGGGTACGCCGGTGCGCGACCTGATCGCGTTCTGCGACGGCCTGAACGATGATTTCAAGCGGCTTATCGCCGGCGGCCCGATGATGGGATACGAGCTCCACGACGATCGTGCCCCGGTGGTCAAGGCAACCAACTGCCTGATCGCCGCCACCGCCGCGGAGTTGCCGGAGAACCGACCGGAGATGCCGTGCATCCGCTGCGGCGAGTGTGCACGTCACTGCCCGATGCAACTGCTGCCCCAGCAACTCTACTGGCATAGCCGGGCCAAGGCGTTCGACAAGGTCTCCGATTACCGCCTGGTCGACTGCATCGAATGCGGCTCCTGCAGCTACGTCTGCCCGAGCCGTATCCCGCTGGTGCACTACTTCCGCTTCGCCAAGAACCGGCTGCAGCAACAGAAGATCGAACGCCAGCATGCCGACGCGGCACGCGAACGGGCCCAGACACGTGAATCGCGGCTGGCGCGACAGCGGGCAGTAAAGGCCGAGCGTACGCGCAAGGTCAAGGCCGCCGCCGCGGCCAAGCAGGCGCACGACACCCCGGGCTCGGCCGCGACCGCGACTGCGACCGCGCCACCCACGCACGTGGTCTCCAGTGACACCAGACCGCAGACAATCGACCAGGAGGCCCGCCAGCGCATCGCCACGGCTGAACGGCAACGCAAAGCGGCGGCGTCCGGCACGTCGGACCAGGCGTGAACAGCGCGCTCGTCAGTTCACCCCATCTGCACGGACCGGCCTCGGTCACGCGCGTCATGGGCCGGGTCATCCTGGCGTTGTTGCCAGGACTGGCCGCCTACGCCTGGGCGTTCGGTCCTGCCGTACTGATCCAGGTCGGACTGGCGGTGGTGGTGGCCGTGACCGCCGAGGCCGTGCTGCTGCGCGTGCGCGGCCGGCCGCTGAAGCCGTTCCTGAGTGATCTCAGCGCGGTGTTGACCGCCCTGCTGCTGGCGCTGGCGATCCCGCCACTGGTGCCGTGGTGGCTGACGGTGGTCGGGGTGCTGTTCGCGATCATCATCGCCAAGCACCTTTACGGCGGCCTCGGCTACAACCCGTTCAACCCGGCGATGGTCGGATTCGTCGTACTGCTGATCTCGTTCCCGGTCGAGATGACGCGCTGGCCGGCCGCGCTCGGTCTGGCAGGCACGGCGCCGGACCTCGCAGAGGCCGCCCGCTGGATCTTCACCGGCGTGCTGCCCACCGGGCAGGACATCGACGCCCTCAGTGGCGCGACGCCACTCGACAGCATAAAGACCGGCCTCGCCCAGGGAAGCGACTACGCCACGCTCGCCGCCAGCCAGGTGTTCGGCCAGCTCGGCGGTGCCGGCTGGGAGTGGGTTCAGGCAGGATTCCTCGCCGGCGGCCTGTACCTGCTCGCCACTCGCACCATCGCCTGGCAGATCCCGGCCGGGTTACTCGCCGGCCTGCTGCTACCGGCACTGATCGCCTGGTTGGTCGCCCCGGGGAGCCAGCCGTTGCCATGGTTCCACCTGGTCAACGGCGCCACCGTGCTCGGCGCCTTTTTCATCGCCACCGACCCGGTGACGGCGAGCACGACCCCGCGTGGGCGGTTACTGTTCGGCGCCGGTATCGGCCTACTCACCTGGGTCATCCGCACCTTCGGCGGCTACCCGGACGCGATCGCCTTCGCCGTGCTGCTGATGAACATGGCGGCACCGCTGCTCGACCAGGTGACCCGGCCGCGTGCCTTCGGCGAGGAGGCGCCCGAATGAGCGGCATGCTGCGCAAGACCGGTAGCGCGGCACTTGTGCTGGGCCTGTTCGCCCTCACCGGCACCGGGCTGGTCGCCATCGTCCACGGCACCACCGCCGAAAGGATCGCTGACAACGAGCGTAAAGCGCTGTTGCACGGCATCCACGCGCTGGTGCCGCCGGCAGAAATCGACAACGATCCACTGGCCGACACCGTCGAGCTGACCGCACCTGAGGCGTTCGGCAGCGAGCAGCCGGTGACCGTCTACCGTGCCCGCAAGGGCGGACGCGAGATCGCCGTGGTCTTCACCGTCGTCGCCCCAGACGGTTACAGCGGGGCGATCCGCATGCTGGTCGGCATCCGCGCCGACGGCCGCCTGGCGGGCGTGCGGGTGGTCGCCCATCGCGAAACCCCCGGCCTCGGCGACAAGATCGAGGCACGCAAGTCGGACTGGATTCGCGATTTTGACAACCGGTCACTGCGTGATCCGAAAGCAGATGGCTGGGCGGTAAAAAAGGACGGCGGCGTCTTCGACCAGTTCACCGGCGCGACCATTACCCCGCGCGCCGTGGTCGCCGCCGTACACCGTGCTCTGCGCTACTACGCTAGCCACCGCGAGGCCATGTTCCTGGTCGCCCAGCGCGAGGAGTCGACCGATGGCTGAAGTGAACTACGGCCAGGTGGTCAGGGACGGGCTGTGGACCAACAATGCCGCCTTCGTGCAGCTGCTCGGGCTCTGTCCGCTGCTGGCGGTGACCGGAAGCGTGGTCAACGGCCTCGGTCTCGGCCTGGCGACGACACTGGTGCTGATCGGTTCCAACGTGACCGTGTCGTTGATCCGTGGCGTGGTACGTAGCGAGATCCGCATCCCGGTCTTCGTGTTGGTGATCGCGTCGTTCGTCACCGCGATAGAACTGCTGATGAACGCCTACCTGTACCAGCTCTACCAGGTGCTCGGCATTTTTATTCCGCTGATCGTCACCAACTGCGCCATCATCGGCCGCGCAGAATCGTTCGCGTCACGCCATGCACCGGGCCCGGCGCTGATCGACGCATTGGCTACGGGAGCAGGTTTCACTGCTGCGTTGGTTGTGCTCGGTGGGCTTCGAGAGCTGCTCGGCCAGGGAACCCTGCTGGCACAGATGGAACTGCTGCTCGGTGACGGTTTCAGTGGACTGACGCTGACCGTGTTGCCCGACTATCGTGGTTTTCTGCTGGCGGCATTGCCACCGGGTGCGTTTATCGGGCTTGGATTTCTGGTGGCACTGAAAAATGTGATTGATCGGAGAATGGAGCGCCGCGCCGGGATCAAATCTATAGAGATCACGAATGGCACCACAGTTGAGGAGTGATCCAGCTAAATAAATCTGCCCTCTTTGCCGAGCGCTTGCCGATGGCGCATCGGTTTGAACGAAGGGTTAAGTGACGTCACCACGTTGTTCACGATGCCTCCGGCATACTGTGCCACCAGATACGGCACTGCCTGCATAAACCATCCTCGAATTCGGCTTTCAACACACCGTCCAGCACCATCCGGGGCAACGGCTCGCCTGGCTTGCGCGCAACCAGATTTGTTCCGGTTGACTTGGCCCATATCTGAAACAACTCTTCGGAAGCCACCTGGTAGGTCACGTGCCAGTGGGCGATGCCACCTTCAGCTGACGATGCAAGCACCTCGTAGGAAACCTGCACGTCCTCCTGAAGCTTTACACGACGCCAGTACTCCGCGAGTTCCTCATGGCCGTGCTGAACGGCAAACGGCGTGTTGTGGTAGTCACCATCAGCAGCAAAGAGTGCGGCGAACATGTTTTCATCACGGCGCTCCCACGCCGTCTTGTAGCCTTGCATGAACTCCCCGATATCCATGGTGTCCCTCCCGTTTGCTCAATGCCTGAGGTTGAAGCGTCATGAATAATACCTAGCCACGTCCGATCGCAGCGACTCTTCGATTCAGGTCTTACCAAATAGGTTGTTTGGGCGAAGCCAAGCGACATCCGCAGAATCATTCCCCTCACCAGGCCACTAGCGATACTCCGGATTCGGGTAATCGAACCGGCACCCGGCATCCCATTCTGATCGCTGGTTACCGTGGGACGGGATCCCGCCGGCGTCCCTGATCATTCTGGCCATGTGCATGAGATTCCAGGTCATGAACGTGGTGTTGCGGTTGGTGAAGTCGTTCTCCGGTCCACCTGACCCGGAGTCGAGGTAAGACGGACCCGGGCCGGCCTCGCCGAGCCATGCGGCATCGGCCTGCGGTGGGATCACGTAGCCGAGATGCTGCAACGAGTAGAGAATGTTCATGGCGCAGTGCTTGGCACCGTCCTCGTTGCCGGTGATCAGGCAGCCACCGACACGACCGTAATAGGCGTACTGACCCTGGTCATTGAGATCACCCGAACTTGAGTAGAGCCGTTCGATGGCCTGGGTGCAGACGGACGATTTCTCACCCAGCCAGATGGGTGAGGTGATGACGAGGATATCGGCGGCTTTCACCACCTGGTAGATCTCCGGCCACTGGTCGGCATCCCATCCCTGCTCGGTCATGTCCGGGTAGACGCCGTGAGCGAGGTCGAAATCGACCGGGCGCAGGACGTCGACGGCGACGCCGTTCTTCTCCATGATCGCCCGGGAGATTTCGATCAGTCCCTGGGTGTGGGAGACCTCAGGGGACCGTTTCAGGGTGCAGTTGAGAAACAGCGCTTTGAGGTCGGAAAAGTCCCACTGACTCGACCGGCACTGTTCCAGTTGCTTGTCGTTGAGATCCATATCGTCACCTCTTTACCCGGGTTGTTGTCAGGCGGGGCCCACTTCGAATACCCCTTCGACCTCGACCGCTACGTTGTACGGCAGTGCGCTGACGCCTACCGCCAGCCGCGTGTGTCGACCTCGCTCACCGAACACCTCCACGAACAGGTTGGAGGCCCCGTCCATGACCTGCGACTGGCCGTGAAAATCCGGGGTCGAGTTGACGTAGCCCGCCAGTCGTACCGTCTTGACCACCCGTTCCAGGTCGCCGTCGAGAGCCCTCTTGAGCTGTGCGATCAGGTTCAGGCCGCATACCCTTGCCGCCTGCTGCCCTTCCTCGTGGCCGAACTCCTCGCCCAGCTTGCCGACAAACAGCCGTTTGCCGTTCCAGTGGCAGAGTTGCCCGGTCAGGAACAGCAGGTTTCCGGTCTGCAGGTAAGGGACGTAGTTCGCGCCCGGTTTGCTCGGCTCGGGAAGCTCGATCCCGAGATCGCCAAGCCGGGCTTCGATGGTATCGGGCATGGTTCGCCTCTCGATGGACAGGTTCCGAGACGTCTGGACCAACCGTGCTGCAAAGCATAGACGACGAACTTGAGCCAGACCCTGTCGGACTGATGTCCGACCAACAAAATTCATACTGCGCGTGTCTGGGAATGTAGGTCGGGCTTCAGCCCGAAATCTCGGCCCTGTCGGCCGGATCACCCGACTCAAGTTTGGTAGCTTGTGATGATCACATCGGCGGCGCGATCACGCAGCGGTACCAGTGCCTGGTATTTATCTGATTCGTGCCAGCGGTTCAGTTCGTCGAGGTCGGTGAAGCGGATCACCACCACCAGCTCGTGCGGCTGCCGACCGGCAAGGTCCCTAGCACGCCGGCCGCGGAAGACGATCTCCGCGGTGTTCGGTTTCAGTGATTCGGCGACTCCGGCGACATACCGCGCCCAGAGTTCCTGGTCGCGGACGCTGACCTGGCCGACGAGGTAGGCGGGCATCGGGCTGTCATTTGCCGGCACGGCGCAGACTCAAGACTTTTTGTGTCGTCTGCGCTTGGCCGATTTTCTCTTATGGCGCGGCTTCTTGTAACTGCGGCTGCGTTCCTCGGCGGCGGCGATGCTCAGTTCCTGGGCACTGCATGCCTCGTTGCACTCGTCAGGCTGGCGCTGTACATAGCTGCCGTCGGACTGCATCACCCATCCGCTGTGGCAGTCACCGAGCTGGAGATCGAGGATCTTCTTCAACTCCTTGCGCAACTCCGGCGCCTCGACCGGGGTTACCACTTCGACCCGGCTCTCGAGATTGCGCTTCATGCAGTCGGCCGAGCCGATGAAGTACTCCTCGTCGCCGCCGTTGTGGAAGTAGAAGATGCGCGTGTGCTCGAGGAAACGACCGACCAGGCTGATGACGCGGACGTTGTCTGACAGCCCGGGAATGCCGGGCCGCAACCGGCAGCTGTCGCGGACGATCAGGTCGACCTGTACGCCGGCCTGTGATGCGCGGTAGAGGGCACGTGTGACATCCATGTCCTCGAGGGCGTTCATCTTCAGCCGGATCAGTCCCGGTGACTTGGCCGAGTGACCCTTGGTCTCGCGCTCGATCTTGTCCAGCAGGGCCGACTTGAGCTTCTTCGGTGCCGGTAGCAGTTTGTTGTAGTTGCGCTTGGGTACGTGGCCGGTGGTGATGTAGTTGAACAGTTCGGTCAGGTCCTCACCGATCTGCTGATCGCAGGTGAGCATGCCGAGATCGCTGTAGAGACGCGCCGTGCCGGAGTGGTAGTTGCCGGTGCCGATATGCGCGTAGCGACGCAGACCGTCGTAGTCGCGACGGATGACGAAGATCACCTTGCTATGGGTCTTGAGACCAAGCACGCCGTAGGAGACGTGGATCCCGAATTCCTCGAGCGAGTTGGCCCAGCGGATGTTGGCCGACTCGTCGAAGCGCGCCTTGAGCTCGACGCAGACCGCAACCTGCTTGCCGTTCTGTGCGGCATCCATCAGGTAGCGGATGATCTTGGAGTCGGACGCGGTGCGATAGAGCGTCATCTTGATCGCCAGCACCTTGGGGTCGCGGCTCGCCTCGAGCAGGAAGCGTTCGACCGAGGTGACGAACGACTCGTAGGGGTGCTGCAGCAAGATCGGTCCGTGATCGCGGATCTCGTGGAAGAGATTGGGTGACCCGGCCACGCGCGGATGGTCGACAGGATGGTGCGGCGGGTCGCGCAGGTCGGGCCGGTTGAGCATGGCGATCTGGATCAGGTCGCGCTTGGCCATCAGCCCCTCGACCTCGAACACATCGAGCTCCTCGTCGAGGCCGAGTTCGGCGGCGAGCATGCCGCGCCGGACCGGGTCCATGCCGCTGGAGACCTCGAGCCGCACCATCGGAGCGAACTTGCGGTCACGCAATTCCGACTCGATCAGTTCGAGCAGGTCGTTGGCCTGCTCCGCGGCCATTTCGACAATGGCGTTGCGGGTGACGCGGAAGAACTCGCACGCCTCGACCTCCATCCCGGGTAGCAGCAGGTCGAGGTTCTCGGCGATGACGTCCTCTAGCGGCACGAACAATAACTTGCCGTCGACCTGCAGGAAACGAGGCACATCGCCACCAACCGGGACCTTGATCCGGACCAGTGCCGGCAGATCCGTGCCCGGCGGCCGTACCGTCACCAGCAGGTTTAGCGACAGGTTCGATATGAACGGGAACGGGTGTGCCGGGTCCATCGCCAGCGGCGTGATCAGCGGGAAAATGTTGCGTACGTAATGCTCGCGCACACTCGCCCGCTGCGTCTTGGTCAGGTCGCGGTAGAGGACCAGGCGGATCTTTTCCGCGGCCAGGGCGTCGTAGAGCATCAGGGCGAGCTCGCGCTGGCGCAGCTTGAGCTCGCGGACCATGGCATGGCAGTCGTCGATCTGCTGCGCAGGCGTGCGACCGTCGGGTGAGCACTCGATCACCCCGGCGCCGACCTGCTGCATCAGGCCGCCGATGCGTTTCATGAAAAACTCGTCGAGGTTGGAGCTGACGATGGCCAGGAACTTGATCCGTTCCAGCAGCGGCGTCCGCGGATTCTCGCCTTCGTGCAGGACGCGACTGTTGAATTCGAGCCAGGTCAGCTCACGGTTGAGGTACCACTCCGAGGCATCGAGATCGAACTCAGGTTCGTTTCCGGTTGCAGTCTCCGGGGTGGGCTGATCGCCGGCAGCAAGCTCGATGGCTTCGGCTGGAATCACGGTCATCATGCGCTCCTATCGCTGACCTGGCATCAACGCCATGGCTCAGTGTCCTTAACCGAAGTCTATGCCAACCGGACGCGTTATGGGCGTCCCTGGCGATCACAGCCGGGAGGGGCTGGATCGTCGCTGATACCCTCGATCATTTCGGCCATGCCAGTCGTCGGCCCGCCCTGCTCCGAACGCAATCCCTCGACGACACCTTCACGATCCACCACGTCACGGTTCTGGCTCAGCTTCCACTTGCCCTCGAGCCGGTCGATCGCCAGCTCGATACCGACGATGGCACCGACCATCTTGTCGATGAACTCCGCTGGCGCGTCGGTGACCTTCCACGGCGCCGGCCGCGCTTGCTCGTGGGTATCGGTCAGGGTGGTGACCAGGGTGTAGAGCCAGTCAGGGTCATCGACTGCCGTCAGCGTGCCATGGGCGTGAACCACGGCGTAATTCCAGGTCGGTACGACCCGAGGGTCATCGCGCTTTGACGGGTACCAGCCGGGACTGACATAACCTTGGGGTCCGTGAAAGACGGCCAGCGCCGGGCAGCCTGCAACCGCATCACGCCACAACGGGTTGGTGCGCGCCACATGGCCGCGCAGCACGCCATGGGCGCCAGCCTCTGGATCGAGCAGCAGCGGCAGGTGGTTCGCACTGAATCCCCGGTCGCCGGTGATAACCAGTGTTGCCAGCGGGCAGGCACTGACGAGGCCGTGCAGGGCGGGTAACTCGTCCTGGCGGAAGTGGCGCGGGATGTACATCGGACGGCTCCTCAGCGACTGAGCGCCCGGGCGGCGCGACCGGGTTGGCGTCCCGGTGCCACTCTAGCCGGACTCACCTTCGCTGGCGACCCGATGGACAAAACATCCCGGAAATGACGCCTCTTTACCCATTTATGGTAATGCAATCATTGTGCCTGAACGCGTATAATTTTATGGCTTGCCGTTCTCGGCGAGGTCGGCTTGCCGGGCCCGAATCTTGCTCGCATCTGAACTGCCTCCATGGCCCTGATCCACGGTCTGCGGACCGACAACCTGCGCGGCGACCTGTTCGGCGGCGTCACTGCGGCGATCGTCGCCCTGCCGCTCGCGCTGGCGTTCGGCGTCGCCTCGGGCGCCGGCCCTGTGGCCGGCCTCTACGGCGCCATCCTGGTTGGTTTCTTTGCCGCGCTGTTCGGCGGCACACCGACCCAGGTCTCAGGACCGACCGGGCCGATGACCGTCGTCATGGCCGGGATAATCACCCAGTACAGCCACGAGCCGGCCATGGCATTCACCGTGGTGGTGATGGGCGGACTGTTCATGATCGGTTTCGGTCTGCTGCGACTCGGCCAGTACATCAGCCTGGTCCCGTTCCCGGTGGTGTCGGGCTTCATGAGCGGCATCGGCTGCATCATCATCATCCTTGAACTCGCCCCGCTACTCGGCCACGCCAACCCGACCGGTGGCGTAACCGGCGCCCTCGAGACGTTGCCGGAGGTGCTCAGCAACATCCACCTGGATGCCATCACGCTCGGCATTGGCAGCCTCGTCCTGCTCTACCTGTGGCCGGCACGCTTCGGCCGCTGGCTGCCATCACCGCTGCTGGTATTGCTGGCAGGGACGCTGGTGGCGCTCGCGTTCATGCCGGGCGTGGCGGTGATCGGTGCGATCCCCGAGGGACTGCCGAGCCCCCACCTACCGACGTTTGAACTGGCCGCCCTCCCCGGCATGCTGAAATCGGCAATGGTTCTCGCCATCCTCGGCGCGATCGACTCCCTGCTGACGGCGCTGGTCGCCGACAACATGACCCATACGCACCACGACTCGAACCGCGAACTCATCGGCCAGGGGATCGGCAACACGGTCGCGGGCCTGTTCGGTGCCATTCCAGGTGCCGGCGCGACCATGCGCACGGTGATCAACATCCGCTCCGGCGGCCAGACACCGATCTCCGGCGCAGTCCACGCACTGGTCCTGCTCGGCCTGGTGCTCGGACTCGGCCCGCTGGCCAGCCACATCCCACACGCAGTTCTTGCCGGCATCCTGCTCAAGGTCGGCATCGACATCATCGACTGGGACTACCTGGGCCGGCTGCGGCACGCGCCGCGCAAGGGGGTCGTGATCATGTTCGTGGTGCTGCTGCTGACCGTGCTGGTCGACCTGATCACTGCGGTCAGCGTCGGCGTCGTCATTGCCAGTCTGACGTTCGTCAAGCAGATGGCCGACCTGCAGAAGCGCAGTATCGCCGACCTCGCCGAGCACCCCGCGGCAGATCTCATCGATGAGGAGCGCCTCCTTTTCGACCGCTACGGTGAGCGGCTGGTGCTGTTCCATATCGACGGCCCGATCAGCTTCGGCGCGGTCAAGGAACTGACCCAGCGGCTGACCTCGCGTACGGCGTACGAGGTGATGGTCCTCGACCTGACCGACGTTCCGCAGATCGACAGCTCGGTGGCGATGGCGATCGAGGACATCATCGAGCGCACACGCAAGCAGGGCCACCACCTGCTGCTCGCCGGGCTGACGCCACAGGTAGGACGCATGCTCAACCGCCTCGGGGTCCTGCGCATACTCGACCGCAACGCCCGCTACCCGACCCGCCTAGGGGCCCTGCGCCGTGCCGACCGGCTCCTGGCCGAGAAGCCACACCTGGAATTCTGATGAATCTCGCCGATCTTGCCCTGGTCTTCGACCGCGCCCACCGCTTGGCCAAACGGCTGCTGCCATTCCTGCGCTGGTCGGGCCGGATCGACATGGCCAGCACGCGCGCCGACCTGCAGGCCGGCCTGACCGGCGCCGCCATCGTACTGCCGCAGGGGGTCGCTTTCGCACTGATCGCCGGGCTGCCGCCGGTCTACGGTCTCTACGCGGCCATGGTGCCGCCGGTCGTCGCCGGCCTGTTTGGCTCATCGCTACACCTGGTATCGGGACCCACCACGGCGATTTCGATCGTGGTCTTCTCGACACTCAGCCCGCTGGCCACTCCGGGCAGCCCGGAGTACATCCAGCTTGCCCTGACGCTGGCTTTCCTCGCCGGCCTGATCCAATTTGCGCTCGGCGCCGCCCGGCTCGGCATGCTGACCAACTTCGTCTCCCACTCGGTGGTGGTCGGCTTCACCGCCGGCGCGGCAATCGTGATTGTGACCAGCCAACTGAAGCACTTCTTCGGCATCGACATCCCGGCCGGAGAGTCGTTCCTGCACACTTGGCAGGACTTCATGCTCCAGATCGAAGCCATCAACTGGCAGGCCGTGACGGTCGGCACCACCGCCCTGCTTGCGACCCTTGTCGTCAGCCTATGGCGACGGACCTGGCCAGCGATGCTGATCGGCATGGTACTCGCCAGCCTGGTTGCCGCCCTGCTCGATCCGGAGGCCCAACACATTCGCCTGGTCGGTGAGCTGCCACGCGAGCTACCGCCACTGTCATCGCCGGCTTTGACTCTCGGCAGCTTCAGCCGGTTGAGCACCGGGGCTCTGGCCATCGCCATGCTCGGCTTGGTCGAAGCGGTTTCGATCGCCCGCGCGGTGGCACTCAAGAGCGGCCAGCGCATCGACAGCAGCCAGGAATTCATCGGCCAGGGGTTGGCCAACACCGTCGGCAGCTTTTTCTCCGCCTACCCGTCGTCGGGCTCGTTCACGCGCAGCGGCATCAACTACACCGCCGGTGCGAAATCACCGCTCTCGGCGGTGTTCGCGGCCGTCGCACTGCTCGGCGTGCTGCTGCTGGTCGCACCACTGGCCGCCTGGCTGCCGATTCCGGCGATGGCCGGCATCCTGTTCCTGGTCGCCACACGGCTGGTCGATCTGAATCAAATCCGCACCATCGCCAGGGCGAGCAAGCGCGAAACCTCGGTGCTGTTAACGACCTTCCTCGCCACGTTGTTCGTCGAGCTTGAGTTCGCAATCTACCTCGGTGTCCTGCTGTCGCTGGTGCTCTACCTGATACGCACATCGCGGCCGAAGATCATCACCCTGGTGCCGGACGCCGAAGACCCACAGCGCGCCATGCTGCCGGTCCTGGCAAGGCCGGAGTGCCCGCAACTGAAACTGATCCGTGTCGACGGTTCGCTTTTTTTCGGCGCCGTTGACCACGTCCAGCAGGCATTGCAGCGGATTCGTGACCGTGTGCCACTGCAACGCCACGTGGTCATCATCGGTGGCGGCATCAACTTCCTCGACGTCGCCGGTGCCGAGATGCTGGTGCAGGAAGCCGAGGCACAACGACGCATCAGCGGCGGCCTTTACATCGCCAAGGCCAAGGGTGAGGTATGCCGCATGCTGTTGCGCGGTGGCTACATCGAACGCTTCCAGGACGATCACGTTTTTCCATCCAAGGCTGTGGCCATCGCTACCCTGGTGCCACGACTCGATGACGCCACCTGCGCAGTGTGCCGGACACGCATCTTCCGCGAGTGTATTTCGCGCCCACGGCCCGAAGCCGAATCCCCACCCGAGACACCCAGGCCCGGATAACGGCGCTCTCGGCGGCGAGCAACCAGACCGCCGTAGCGGGTAGAATGGCCGCCCCCGACAACTCGACTCATCATGAACCTCCGCCAGCGCCAGCAGTTCTACGCGCGCCTCGCCGCCGCGATCCCCGAGCCTGAGACCGAGCTCCGCTACCGCAGCGCCTACCAGTTGCTGGTTGCGGTGGTGCTCTCCGCGCAGGCGACCGACAAGAGTGTCAACGAGGCGACGAAGACCCTGTTCCGGGAGGCCGGTACGCCGGCGAAGATGGTCACCCTCGGCGTCGACGGGGTGAAACAGCACATCCGCCGCATCGGCCTGTTCAACACCAAGGCCGGGAATGTCGTGAAGCTGAGCAGGCAGCTGCTCGACCTGCATCGTGGCCGCGTGCCGCGCGAGCGTGCCGCCCTCGAGGCGCTGCCCGGCGTCGGCCGCAAGACCGCCAACGTCGTGCTCAACACCGCCTTTGGCGAACCGACGATGGCGGTCGACACCCATATCTTCCGCGTCGCCAATCGCACCGGCCTGGCTCCCGGCAAGACACCGCGCCAGGTCGAGGACGGCCTGCTCGCGGCCACGCCCGTGGCTTACCTGCGCGACGCCCACCACCTGCTGATCCTGCACGGGCGCTACTGCTGCATCGCGCGCAAGCCGCGCTGCCCGGAGTGCCCGGTGGCAGACCTCTGCCGCTGGCCCGACAAAACGGAGAATTTGACCTGATGTACGGAGAGAACCGGGACGCCCTGCGTCACGCCTGGATCGAGGCCTGGCGCAAACACCGCGAGGGGATGCCGCTGGAGCCGCTGGAGCCGCTGGAAGCCCATATCGCCGATGTCATCGCCCTGCACCCCGAGTACCACCCGCTGCTCGAGTCACCCGAGCACGAGGCACTGGAACAGGAGTGGACCGCGCTGCGCGGCGAAACCAACCCGTTCCTGCACATGGGCCTGCACCTGGCCCTGCACGAGCAGTTGGCGACCGAGCGGCCGGCCGGCATTCGCGACCTGCACCAGGCGCTGGCCACCCGCCTCGGGGACCTGCACGCCGCCGAGCACGCGATGATCGAGTGCCTCGCCGAGGCGCTGTGGCAGGCCCAGCGCGACAACGGCCCGCCCGACGAGGCCGCCTACCTGGCGAACCTGAAGAAGCTATGAAGCGGCGAGCGATCAGCCCTCGGCCCGCATCTGCTCACTCTCATCGCTGCGCAGCTCGGTGACCAGCTGGTCGATCACCTGCCGCGATTGACGCCTCAGGTAACGGTGGATGCCGTAAACCAGGAACGGCGGCCAGAGGACGTGGGCGATCTGCACCACCTGCAGCGCCGAGCGGCGCCCCTCGTCGGTGGCGTCGCTGGCGATCCAGTGCCATAACGCGCCACCGATACCGATGATCACCGCCGGCTGCACGACCAGCACCAGCAGGCCCATCAGGAAGCCGAACATGCGCGCGCCGCGGACCCAGTCGAGTTCCACCGCCAGATCCACGCCGGTGGGCTCGGGCGTGAAACCGATCCGGGCCTCGCAGCCGCCGAGCGCCATCACCAGGCCATGATCGCCGCGCCGGTGCACCCGGGTCTGGCCCGCAACCAGGTAGAGCGCACGACCCAGGGCCTGTTCGACCCCGAGACCGGAGAGGCTCCAGTGGCCGCTTTCCACCACGGGCCAGCTGCGCTGTCGCAGCAGCAGGCGCAGGCAGAACACCCAGACGCCACCCGCGACCAGCATGCCGGCACCGATGACCAGGTAGGCGGTCTCGGCGGCCATCGCGGCCGCCTGCCTCAGTTGTCCCTGGCGCCGATCAACTCGATCGGGTAACCGTCCGGGTCCTCGACGAAGGCGATGATGGTGGTGCCGGCGTTCATCGGCCCGGCATCACGGAGGATCTTGCCACCGCGTTCACGGATGGCTTCACAGGCCTGGTAGACGTCGTCGACCTCGATAGCGACATGGCCGTAGCCGTCGCCGAGTTCGTAGCTGTCGACGCCCCAGTTGTAGGTCAGTTCGATCACCGGACCATCGGGATCGTCGGTGAAACCGAGGAAGGCGAGCGTGAACTCCCCGTCCGGGTACTCCTGTCGCCGGGTCAGCTGCATGCCGAGCACCTCGGTGTAGAAACCGATCGAGCGGTCGAGATCGGCAGTGCGAAGCATCGTATGGAGGATGCGCATGGCTCTTCTCCGGTCAGTTGTCGAAACGCTTGATCATCCGACCCAGGTCGCGGCCGGCAAAGATGTGCACGTGGAAGTGCGCCACCTCCTGGTGGGCGTCAACCCCGGTGTTGGCCAGGAAGCGGTAACCGGCCTCGACCAGGCCGAGGTCGCGAGCGACCGTTCCGACAGCGCGGTAGAAGCCGGCCACCAGGGCGTCAGGTGCTTTGGCGGCGAAGTCGTCCTGGGAGATGTAGTCGCCCTTCGGGATCACCAGCACGTGCACCGGGGCCTGGGGCGCGATGTCGTGGAAGGCGAGTGCGTGGTCGTCCTCGTAGACCTTGTTGCACGGCAGTTCGCCGCGCAGGATACGGGCGAAGATGTTGTTCGGGTCGTAGGCCATATGGCGCCTCCCGGTAGATGAGTTGAACGCGGTCAGCGCTTGCGCGCGAGCGTCACGCCATCGGCCAGCGGCAGCAGGCTGACATCGACACGCTCGTCGGCATGCAGTTTCTGATTGAACTGGCGCATCGCCTCGGTGTCCTCGTCATCGATCGAGGGGTCGGCAACACGACCCGACCACAGGGTGTTGTCGGCGACCACCAAGCCACCGCCGTGCAGCAGTTTCAGGCACGCCTCGTAATAGCCCTCGTAACTCGCCTTGTCGGCATCGATGAAGGCCAGGTCGTAATGGCCACGTTGCTCCTCGATCAGGGCGTCGAGCGTCTCCGTCGCCGGTCCGAGGCGTAACTCGATGCGCTCGGCTACCCCGGCTTCCTGCCAGTAGCGGGCCGCGATATCGGTCCACTCCTTGCTGATATCGCAGGTGACCAGGCGGCCATCCTCCGGCAGGGCCTCGGCCATCCACAGCGCGCTGTAGCCAGTGTAGGTGCCGATCTCCAGCACCCGTTTGGCGCCGATCAACTTGACCAGCAGCTGCAGGAACTGGCCCTGCTCGGGCGCGACCTGGTAGCGCGCTTCGGGCAGTTCCGCCGTCTCCTTGCGTAACCGGCGCTGGATGCCGGGCTCGCGCAATGACACCGAGCGCAAATAACCCTCGAGCGCCTCGTTCATGGGCAGGGTTTTTCCGGTCATGGTCTCGCGCAGGCAGCAACCGCAGGGTCGGGGCCGGCCATCGTAGCAGCCGTGCCAGGTCGCGCACAGTGTTTCCCCTGCTTCGATCTTTGCTGCCGCACAGGACATCCGCCAACTTTCCGGAAGTGGCCATGCTGCCCACAGCGGTCGTTCCCGAGTCGTCAACGCGCTAGAGTCGGCCCATGGTCCTCTCCCGCCCCAGCGCCAGCGTCAACCAGGCCGACGACGCCATACTCCGCGTCGTCCAGTTGACCGATCTGCACCTGCTCGGCGATCCGGGCGCGCGCCTGCGCGGTGTCGATACCGGGGCGACCTGCCGCGCCGTCCTCGCCGCCGTGCATCGCGATCTGGCCAACGCTGATCTGCTGCTGCTGACCGGTGATGTCGCCGAGTGTGGTGAGGCCGTGGCCTATGCCCGCCTGCGCCGCGATCTCGACGCTCTCGGTGCCGACGGATGGGTGCACGCGCTACCGGGCAACCATGACGACCCATCCCGGTTGGCCGCGCATTTCCACACCACTGGCGAGGCGCGCGTCACGGCGCTGGAGCACGGCCAGTGGCAACTGCTGTTACTCGATTCGAGCATTCCAGGACAGTCCGCCGGCCATCTTGATCGGCACCAGCTCGAGTGGCTGGAATTGCGCCTGGCGGCAGCACCTGGGCACCACACAATGGTGGTCCTGCACCATCCGCCGCTGCCGATCGACAGTCCGTGGCTCGACGCCATCGCCCTCGACAACGGCCCCCGGCTGCTGGAGCTGCTCAAGCGCCACCACAACGTACGAGGCGTGCTGTTCGGCCACGTCCACCAGGCGTTCGAAAAGCGGCGGCGCGGAGTGCGCCATTTCGCCACCCCATCGACCTGCGTCCAGTTCGTGCCGCAGACCGAACAACCGGAAGTCGACCCGGTGGCGCCGGGCTGGCGCACGCTGGAACTCCGTCCGGACGGCCGCATCCGTACGCGCGTCAGGCGGGTACCAATCTAGCCGGTAGCGAGATGGCGACGCGCCTGGTAGAGCGCACCGGCGAGCAGACAACAGCCGCCAAACAGTGCGATCACCGGGCGCGGCCCCAACCACTCGGCAAGGCTTCCGGCAAGCAGGTTGCCCAGCGGGAACAGGCCGACGAAGAGCACGCTGAACAGCGCCATGATCCGGCCACGCAGGCGATCCGGTGCCCGTAGCTGCAGCGCGGTGTTGCACGACGCGACCAGGGTGGTGAAGGCGAATCCGATCGCCGCCAGCAGCAGCAGCGCCAGCACCGGTGGCGGGGTCGAGGCGAACAGCAGCAGCGCCGCACCGGCACCCAGTGCCGCCGCACCGATGGCCAGCTCCTGCCCCTCGGTGCTCGCCCGCGCGGCGAGCCAGAGCGCGGCGCAGAAGGCACCTGCTCCGTTGGCCGCCAACAGCGCCCCGAGCAGACCGGCGGCACCGCCATAGATATCTCGCGCCACCACCGGCATCAAAAGCGAGAACGGCAGACCGACCAGGCTCGCCATCATCACCATCAGCATCACTCGGCGCAGCAGCGGGTCGGCGCGCACGTGGTGCACGCCGGACCAGAAGCCGTCGCCAGGATGGTTGACCGATGTACGTGGTGCACGGACCGAACCGTCCATCGCCAGCAGGGCGATGACGATGGCGGCGAAGCTGGCCGCGTTGAGCGCGAAGGCCCAGCCCTCTCCGGCCGTGGCGACGATCACCCCGGCCAGCGCCGGGCCGATGAAACGTGCGGCATTAAACAGCGCTGAGTTGAGGGCGATGGCGTTGGGCAGATCCTCACGCGGCACCAGTTCGGCAATAAAGGCCTGGCGGGCGGGCATCTCGAACGCCTGCGTGATGCCGAGGAGCGCCGCAAGGACCATCACCTGGAATACCGTTATGTTGCCGCTCAGGGTCAATGCCGCCAGCACCACCGCCTGGAGCAACGCCGCGATGTGCACCAGCAGCAGCAGGCGGTGGCGCGAGACGCGGTCGGCGACACTACCGGCCGGGATGCCGAACAGCAGGATCGGCAGCAGGCCGACGAACGCCACCAGGCCGAGCCAGAGGCTCGAGTCGGTCAGTCGGTAGACCAGCCAGGCCTGGGCGGTCAGTTGCACCCAGGAACCACTGAGCGAGGCGAGCTGGCCGGCAAAGAAGCAGCGGAAGTTCCGGTGGCGCAGCGCGCGCGCGATCTGCGTCCCGGGCATCTTGTGTCGCTACTTGGAGGTGTGGACGAACACGCCGTCCCAGTCGGGGCCCGGAGGCTCGGCCTGCAGCAGGGCGAGACGCTCGAGATAGATGGCGTAGATCACCTCGTCGCTCTGCTGCTGCAGTTCCTTGAATCCGGCCTCGGCTTCGTCCCAGCGCTTTTCGATGTAGGCCCGGCGCGCCTTTTCGTAGACCGCCAGCTCGGCGCGCACCTCGCTGGTCGCCTCGGCCAGACGGCAGACCGGGGTATAGATCCGGGTCGGCTCTTTCTTGCCCTTGACCTTCACGCGGTCGAGTTGGCGGAACAGGAAGGCCTCCTGGCCGGCGTGGGTCTGCTCGCCGACGATCAGCTGCACACCGTAGAACTTGGTCAGTCCCTCGAGGCGCGAGCCGAGGTTGACCGAGTCACCGAGCACGGTATACGAGCGACGGAACTGCGAACCCATGTTGCCGACGTTCATCGGTCCCGTGTTGAGGCCGACGCCGATGTTGACCTCGGGATAGCCGAGAAGCTCCAGCTCCCGTCTCATCTCCTCGGTCTTCTCCAGCATTCTCAGTGCCGTGTCGATGGCGTTGCGGGCGTGATCCGGATCCTCCAGCGGCGCGCCCCAGAAGGCCATGATCATGTCGCCGACGTATTTGTCGATGGTGCCGCGGTGGTCGAAGATGATCTCGGTCATCGGCGTGAAAAAGCGGTTGAGCAGGTCCTTGAGCTCGGTCGCGGTGAGCTGCTCGGAGATGGTGGTGAATCCGCGGATGTCGCAAAACAGCACCGTCAGTTCAAGCCGTTCACCGTCATCACTGATGCCCTTGGGATTGCGGCTCATTTCGTCGACCAGCTGCGGCGGCACGTACTGGCCGAACATCGACTTCAGCTGCCGTTTCGCCAGCGTCTCGGTAAAGAAGCCATGGACCAGGTTGAAGGTGGTCACCGCGGCGACTACCAGCAGCGGCCCGACCAGGGAGGTGACGAACGCCTGGTCCACCCAGAGCCAGATATTAATCCAGATCGCGGCCACGGCGGCTACCCCCGAGGCAAGAACGTAGACCAGCGCCCCGGAAAACGGCAGCAGCAGCGCCAGCAGCAGTCCGAGGCCGAACGTCAGCACGATATCGACCCCGTCGGCCCACGGCGGTTTGAACGGGAAACGGCCATCGATGATGCCGGCGGCGACGGTGGCGTGGATCTCCACCCCGGGGTAGACACTGCTCACCGGCGTCGAGCGGATGTCGACCATGCCGACGGCACTGGTGCCGATCAACGCCACTCGACCTTCGAGCGCCGCCCCCGCCGCACCGCGAAGCACGTCCCCGGCCGAGACGTAATCGAAGGTTCGTGGCGGGCCGCGATAGGGAATCATCACGTGCCCACCACCGTCGGTTGGCAGCAACGCCCCATCGAGACTGACCGCCTCGACCGCCTCGACGTCGGCGATCGGCGTGGTCAGGAGCGCGATCTCTTCGACGAACAGGAAGCGACGGGCCACCACCAGTGCCATCGACGGGTAGACCGCGCCCTCGTAGGCAAGCAGCAGTGGGTAGCGCCGGTTGACACCATCGCCATCCGGCGTGGAGACGAAGAAGCCGGCGTGCTCGGCCGCGTCCTGCAGCACGGGGATGTTCGCGGTATGCCCGCTCATCACCGGCAGGCCGAGTCCGTCCAGAGAAGGGGAGGCAAAGAGTTCCAGTGGCGGCCCGACCTGGCCGGCGCGGGTCGTCTCGTGGGTCAACGCGTAACCGAGCACGACGTCTACGCCGGCCTCGCGTGCGGCGAGGATGCTTTTCGCGAAGCGGCGGTCACCGTCGATCTCGTCGACCACCGGGGCCAGCAGGGTGTCGAGCTCGCTGGCACGTGGCCCCAGCAGCGGCCCGGCATCGCGCAGCACGCGCACGGTCGGGTTTTCCTCGGCCTCGGCGAAAACGACGTCAAAGCCGATCACCACCACGCCGGCCTCGACCAGGCGATCGATCAGGTCGGCGAGTCGGTTGCGCGGCCACGGCCAGTGGCCCTCGGCGGCGAGCGCGGCTTCATCGATATCGACGACGACCACGTCGGCATGGGGGGTGGGTGAATCGGGCAGGGTCTGGTTGAAACGCAGATCGTAGACCAGCCAGTCGAGGCGATCGCGAACCGCTCGCGCCACCCCGCTATCGGCCTGGTGAAGCAGCACCACCAGCAGGGTGATCACGACACCGCCGGCCATCGGCACCAGCCGACGGCGCCAGCTGTGATCTCTCTTCTTCTTCAACTGGCCGGACCGGCTCCCCGTTTCAACGACTATAGCACGCGCCCCGAGCCCTTCCGGACGATTACAGCTGGGCCAGACCGTGCGCCAGATCGGCCTTCAGATCCTCCACCTCCTCGAGACCGACGGAGACCCTCACCAACCCCTCGTGGACGCCCATTTCGGCGCGCTGAGTGGCGCTCAGGCGGCCATGGGTGGTGCTGGCCGGGTGGGTAATGGTGCTCTTGGCGTCACCGAGGTTGGCGGTGATCGAGATCACCCGGACCGCATCTATGACACGCCACGCCGCCCCGCGGCCACTGGCGACCTCGAACGACAACAGGCCACCGAAGCCGAGCTGTTGACGCACCGCCAGCTCGTGCTGCGGATGGCTGGCCAGTCCCGGGTAGTTGACCTTCTCGACCGCCGGCTGGGCGTCGAGCCAATGGGCCAGCTCCTCGGCTGCCGCACTGTGGGCGCGCATGCGCAGGTTGAGCGTTTCGAGGCCCTTGAGGAACACCCAGGCATTGAACGGACTCATCGCCGGACCGGCGGTGCGAATGACGCCGTGCACCTCGCTGCACAACGCCTCGCTGCCGACCACGGCACCGCCGACGCAGCGCCCCTGGCCATCGAGAAACTTGGTCGCCGAGTGGATCACCAGGTCGGCGCCGTGCTCCAGCGGGCGTTGCAGTGCCGGCGTGCAGAAACAATTGTCGACCGCCAGCAGGGCACCGTGGTCGTGCGCCAGACCGGCCAGGATGGCGATATCGATCAGTTCCGTCAGCGGGTTCGATGGCGTCTCGAAGAACAGCAACCTGGTCTCCGGGCGCAGTGCTCGCTGCCAGGCCTCGAGATCGCACGGGTCAACGAAGGTGGTGGCGATGCCAAAGCGGCTCAGGTATTTCTCGAACAGGCTGACCGTGCTGCCGAACAGGCTGCGTGACGAGACGATGTGGTCGCCCGCCTTGAGCAGGCCCATGCAGGTGGAGAGAATCGCCGCCATCCCGGAGGCCGTCGCTACGCAGCGCTCGCCCCCCTCAAGGACCGCCAGGCGCTCTTCGAAGGCGCGCACCGTCGGGTTGGTGAAGCGCGAGTAGATGTTGCCCGGCACCTCCTCGGCGAAGCGTGCCGCGGCCTCGGCCGCGTCGGCGAAGACGAAACTCGAGGTCAGGTAGATCGGTTCGCTCTGCTCACCCTCGGGGCTGCGCCGGTGACCGCAGCGTACCGCGCGGGTACTGAATCCAAGGTCGTCGTATTCCATTATTCGCCCTCCACGGCGCCATTCGCTGGCCATGAGCGGGCAGAAAAAAACCCGCTCAGCGACGGGGCTAAAGCAGGTCCTGTGGGCCGCTGCTTTAGCTGCATTTATAAGGCGCCCGCAAGCTGAGCTTCAAATCAGCGCCGTAAGCCTCACGTTAAGGTGGGCACCGTGTGACTGTCAAGTGGCCCGCCTGCTTCGGGCAGCTCACTAAGCGGAGTTGTGCAGTCCGAGGTCGCCGCTGCCGCTCTCATCATCGTCCTCTGCGCCCACGGCGGCGGCCTTGGCCTTGTCGCTGCGCCTGGCGGCGATGCGGTCGAGGTAAGGCTGGTCGATGCCGCCGGTGACGTAGTGGCCGGTGAACACCGAGTCGTCGAAGTCGGTGATACGGCGGTTGCCGTAGCGTACCGCCTCGACCAGGTCGCCGATCTCCTGGTAGACCAGCCAGTCGGCGCCGATCTCCGCACCGATCTGTTGCTCGTCGCGACCGTGGCCGATCAGTTCGTCGGCCGTCGGCATGTCGATACCGTAGACGTTGGGGTAGCGTACCGGCGGCGCCGCCGAGGCGAAGTAGACCTTGCGTGCACCGGCCACGCGTGCCATCTGGATAATCTGTTGCGAGGTGGTCCCACGGACGATCGAGTCGTCGACCAGCATGACGTTCTTGCCGCGGAACTCGAGGTCGATGGCGTTGAGCTTCTGATTGACCGACTTCTCGCGCTCGGTCTGACCCGGCATGATGAAGGTGCGGCCGACATAGCGATTCTTGATGAAGCCCTCGCGGTACTTGAGACCGAGACGGTTGGCCATCTGCAGCGCCGAGGTGCGGCTGGTATCGGGAATCGGGATGATGACGTCGATGTCGTGGTCCGGGCGCTCGCGCAGCACCTTCTCGGCCAGCGCTTCACCCATGCGCAGGCGCGCCTTGTAGACCGAGATGTTGTCGATGATCGAGTCGGGCCGCGCCAGGTAGACGAACTCGAACAGGCACGGCGTCAATTGCGGCTCGTCAGCGCAAAGCTGGGTGCTGATCTTGCCGGTGTTGTCGACGAATACCGCCTCGCCCGGCTCCAGGTCACGCACCAGCTCGAAACCGACCATGTCGAGGGCCACGCTCTCCGAAGCGATCATCACCTCGGTCCCGCGCGAAGTCTCACGCTTGCCGTAGACCACCGGACGGATGCCGTGCGGGTCGCGGAAGCCGACGATGCCGTAGCCAGTGATCAGGGCGACGGCGGCGTAGGCCCCGTGGCAGCGTCGGTGCACCCCGCGTACGGCGGTGAAGACATCCTGCTCGTCGAGCCGCAGTTTCCCGGTCCGCGACAGCTCGTGGGCGAATACGTTGAGCAGCACCTCCGAGTCGGAGCCGGTGTTGATGTGGCGCAGGTCCTCGACGAACAGGTCACGCGTCACCTGCTCGCAGTTGGTCAGGTTGCCGTTGTGCGCCAGCGAGATGCCGTACGGCGAATTGACAAAGAACGGTTGCGACTCGGCCGACGAGGCGCAGCCGGCGGTCGGGTAGCGCACGTGACCGATGCCGAGACGACCGCGCAGCTTGAGCATGTGGCGGGTGTCGAAGACGTCGCGGACCAGGCCGTTGCCCTTGCGCATGTTGAGCCGGTTGCCTTCGACGGTGACGATGCCGGCGGCATCCTGGCCGCGGTGCTGCAGCACGGTCAGCGCGTCGTAGAGCGACTGGTTGACCGGTTCGTGGGAGATGATGCCGACGATGCCACACATGGTTGGTTCAGCCGCCTTTGTGGAGAGTCAATCGTATACGAAGTAGGCCGCGATGTCGGGAGGCAAAAAGTCGCGCAGCATCTCGGCAAGTTGCTGGAAATGGCCGATGAACAGCGACTCCCGCCACCACGGATCCTGCGGCAGCGGTGTCAGGCCGGCCAGCAGCACCAGGATGGCGACCATGACGATGCCACGCGCGAGGCCGAAGAAGACCCCGAGCATGCGGTCGGTACCGGTCATGCCGGTCTTGTCGACCGCCTTGCCGATCAGGTAGTTGACCACGCCGCCGAGCAGCAGCGTAACCAGGAACAGGCCGAGGAAGCCGAGTGCCAGACGCGCCGAGGGCACGCTGACGTGCGGCTCCAGGTAGGCCGCCGGGTAGACGGCGAAGGTGAAGCCGACCCAGAAGGCGGCGATCCAGGCGACCAGCGACAGCGCCTCGCGGGTGAAACCGCGCCACAGGCTGATCAGCATCGACAGCCCGACCAGGACGAGAATGACGATGTCGGCCCAGATCATCCTGGTGGGCCCTCGGGTGCCAGGCGGAAGTGGTGCACGGGTGGCATGGGAGCATGGTTGCAGGGACCGTCGATCGTCACAGCGCCGCTACGGGTGCCGCAGGATGATGGCGGCGACGAACTCGGGATCCTTCTTCAGCTGCGTCAGTTGGTGCTCGAGCCGGGCACGGTCGAGCTCGGGTCCGATGCGCACGCGGGTGGTCGGCTTGCCATCGGGGCCAGTGATGCGCTCATCGAACGCGGTGTAGCCGTCCTTGCGCAGCCGGTCGCGTAGCGCGCGGGCGTTTTCCGCCTGGCTGAAGCTGCCGAGCTGGATGACCCAGGCGCCGGCCGGGCCAGCCGCCGTATCGGCCGGGGTACCGGCCGGGGCTGGTGGCATGGTGGAGGCAACCGGTGGGGCGGGTGTCACGCCCTTCGGCGGCGGCAACTCGAGGTCGACCCGACGCGGGACGTAATCGGCGCCCGGGGTTGGCGGGATCCGTTCCAGCGTCACCGGGTCGGGCGCCGGTGGCGGTCCGTCGAGCAGCATCGGGATGAAGATCACCCCGACGGCGATCAGCACCACGGCACCCACCAGGCGATGTTTCAGTCGCAGGTCCATCAGGCCCCCTTGGAAGTTGGCGATTATAGCCCGGATAGGTCGGCGCGCAGCGCCGCGGCGACCGTGTGAAATGAACCGAACACCAGCACCCGATCACCCGGGTCAGCCACCGTCAGGGCCTGCACCAGTGCCTCGGCAACTCCGGGGCACGCCTCGACCGTGGCTCCGAGCCCCTCGAGCGTAGCCACCAGGCGTCCGGCATCGCTGCCGCGTGGCACCGGCAATGGCGCTGCGAACCAGCGGTCGACATTGTCGGAAAGCTCGGCCAGGGTCATCTCGATCGCCTTGTCATCCAGCATCCCGACCACCGCCAGGGTGCGGCCGTCGCTGGGCCGGGTGGCCAGGGCACCGGCCAGCGCGCGGGCCCCGTGCGGATTGTGGGCCACGTCGAAAATCTGCTCGACCTCGCCAGGATGCACCTCGAAGCGACCCGGAAGGTGGGCCTCTAGCAGCCCTCGGCGCACGGCCCCCTGCCCGACCGGCAGTCGGTCGGTGAGGCCATGCAACGCCATCAGTGCCGCGGCGGCATTGGCGTACTGGTGACGGCCGAACAGTGCCGGACGTGGCAGCGTCGTTCGCACCCGTCCCGTGGTCGACCAGCGCCAGCCGTGGGCGTCTACCGCGTAGTCGTAATCACGCCCCGGCAGCCACAACGGGGCCCCGAGCTCCGTCGCCGCCGCCACGACGCTCGCCGGAGGCTGCGGGTCGACACTGACCACGGGGCGTCCCGGGCGCAGGATGCCGGCCTTTTCCCGTCCGATCGCCTCGCGCTCCTCGCCGAGCCACTCCGCGTGGTCGAGATCGATCGGGGTCAGTACCGCGAGATCGGCATCGACCACGTTGACCGCGTCGAGGCGGCCGCCCAAACCGACTTCGAGCAGCACAACATCCGGCGCCGCCTCGGCGAACAGCACCAGCGCCGCCAGGGTGGCGAATTCGAAATAGGTCAGGCGGGTTTCGCCACGCGCCGCGTCAATCTGGGTGAAAGCGCGACACAGGGCGTCGTCATCTACCGCCACGCCATCGATACGGATGCGCTCGTTGAAGGCCAGCAGGTGGGGCGAGGTGTAGGCGCCGACGCGGTAGCCGGCGGCGACCAGGATCGCCTCGAGAAAGGCGATCACCGAACCCTTGCCGTTGGTCCCGGCCACGGTGATCACACACGGCGACGGCTTGAGGTCGAGGGCCACGTGGACCGCGGCGATACGCTCGAGACCGAGTTCGATCTCGCTCGGATGGCACGCCTCGATGAAAGCGAGCCACTGCGCCAGGGTGGTGGGGCGCACGGTGGAGATGCGCGGATTCAGGCGGCGTCGGCGTCCGGTTCCGGTGCCGGAGCCGGTTCCACCGGGAGTGGTGCTTGCGCGGCCATCAGCATCGCCAGCAACCGGGCAATGCGGTCACGCATCTCCGGCCGGGCGACGATCAGGTCGATGGCACCGTGCTCAAGCAGGAACTCGCTGCGCTGGAACCCCTCGGGCAGGGTTTCACGCACCGTCTGCTCGATCACCCGTGGCCCGGCGAAACCGATCAGGGCGCCGGGTTCGGCGATGATGACATCGCCGAGCATCGCCAGGCTGGCCGAGACTCCGCCCATGGTCGGGTCGGTCAGGACCGAAATGAATGGCAAGCCTTGCTCGTTGAGCTTAGCCAGTGCGGCACTGGTCTTGGCCATCTGCATCAGTGAGATCAGCGCCTCCTGCATACGTGCCCCACCGCTGGCGGCAAAACAGACCAGCGGCAGCGACTCGGCCAGGCAGACCTCGACGCCGCGCACGAAGCGCTCACCGACAATGCTGCCCATCGACCCGCCCATGAACTGGAACTCGAACGCGCAGCTGACCAGTGGGCGACCCTCGAGCTGGCCCTTCAAAACCACCAGCGCCTCGCGCTCACCGGTCTCCTTGGTCGCCTGGACCAGGCGGTCCTTGTACTTGCGGCTGTCGCGGAACTTGAGCAGATCGCGTGGCTCGAGCTTTTCGCCGATCTCGACCCCGGTCCCGGGATCGAGGAACGCCTCGAGGCGGGCACGCCCGGCGATGCGCATGTGCTTGCCGCACTTCGGGCAGACCTCGAGGTTGCGCTCGAGTTCAGGGCGGTACAGGACCGCGCCGCAATCGGCGCACTTGGTCCAGAGCCCCTCGGGCACCCCCCTCTTGCGCTTGCCCTCGGTGCGGATGCGCGAGGGCATGATTTTCTCGAACCAGCTCATGTCATGCCTCCACGGCCTGCGCTGCCACGGCATCGATCGCCGTGCGCATGCTGCCCAGCAGTTCAGTCATGGCCGCCGTCGCGGCCCGGATGTCGCCTGGATAGGCCTCTATCTGCCGCACCAGGGCGCTGCCGACGATCACCGCATCGGCCACCTGTGCCACCGCCGCGGCGCGTTCGGCATCGCTGATGCCGAAACCGACACCGATCGGCAAGCGGGTAACGGCACGAATCTGCTCCAGCTTGGCGGCGATCCCCGCAAGATCGAGACTGGCCGACCCGGTGACCCCTTTGAACGAAACGTAGTAGACGAAGCCACTGGCCAGCGCGCAGATGCGCTCGATGCGCTCGGGTCCACTGGTCGGTGCAAGCAGGAAGATCGGGTCGAGTCCGACCTCACGAAGTGCATCGGCCAACGGGGTGGCCTCTTCCGGTGGCGCGTCGACGGTCAGTATGCCGTCGACCCCGGCCGTGGCAGCCGCCTTGGCGAATGCCTCGTAGCCGAACGCCTCGATCGGGTTCAGGTAGCCCATCAGGATCACCGGCGTGTCGGCGTCGGTCGCGCGAAAGGCGCTGACCATGTCGAGCACGCCGTGCAGGGTGACGCCGTGGGCCAGGGCGCGCTCGCTGGCACGCTGAATCACCGGACCGTCGGCCATCGGGTCGGAGAACGGCACGCCGATCTCGAGCAGGTCGGCACCGGCAGCGACCAACTCGTGCAGCAACGGGACGGTCACCTGCGGCTCGGGATCACCGGCGGTGATGAACGGGATCAGCGCCTTGCGCCCGGCGTTGCCCAGCGCCGACAAACGGCTCTCGATACGGCTCATAGCGCCATCCCCTCATGGGTGGCAACGGTGTGGATGTCTTTGTCGCCGCGACCGGAGAGGTTGACCACCAACGCCTTGTCGGGACCGAGGCGTGGCGCCAACTCGGCCGCGTAGGCGAGCGCATGGCTCGACTCGAGCGCCGGGATGATGCCCTCGATACGGGTCAGAGCGTGGAATGCCGCCAGGGCCTGGGTGTCATCGACGGCGACGTAGATGGCGCGTCCGCTGTCCTTGAGCCAGGCGTGTTCGGGACCGACACCGGGGTAGTCGAGGCCGGCCGAGATCGAGTGAGTGGCGATGATCTGCCCGTCGGCGTCCTCCATCAGGTAGGTGCGATTGCCGTGCAGCACGCCGGGGCGACCGGCACAGAGCGGTGCCGCATGGCGGCCGGTTTCGAGGCCATCACCGGCGGCCTCGACCCCGTGCAGTTCAACCGAGGTATCGGCCAGGAACGGGTGGAACAGTCCGATGGCGTTGGAACCGCCACCGACGCAGGCGACCAGCGCGTCGGGCAGGCGTCCCTCGCGCTCGAGGAACTGGCGTCGCGTCTCGCGGCCGATCACCGCCTGGAAGTCACGCACCATCACCGGGTAGGGGTGTGGACCGGCCACCGTACCGATGATGTAGAAGGTGTTGTCGACGTTGGTCACCCAGTCACGCATCGCCTCGTTGAGGGCATCCTTGAGCGTCTTCGACCCCGACTCGACCGAGACCACCTCGGCGCCGAGCAGACGCATTCGGTAGACGTTCTGCTTCTGCCGCTCGATGTCCTCGGCACCCATGTAGACGATGCACTCGAGACCAAGACGGGCGGCGACGGTGGCCGAGGCGACGCCGTGCTGGCCGGCACCAGTCTCGGCGATGATCCGGGTCTTGCCCATGCGCTTGGCCAGCAGCGCCTGGCCGATGGTGTTGTTTATCTTGTGCGCGCCGGTGTGATTCAGATCCTCGCGCTTGAGGTAGATGCGCGCGCCGCCGAGTTCACGGCTCCAGCGCTCAGCCAAGTAGAGCGGCGAAGGCCGGCCGACATAATCGGCGAGATCGGCATCGAACTCGGCCTGGAATTCGGGGTCGCCAGCGTAATGCTCGTAGGCCTCGCGCAGTTCGGCCAGCGGGCCCATAAGGGTCTCGGGGACGAAGATGCCACCGTACGGTCCGAAGTGGCCGCGCGCATCCGGCAGTTGGGCCGGTTCAGACGCCACGTTCGGTGCCGCGCTCTCGATCGCCATCCCGTACTCCTTGCATGAAAGCGGCCATCTTGGCCGCGTCTTTGATCCCCTTGGCGGACTCGACGCCACCGCTGACATCGACCGCCCACGGCCGCACCACCCCTATTGCCCGTGCCACGTTTCCGGCCTCGAGTCCCCCGGCGAGCACCAGCGGATAATCCGGCGTGGTCGGCAGGTGGGACCAGTCGAAGGTCGCACCGGTTCCCCCGGGCTGACCGCTGACGTAGGCATCGACCAACAGGCCGGCTGCGTCGGCGTACTCTCCAGCCACGCTTGCCAGGTCCACTCCGGGTCGCATCCGCACGGCCTTGAGGTAGGGACGACCGAAGGTGCGGCACGCCTCTGGCGTCTCATCGCCGTGGAACTGCAGCAGGTCCAGCGGCACACGGTCGAGCACCGTTTGCAGTTCAGCATCGGTGGCATCAACAAACAGCCCCACCGTGGTCACGAACGGGGGCAATCCGGCGACGATGTCGCGCGCCTGGTCCGGGGTTACGGCCCGTGCGCTGTGCGGCCAGAAGACCAGCCCGATGGCGTCGACGCCCAGCGCCACGGCCACACGTGCGTCCTGCGGCCGGGTGATGCCGCAGATCTTGATTCGGGTCCTCGCGAGGGCGTCAGGCATGGGACGGGGCAAGTTATCACAGACGGTCATCGGCCGACACCCGGGACGACCACTCCTGCAGCCCGTATCGCGCTGGGTAGATGACGCCGTGGAAACAGAGTCCCTGCGGTGGTGCCGTCACCCCGGCTACAGTCCGGTCGCGTGCCGCCAGCACCTCCGCGGCCCAGTCCGGTGCACGCGTGCCGCTGCCGATCGCGACCAGCACTCCGGCCAGGTTGCGCACCATGCGGTGCAGGAAGGCGTTGGCCTCGACCAACAGGCGCAACTCGTCGCCCACACGGGCCACTTCGAGCCGGTAGAGCGTGCGGACAGCGTGCTTCGCCTGGCAGCCGGCTGCGCGGAACGAGGAGAAATCGTGCTTGCCGACCAGTGCTGTTGCTGCGGTGGCCATGCACGTTTCATCCAGCGGTTTGTGCACCCACCAGGCCATGCCATGGTCCAGGGCGGGACGTGTGCGCCGGTTGGCGATCCGGTAGATGTAACTGCGGCGTACGGCCGAGAAGCGGGCGTGGAAGTCGTCAGTAACCGTTCGCACGGCGTTGAGCGCGACGTCGTCAGGAAGGTTGCTGTTGCCGCCAAGAATCCAGGCACGGTCGCTACGGTGCGCCGTGGTATCGAAGTGGACCACCTGACCAACGGCGTGCACGCCGGCGTCGGTACGACCGGCACAGGTGATCTCGACGGGGTGGTTGGCGACCCGGCCCAGGGCCGCTTCGACGGCCTGTTGCACGGTGCGTTGGGCCGGCTGCCGTTGCCAGCCGGCAAACGCGCTGCCGTCATACTCGATCTTCAGGGCGATGCGCATGGTCTTAAAGACCGGCGCGGGCTGAGCCAGGGTGCGGCCACCCCTACGGGCCAGGCCCGCGGTGTGGTCGGTTGATGCCCTGGCGGCTCCCGGTCAGCTCCCGGAACAGCGCTCGAGCAGTTCTCGCGCCTGCTGTTGCTGGGCCTCGCTGCCCTCCGCCAGCACCTCGTCGAGGATCGACCGGGCGCCGTCGAAATCTTCCATGTCGAGGTAGGTCGCGGCCAGCTCGAGCTTGGTGGCGACCATGTCGGCACCTGCGTCGAAACC
>CAXMPC010000173.1:0-2869 GCA_964195335.1 uncultured Gammaproteobacteria bacterium | reverse complement strand
GCCGCGGTCGACGGCGAGGACAAGACGCTGGTCTACGCCAACTGGCTCGGCCTGATGCGCGGCGACCTCGCGGCGACCTTCGACAAGGGTGGCAAGCAGCTCGAGCGCGTGCTGAATCCCGACCGCGACTACACTGCACCCGACGGCTCCACGTTGACCCTGCCCGGGCGCAGCCTGCTGTTGACACGCAACGTCGGTCACCTGATGACCAACCCGGCGGTGCTCGATGCCGACGGCAACGAAACCCCGGAAGGCATTCTCGATACCATGGTCACCGCGCTGATCGCGCTTCACGACCTCAAGCAGGTTGGCAGCCGTCGTAATTCACGCAGCGGCAGCATGTACATCGTCAAGCCGAAGATGCACGGCCCCGAGGAGGTTGCCTTCACCTGCGAGCTGTTCAGTCGCGTCGAGGTCGCCCTCGGCCTGCCGCGCAACACGCTCAAGGTCGGCATCATGGACGAGGAGCGGCGCACCACGGTCAATCTCAAGGAGTGCATCCGCGCCGCCAGCGAGCGGGTGATCTTCATCAACACCGGCTTCCTCGATCGCACCGGCGACGAAATGCACACTTCGATGGAGGCGGGCGCCATGATCCGCAAGGGCGACATGAAGGGCGCGCCGTGGATTCTCGCCTACGAGGACTGGAACGTCGATGTCGGCCTCGCCTGCGGCATGCGCGGCAAGGCCCAGGTCGGCAAGGGCATGTGGGCCATGCCGGACGAGATGAAGGCGATGGTCGAGGCCAAGATCGGTCACCCCAAGGCCGGTGCCAACTGCGCCTGGGTGCCGTCGCCGACCGCCGCGACGCTGCATGCCATGCACTACCACCAGTACGACGTCGCCGCCCGCCAGGCGGAACTCGAGGCCGGAGGCCCACGCGCCAGCCTGGACGACATCCTGACCCTGCCGGTCGTGACCGACACCAACTGGTCCGACGAGGAGAAGCAGCAGGAACTCGACAACAACGCCCAGGGCATCCTCGGCTACGTCGTGCGCTGGATCGACCAGGGGGTCGGCTGCTCCAAGGTGCCGGACATCACCGACGTCGGCCTGATGGAGGACCGCGCCACGTGCCGCATCTCCAGCCAGCATATCGCCAACTGGCTGCACCACGGCATCGTCACCCGCGAGCAGGTCGAGGCGACCTTCCGCCGCATGGCCGAGGTGGTCGACCGGCAGAACGCCGGTGACCCGGCCTACACGCCCATGGCGCCTGCCCTCGACGGCATCGCCTACCAGGCGGCGCTCGATCTGGTGTTCAAGGGACGCGAAGTGCCGAACGGCTACACCGAGCCGACCCTGCACGCGCGCCGGCTGGAACTCAAGGCCGCCGGCTGACCGTACCGGGGACACACGGTCCGGAACCGAAAGGGGCCATCATCGCGATGGCCCCTTTTCATGTTGGCGCGACGGTGGGTCGGCCATGCCGGCGAGAATCAGAAGAGGTTGCTGTTGACCCACAGGTGGGTGGCGATGCTGGCGACGTAGCCGAGAGCAATCACCGGCATCCACTTCAGATGACCCATGAAGGTGTAGTGGCCTCGTGCCTGGCCCATCAGGGCGACGCCGGCAGCGGATCCGATCGACAGTAGGCTGCCGCCGACCCCGGCGGTGAGGGTGACCAGCAGCCAGTGTCCGAGGGACATGTCGGGCTGCATGGCCAGGACCGCGAACATCACCGGGATGTTGTCGACGATGGCGGATAGTACGCCGACACTCACGTTGGCCACCATGGCGCCGAGTTGGACGTACATCACCTCGGAGAGCAGGGCGAGGTAGCCGATGAAACCGAGGCCGCCGACGCACATCACCACGCCGTAGAAAAAGAGCAGCGTGTCCCACTCAACCCTCGCCACCTTGTTGAATATGTCGAACGGGGCCATGACCCCGAGTTTTTCGTTACGTCGCACCTGCTCTTCGGGCAGGTCGTACTTGTGCGCGATGTATTCGCGATCGTAGGTGATCTTCAGGTAGTAGCCGTAGAACTGCAGGTAACCGAGGCCGGTGAACATACCCATCACCGGTGGCAGGTGCAGGACATTGTGGAAGGTCACCGCGGTGGCGATGGTGCAGAGGAACAGCACCATGATCCCGACCGCACCCCGTTTCATGATCACCACTTCGTCACCGACCTCGGGGTGAGCATCGGGTACCGCGAAATGCATGATTCCCGCCGGGACCAGCCAGTTGACCACGGATGGCAGGAACAGCAGGAAGAAGGTCCAGAAATCGACCATCCCCTTCTGCCAGACCATCAGCGTGGTGATGTCTCCGAACGGGCTGAACGCGCCGCCAGCATTGGCGGCGACAACGATGTTGATGCAGCCGAGACTGATGAAACGGCGGTTGTCGCCACCGACCGCCAGCACCACGGCGCACATCAGCAGGGCGGTGGTCAGGTTGTCGGCGATCGGTGAGATGATGAACGAGAGCAGGCCGGTCAGCCAGAAAATCTGGCGCAGGCTGAGGCCTCGCCGCACCATCCAGGCGCGCATGGCGTCGAAAACCCGGCGTTCCTCCATGGCGTTGACGTAGGTCATCGCGACCAGCAGGAACAGCGCCAATTCGGCATATTCGAGCAGGTTGTGACGGGCGGACTCTTCCGGCAGGTGGCTGCTCCCGCCGCTGGCGTAGAACAGTGCGACCATGGCCCAGATGAGCCCGGCGGCAATGATGACCGGCTTGGATTTACGCAGGACGGTGAATTCCTCGAAGATCACCAACAGGTAGGCGGCGACGAACACCGCCAAGGCGGCATAACCGACCGCATGGCGGGTCAGGTCGATCTGTTCCGGGGCGATGACCGAGGCCACGACGGAGGTGGGCAGGAACAAAAGCATCAGGACCGCAAGCTTGTGCATGGCGG
>CAXMPC010000172.1:0-14214 GCA_964195335.1 uncultured Gammaproteobacteria bacterium | reverse complement strand
AAAGAAAGTCCAGGCGTTCATCAAGCTGCAGGTTCCGGCCGGGAAGGCGAATCCCAGTCCGCCGGTCGGTCCGGCGCTGGGTCAGCACGGCGTCAACATCATGGAGTTCTGCAAGGCGTTCAACGCGCAGAGCCAGTCGATCGAGCCCGGTCTGCCCATCCCGGTGGTGATTACGGTCTACAGCGACCGCAGCTTCACCTTCATCACCAAGACCCCGCCGGCCTCGGTGCTGCTCAAGAAGGCCCTCGGCCTGAAGAGCGGTAGCGCCGTGCCGAACCGCGACAAGGTCGGCACGGTGACCCGCGCTCAGCTCGAGGAGATCGCGCAGACCAAGATGCCCGACCTCAACGCGTCGGATCTCGACAGTGCCGTGCTCATCATCGCCGGCACCGCCCGCAGTATGGGCATCGACGTGGCGGAGGGCTAAGCCATGACATTACGCAGCAAACGCAATCGCACCATCCGTGAGAAGACCGATGCCACCACGCAGTACGGCGTTGACGAGGCACTGGCCCTGATCAAGGAGCTCTCGACCGTCAAGTTCGACGAGGCGGTCGACGTCAGCGTCAACCTCGGCGTCGACCCGCGCAAGTCAGACCAGGTGGTGCGCGGTTCGACCGTACTGCCGAACGGCACCGGCAAGAATGTGCGCGTGGCGGTCTTCGCCCAGGGCGCCCTGGCGACCGCCGCCGAAGAGGCCGGGGCCGACGTGGTCGGATTCGAGGACCTGGCCGAGAAGGTCCAGGCTGGCCAGCTCGATTTCGACGTCGTCATCGCCGCTCCCGACGCCATGCGCGTGGTCGGCAAGCTGGGTCAGATCCTCGGCCCGCGCGGTCTGATGCCGAATCCGAAGGTCGGCACCGTGACGCCTGACGTGGCCGGCGCGGTGTACAACGCCAAGGCGGGCCAGGTGCGCTACCGCACCGACAAGGCCGGCATCATCCACAGCACGATCGGCAAGGTGAGCTTCGAGGTCGCCGCCCTGCGCCAGAATCTCGAGGCGCTGCTGGTCGACCTGAACCGGGCCAAGCCGGCCGCGGCGAAGGGGCAGTACCTTCGCAAGGTGACGGTTTCCAGCACCATGGGACCGGGCCTCGCGGTGGACCAGTCCACGCTGGAAAGTTGACAAGTCGCGGCTGCCCTCCGGGTGGCCGCGCAGAGCTTTGGGGCGCCGGCTTCGGTCGGCGGCCGTCAAAGACCGCAGGCGCACCTCCCGGGGTGCTTAATCGGGTCCGCCCAGCCTGCGCAGACGGTGCAACCTGATTCAGGAATGATCCTGGTGATGGACACCGTAATTCGTGGGCCCCGTCTCCGGACGGAGTCCGTCGTCAAGGGTGCAGTCACGGCGTGCCGTGGCTGCTGTTGAGAGGTGTAACCAGGTGAGTCTGACATTCGAGCAGAAAAAGGCCGTCGTCGCCGAAGTCGCCGAAGTCGCTTCGGGGGCTCTTTCCCTCGTGGCGGCCGAGTACAGCGGCCTCACCGTCGACCAGCTGACCGATCTGCGCCGGGAGAGCCGCAATGCCGGTGTCTACCTTCGCGTAGTGAAGAATACGTTGGCCCGACGGGCGTTTGACGGAACTGAGTTTGCCTGCGTCAGTGACCAGTTGGCAGGTCCGTTGATCCTTGCCTTCTCTCAGGCCGACCCGGGTGCGGCAGCGCGCGTCATCAATGATTACAGCAAGAAGCACGACAAGCTGGTCGTAAAGCTGGTGTCCATTGATGGCCAGGCGTTGCCTGCCTCCGAGCTCGCGCGGCTGGCATCGCTGCCGACCCGCGATCAGGCACTGAGCATGCTGCTGGGCGTGATGAAGGCGCCGATCGAGAAGTTCGTCCGTACGCTGGCCGAGCCGCACGCCAAGATGGTGCGCACGGTCGCCGCGGTCCGTGACCAGAAACAGGCTGCTTGACAGTCGATAGCAACCGGAGCCAGCGGACAGACCGCCGGCGTCCCAATCAGGAGTAGATCGAGATGGCTGTGTCCAAAGAAGAGATTCTCGAAGCAATCAGCGAGATGAGTGTGATGGAGGTCGTTGACCTGATCTCCATGATGGAAGAAAAGTTTGGCGTTTCCGCCGCCGCCGCGGTCGCTGCCGCGCCGGCTGCCGCTGCAGGTGGTGATGCCGCCGCAGCCGAGGAACAGACCGAGTTTGATGTCATTCTGACCTCCTTCGGCGAGAAGAAGGTTAGCGTGATCAAGGCGGTACGCGGCATGACCGGTCTGGGCCTTAAAGAAGCCAAGGACCTGGTCGAGGCCGTCCCGAGCCCGGTCAAGGAAGGCATCAGCAAGGATGAGGCTGAAAAGCTGAAGAGTGAACTTGAGGAAACCGGCGCTAGCGTCGAGCTCAAGTAAGCCGGTCTTGTCCACAGGACAGGACCTGCAACACGGAACGGCTGGCGGCCTTGTGCCGCCGGCCTTTTCCCGTTTCCGGTCGGCGACCGCCCGAGCGGACTGACCGGGTCCGGCACGACCGCCGGGCTGGCGCAGGTTGACACAACCAAGCCGAGGAAGATCGATGGCCTACTCATTCACCGAAAAGAAGCGTATCCGTAAGGATTTCGGCAAACGGTTGAGCGTACTCGACGTACCCCCACTGCTGGACATCCAGCTGGGTTCGTATCGCGAGTTCCTGCAGGCCGACACCCCGATCGACGACCGCATCGACCAAGGGTTGAGCGCGGCGTTCAAGTCGGTGTTCCCGATCGTCAGTTACTCGGGCAACGCCAGCCTGGAGTACGTCAACTACCGTCTAGGCAAGCCGATCTTCGACGTCAAGGAGTGTGGCCTGCGCGGCATGACCTACGCCGCGCCGTTACGGGTCAAGGTACGCCTGATCATCTATGACAGGGATGCCCCGGGGACCCCGAAACCGGTCAAGGACATCCGCGAGCAGGACGTCTACATGGGCGAACTGCCGCTGATGACCGAGAACGGCACGTTCATTATCAACGGGACAGAGCGGGTCATCGTCTCGCAGCTGCACCGTTCACCGGGTGTCATCTTCGAGCACGACAAGGGCAAGACCCACTCCTCGGGCAAGCTGCTGTTTTCGGCCCGGGTGATCCCCTACCGCGGATCTTGGCTCGATTTCGAGTTCGACCACAAGGACGCGCTGTTCACCCGCATCGACCGTCGCCGTAAGCTGCCGGCCACCGTCCTGCTGCGCGCGCTCGGCTTTGACACCGAGCAGCTGCTCGAACTGTTTTTCGACTTCGACCACTTCACCGTCAAGGGTGAGGCCATCAAACTGGCGCTGGTGCCAGAGCGCCTGCGTGGCCAGAACATCTCCTTCGACCTCAAGGGTTCGCGCGGCAAGGTGCTGCTCGAGGCCGGGACGCGGATCACTGCGCGCCACGTGCGCGAGTTGGTCGAGTCCAGGGTCAAGACCGTCGAAGTGCCTGGCGAGTTCATGATCGGCAGGGTACTGGCCAAGAACGTCATCGACACTGAGACCGGCGAGCTGGTCGCCGCCGCCAACGACGAGATCACCGAGGAACTGCTCGCGACCCTGCTCGAGGCAGGCGTGGGTGAACTGCACACCCTGTTCGTCAATGACCTCGATCGTGGGCCGTACGTCTCTGATACGCTGAAACTCGATCCGTCGACCTCGCAGCTCGAGGCGCTGGTCGAGATCTACCGCATGATGCGTCCCGGTGAACCGCCGACCAAGGACGCCGCCGAGACCCTGTTCAAGAACCTGTTCTTCGAGCCTGACCGCTACGACCTGTCGGCGGTCGGCCGGATGAAGTTCAACCGCCGCGTCGGTCGCAAGGAGATCGAGGGTCCCGGCATCCTCGACAGCGATGACATCATTGCGGTGATCCGCACCCTGATTGCCATCCGCAACGGCAACGGCACGGTCGACGACATTGACCACCTCGGCAACCGCCGCGTGCGTTGTGTCGGCGAGATGGCGGAGAACTCCTTCCGTGTCGGCCTGGTGCGCGTCGAGCGCGCAGTCAAGGAGCGGCTCAACCTGGCCGAGTCCGAGGGGCTGATGCCGCAGGAACTGATCAACGCCAAACCGGTATCGGCGGCGGTCAAGGAGTTCTTCGGCTCCAACCAGCTGTCGCAGTTCATGGACCAGAACAACCCGCTCTCCGAGGTGACCCACAAGCGCCGCATCTCGGCGCTGGGCCAGGGCGGCCTGACCCGCGAGCGCGCCGGCTTCGAGGTGCGTGATGTGCACCCGACCCATTACGGTCGGGTCTGCCCGATCGAAACCCCGGAAGGCCCGAACATCGGCCTGATCAACTCGCTGGCGGTCTATGCCCGGACCAACAAGTACGGCTTCCTCGAGACGCCGTACATGAAAATCGAAAGTGGCAAGATCGTCCGTGACAAGAAGGGCCAGGTCTCGATCGACTACCTGTCAGCCATCGACGAGGCCGAGTTTGTCATTGCCCAGGCCAACGCCACCCTCGATGCCGATGGCAACCTGATCGACGAGTTGGTCTCCTGCCGCAGCCAGAACGAATTCTCCATGTCCTCGCCCGACCGGATCGAGTACATGGACGTGTCGCCTAAACAGATCGTTTCGGTGGCCGCGGCGCTGGTGCCGTTCCTCGAGCACGACGACGCCAACCGCGCGTTGATGGGCTCCAACATGCAACGCCAGGCGGTGCCGACGCTGCGCGCCGAAAAACCGCTGGTTGGCACCGGCATGGAGCGGGTGGTAGCAACCGACTCCGGTGTGACCGTGGTTGCCGAGCGTGGCGGTCTGGTCGATTCGGTCGATGCCGGGCGCCTCGTGGTCCGGGTCAACGATAACGAGACCGTGCCGGGTGAACCGGGTGTTGATATCTACAACCTGACCAAGTACACGCGCTCGAACCAGAACACCTGCATCAACCAGCGACCTCTGGTGAAGATCGGAGACGTGATCGCGCGCGACGACGTGCTCGCCGACGGTCCGTCGACCGACATGGGTGAGCTGGCACTGGGCCAGAATATGCTGGTCGCGTTCATGCCCTGGAACGGTTACAACTTCGAGGACTCGATCCTGATCTCGGAGCGGGTGGTCGAGGAGGATCGTTACACCACCATCCACATCGAGGAGATGACCTGCGTCGCCCGTGACACCAAGCTCGGCGCGGAAGAGGTCACGGCCGACATCCCCAACGTCGGTGAGTCCGCCCTCGGCAAGCTCGACGAGGCTGGCATTGCCTACATCGGTGCCGAGATGAAGCCTGGCGACATCCTCGTCGGCAAGGTCACGCCCAAGGGCGAGACCCCGCTTACCCCGGAAGAGAAGCTGCTGCGGGCGATCTTTGGCGAAAAGGCCTCGGACGTAAAGGACACCTCGCTGCGCGTGCCCTCGGGCATGGACGGCACGGTGATCGACGTCCAGGTTCTGACACGCGATGGCATTGACAAGGACCCGCGTGCCCTGGCCATCGAGACCGAGGAACTGACCCGGGTCAAGAAGGACCTCTACGATCAGCGGCGCATCATGGAAGAGGACGTCTACCAGCGTGTCGAGCGCCTGCTTACCGGCAAGACCGCGGCCGGCGGTCCGAACAAGCTCAAGGATGGCGACCGCATCACCAAGACCTATCTCGCCGAACTCGAGCGCGAGCGCTGGTTCGAGGTGCGCCTGCGCAATGACGACGCCAACGACCAGCTCGAGGCCGCGGCCGAACAAGTGCGTGCGATGCTCGAAGAGTTCGGTCACCGCTACGACGAGAAGAAGGAAAAGATCACCAGCGGTGACGACCTGGCACCGGGTGTGCTGAAAATGGTCAAGGTCTTCCTGGCCGTCAAGCGTCGCCTGCAGCCAGGTGACAAGATGGCTGGCCGTCATGGCAACAAGGGTGTCATCTCGACCATCGTCCCGGTCGAGGATATGCCCAACATGGACGACGGTACCCCGGTCGACGTGGTGCTCAATCCGCTCGGCGTGCCCTCGCGCATGAACGTCGGCCAGGTGCTGGAGACGCACCTCGGTTGGGCGGCCAAGGGGCTTGGCCACCGGATTGCCGCCATGCTCGACGCCCAGGCCAAGATGGCCGAGCTGCGCAAGTTCCTCCACGCCCTCTACAACAAGAGCGGCGGCCGCACGGTCGACCTCGATAGCCTGAGCGACGACGAAGTGCTCGAGCTCTGTCGCAACCTGCGCGGCGGCGTGCCGATGGCCACTCCGGTCTTCGACGGCGCCACCGAGGCCGAGATCAAGGGGTTGCTGAAACTTGCCGGACTGCCCGAGACCGGCCAGGCGGTGCTCAGCGACGGCCGGACCGGCGAGTCGTTCGACCGACCGGTCACGGTGGGCTACATGCACATGCTCAAGCTGAACCACCTGGTCGACGACAAGGTGCATGCCCGCTCAACCGGGCCGTACAGCCTGGTCACACAGCAGCCACTCGGCGGCAAGGCGCAGTTCGGCGGCCAGCGCTTCGGCGAGATGGAGGTGTGGGCTCTCGAGGCCTACGGTGCCTCCTACACGCTGCAGGAGATGCTGACGGTGAAATCGGACGACGTGCAGGGTCGCACCCGCATGTACAAGAACATCGTCGATGGCGACCATCGCATGGACGCCGGCATGCCGGAATCGTTCAACGTGCTGCTTAAGGAGATCCGTGCTCTGGGGATCAACATCGAGTTGGAGCAGGACTGACGTCCCGCTCCCACGCCGTAGCGATACCCGAACACGAGCAGGAGATACGACCTTGAAAGACCTACTGAACCTTCTCAAGAACCAGGGCCAGCTCGAGGACTTCGATGCCATCCGCATCGGCCTCGCCTCGCCCGAGATGATCCACTCCTGGTCGTACGGCGAGGTGAAGAAGCCGGAGACGATCAACTACCGCACGTTCAAGCCGGAACGTGACGGTCTGTTCTGCGCCAAGATTTTCGGTCCGACCACCGATTACGAGTGTCTGTGCGGCAAGTACAAGCGCCTCAAGCACCGTGGCGTGGTGTGCGAGAAATGCGGCGTCGAAGTGACCCTGGCCAAGGTGCGTCGCGAGCGCATGGGCCACGTCGAGCTGGCCAGCCCGGTCGCGCACATCTGGTTTCTGAAATCGCTGCCGTCGCGCATCGGCCTGATGCTCGACATGACGTTGCGTGACATCGAGCGCGTCCTCTACTTCGAGGCCTTTGTCGTTATTGATCCGGGTCTGACCCTGCTCGAGCGTGGCCAGCTGCTCAACGACGAGGCCTATCTCGAGGCCATCGAGGAACACGGTGATGAGTTCGACGCACGCATGGGCGCCGAAGCGGTGCGCGAGTTGCTCAAGACCATGGACCTCAACGCCGAGGGTCTGAAGCTGCGCGAAGAGATCGAGTCGACCAACTCCGAGGCCAAGCTGAAGAAGTTCACCAAGCGGCTGAAACTGGTCGAGGCGTTTCTCGAGTCGGGGAACAAACCCGAGTGGATGATCATGACGGTGCTGCCGGTGCTGCCGCCGGAGCTGCGCCCACTGGTCCCGCTTGACGGCGGCCGCTTCGCCACCTCGGACCTGAACGACCTCTACCGTCGGGTGATCAACCGCAACAACCGCCTCAAGCGGCTGCTCGAGCTCAACGCTCCCGACATCATCGTGCGCAACGAAAAGCGCATGCTGCAGGAGTCGGTCGACGCCCTGCTCGACAACGGCCGCCGCGGTCGCGCCATCACCGGCACCAACAAGCGCCCGCTGAAGTCGCTGGCCGACATGATCAAGGGCAAGCAGGGGCGCTTCCGCCAGAACCTGCTCGGCAAGCGCGTCGATTACTCGGGCCGCTCGGTCATCGTCGTCGGACCGACGCTGAAGCTGCACCAGTGCGGCCTGCCCAAGCGCATGGCGCTGGAGCTGTTCAAGCCGTTTATCTTCAGCAAGCTGCAGCTGCGGGCGCTGGCGACCACCATCAAGGCGGCCAAGAAGATGGTCGAGCGCGAGGGCCCGGAAGTCTGGGACATCCTCGAGGAGGTGATCCGCGAGCATCCGATCATGCTCAACCGTGCCCCGACCCTGCATCGCCTCGGCATCCAGGCGTTCGAGCCGCTGCTGATCGAGGGCAAGGCGATTCAGCTTCACCCGCTGGTCTGCACCGCGTTCAACGCTGACTTCGATGGCGACCAGATGGCGGTGCACGTGCCGTTGTCGCTTGAGGCACAGGTCGAGGCGCGCACGCTGATGCTGTCATCGAACAACATCTTGTCGCCGGCCAACGGTGAACCGATTATCGTGCCGACCCAGGATGTGGTGCTCGGGCTCTACTACATGACCCGCGAACAGGTGAACGCCAAGGGCGAGGGCATGGTCTTTGCCGACCTGCGCGAGGTGCATCGTGCCTTCCAGGGCAACCACGTCCACCTGCAGGCGCAGATCAAGGTGCGCATCACCGAGCAGGTGTTCAACGACGCCGGCGAGATCGAGCCACGCACCTCGGTGATCGACACCACCGCCGGTCGCGCGCTGCTCGGCGAGATCCTGCCTGCAGGTCTGGAGTTCGAGGCGATCAACCGCGACCTGACCAAGAAGGCGATCTCCAGCCTGGTCAACTTGTGCTATCGCCGTCTCGGCCTGAAGGCGACGGTCGTGTTCGCCGACCAACTGATGTACACCGGCTTCCAGCACGCCACCCAGGCGGGCATCTCCATCGGCATCGATGACATGGTCGTGCCGCAAGGCAAGGGCGCCATCCTGAGCAAGGCCGAGCACGAGGTGAAGGAGATCCAGGACCAGTACGCCTCGGGTCTGGTCACCAACGGTGAGCGCTACAACAAGGTGGTCGACATCTGGTCGCGTACCAACGATGCCGTGGCCAAGGCGATGATGGACAAGCTCGGCACTGACGAGGTGACCGACGCCGAGGGCAACACGGTCAAGCAGAAATCGTTCAACTCCATCTTCATGATGGCCGACTCCGGTGCCCGTGGCTCCGCGGCCCAGATTCGTCAGCTGGCAGGCATGCGCGGCCTGATGGCCAAGCCGGATGGCTCGATTATCGAGACGCCGATCACCGCGAACTTCCGCGAAGGACTTGACGTCCTGCAGTACTTCATATCGACCCACGGTGCGCGCAAGGGCCTGGCCGATACCGCGCTGAAAACGGCCAACTCCGGTTACCTGACCCGGCGCCTGGTCGACGTGGCCCAGGACATGGTCGTGCTCAACGATGACTGCGGCACGCGTAACGGCCTGAGCATGGTGCCGATCATCGAGGGCGGCGAGGTGGTCGAAAAGATCGGCGAGCGCGTGCTCGGCCGAGTGGTGGTCGAAGACCTGCTCAAGCCGGGGACCAACGAGCTCCTGATCGAGACCGGTACCCTGATCGATGAGGAGTTGGTGCTCCTTGTCGAGGAGCTTGGCGTCGACTATGTCAAGGTACGTTCACCGCTGACCTGCGACAGCCGGTTCGGCGTTTGTGCCACCTGCTACGGTCGTGATCTGGCGCGTGGCCTGAAGGTCAACATGGGCGAAGCGGTCGGAGTCATCGCGGCGCAGTCGATCGGTGAACCAGGCACCCAGCTGACCATGCGTACATTCCACATTGGTGGCGCGGCGTCACGTGCCGCGGCGGCGAACAACATCCAGGTCAAGTCCAAGGGCAGCATCCGGTTGCACAACCTGAAGGCGGTCACGCAGACGGCAACCGGTAAACTGGTCGCGGTCTCCCGTTCAGGCGAACTCAGCGTCATAGATGAGTCCGGCCGTGAGCGCGAACGCTACAAGTTGCCCTACGGCTCGGTGCTCAACGTCGCCGACGAGGATGCCGTCGAACTGGGTGATATCGTCGTGACCTGGGATCCGCACACCCATCCGGTCATCACCGAGGTCGCCGGTAGCCTGACCTACCACGACTTCGTCGACGGCGTGAGCGTGTTCCAGCACACCGACGAGGTCACCGGCCTGACCTCGCTGGTGGTGACCGAGCCCAAGCAGCGCGGCACCGCCGGCAAGGACCTGCGACCGATGGTCAAGCTGGTCGATGACGAAGGTAACGACCTCAACATCGCCGGAACCCAGATTCCCGCGCACTATTACCTGCCCGCGGGCGCCATCATCAGTGTCGAGAACGGTGCCAATGTGGGCATCGGCGACGCCCTGGCACGCATCCCGCAGGAGTCGTCAAAGACCCGCGATATCACCGGTGGTCTACCACGAGTGGCCGACCTGTTCGAGGCGCGCAAGCCGAAGGAGCCGGCGATCCTCGCCGAAACCTCCGGCACCATCAGCTTCGGCAAGGACACCAAGGGCAAACAGCGCCTGATCATCACCGAGACCGATGGTGAGCAGCACGAGGAACTGATCCCGAAGTGGCGTCACGTCAACGTCTTCGACGGCGAGCACGTCGAGCGCGGTGAGACCATTGCCGACGGTGAGCCGGTGCCGCATGACATCCTGCGTTTGCTGGGGGTCGAGGCGCTGGCCGAGTACCTGGTCAAAGAGATCCAGGATGTCTACCGGTTGCAGGGTGTGCGCATCAACGACAAGCACATCGAGGTGATCATTCGCCAGATGCTGCGCAAGGTCGAGGTGACCGATCCTGGCGACAGCAAGCTCATCAAGGGCGAGCAGGTCGAGCGGGCGCGGATGTTGGCCGACAATGACAAGCTGCGCGAGACCGACCAGGACGAGGCCAAGGGCAACCCGATGCTGCTCGGCATCACCAAGGCCTCGCTGGCGACCGAGTCGTTCATCTCGGCGGCCTCGTTCCAGGAGACCACCCGGGTGTTGACCGAGGCGTCGGTGCGGGGTATCCGCGACGACCTTCGCGGGCTCAAGGAGAACGTCATCGTCGGTCGCCTGATCCCGGCGGGGTCCGGTCTCGCCTACCACGAGGCACGACGCAAGCAGCGCTACCCGGAGAGCTTCGCGGACCTCGAGCAGGGGACTCCCGAGGCGGCCTCCACAGAAGGCCTGGAAGAGGCGTTGAAGCGGGAGCTGAACGCTTCCGAAAGCTGAAATAACGGCCCGGCCGCCGCGTGCGGTCGGGCCGGCTAAAAGCCCGCCAGGTTGCTTGACAGCCTGATAGGCCGGGCCTACAATTCCGCGTCTCACTCGGCAGGTCGTCGCAGCAGCGGCCTGTCGTTTGTTTTATAGGGTTCAGGAGCAGTCGATCCATGGCGACGACAAATCAGCTGGTGCGCAAGCCGCGCAAGCGCAAGATCGAGAAAAGCAACGTGCCGGCACTGGAAGCGTGCCCGCAAAAGCGTGGCGTCTGCACGCGCGTCTACACGACGACGCCGAAGAAGCCGAACTCGGCCCTGCGCAAGGTCGCGCGCGTACGCCTGACCAACGGTTTCGAGGTCTCCAGCTACATCGGTGGTGAAGGGCACAACCTTCAGGAACACTCGGTCGCGCTGATCCGCGGCGGTCGCGTCAAGGACCTGCCGGGTGTCCGCTACCACGTCGTGCGCGGCAGTCTCGACACCTCCGGCGTCGACAAGCGTCGCCAGGGCCGTTCGAAGTACGGCGCCAAGCGCCCGAAGGGTTGATACGTCATGTCCAGAAGAAGTACTGCCACCAAGCGCGAGAGCCTGCCGGACCCGAAGTACGGCAGCGAGTTGCTGTCCAAGTTCATCAACATGATCATGGAGAGCGGCAAGAAGGCTGTCGCCGAGCGCATCGTCTACGGTGCCCTTGATCAGGTGACCCAGCGCAACAAGTCGGCCGAGTCACTTGAACTGCTCAACCAGGCGCTGGAGAACATCAGCCCGGTGGTCGAGGTCAAGTCGCGCCGCGTCGGTGGCGCCACCTACCAGGTCCCGGTCGAGGTGCGGCCGAAGCGTCGCGACACCCTGGCCATGCGCTGGCTGATCGACGCCTCTCGCAAACGCAGCGAGAAGAGCATGGCGCACCGTCTTGGCGGTGAAATCCTCGATGCCGCCGAGGGTCGGGGCAGTGCGGTCAAGAAGCGTGAAGACACGCACCGCATGGCCGAGGCCAACAAAGCCTTCGCTCACTACCGCTGGTAACCCCAGCGCGCTCTATAAACAGTCCGAGGAACCAGCAGCCGTGGCACGTAAGACCCCGATCGAGCGCTATCGCAATATCGGTATCATGGCGCACATCGATGCCGGTAAAACGACGACGACCGAGCGCGTCCTGTTTTATACCGGGGTTTCGCACAAGATCGGCGAGGTGCACGACGGCGCCGCAGTGATGGACTGGATGGAGCAGGAGCAGGAGCGTGGTATCACCATCACCTCCGCGGCTACCACCACCTACTGGAAGGGCATGGAGCAGCAGTTCCCCGAGCACCGCATTAACATCATCGACACCCCTGGACACGTCGACTTCACCATCGAGGTGGAGCGCTCCCTGCGCGTACTCGACGGTGCCTGCGCCGTGTTCTGCGCCGTCGGTGGCGTCGAGCCGCAATCGGAAACAGTCTGGCGCCAGGGCAACAAGTACGGTGTGCCGCGGATGGCGTTCGTCAACAAGATGGACCGCCAGGGCGCGAACTTCCTGCGCGTCGTCGGCCAGATCAAGGACCGGCTCGGGGCCAACCCGGTGCCGATCCAGTTGCCGATTGGTGCCGAGGAGAATTTCCAGGGTGTGATCGACCTGGTCAAGATGAAGGCGATCTACTGGGAAGAAGCCAACATGGGCATCGCCTTCGAGGAGAAGGAGATCCCCGCCGACCTCGCCGACCAGGCCGTCGAGTACCGTGAGCACATGGTCGAGGCCGCCGCCGAGGCCAACGAAGAGTTGATGGAGCGCTACCTCGAAGAGGGCGATCTCGACAACGACGCGATCAAGGAAGGGCTGCGCCTGCGCACCCTGGCCAACGAGGTGGTGCCAGCACTGTGCGGCAGCGCGTTCAAGAACAAGGGTGTACAGACGATGCTCGACGCCATCGTCGAGTACATGCCGTCACCGGTAGACGTCCCGGCGATCACCGGCACCCTCGACAACGACGAAGCGGCTGAGCGACCGTCGGATGACGACGCTCCGTTCGCTTCCCTGGCTTTCAAGATCGCGACCGATCCCTACGTCGGCACGCTGACTTTTTTCCGCGTCTACTCTGGTGTTCTCAATTCGGGCGACACCATCTACAACCCGGTCAAGGGCAAGCGCGAACGCGTCGGCCGTATCCTGCAGATGCACTCCAACTCCCGTGAGGAGATCAAGGAAGTGCGCGCAGGTGACATCGCGGCGGCGGTCGGGCTCAAGGATGTCACTACCGGTGACACCCTGTGCGATCGTGACAAGCCGATCACCCTCGAGCGGATGGAATTCCCCGAGCCGGTGATCTCGGTCGCGGTCGAGCCGAAGACCAAGGCCGACCAGGAAAAGATGGGCATGGCCCTGTCCAAGCTGGCGCAGGAGGATCCTTCCTTCCACGTGCGCACCGACGAGGAGTCGGGACAGACCATCATCTCCGGCATGGGCGAACTGCACCTCGAGATCATCGTCGAACGCATGAAGCGCGAGTTCAACGTCGAGGCCAACGTCGGCGCGCCGCAGGTTGCCTACCGCGAGACCATCCGCAAGAGCATCGAGCAGGAAGGCAAGTTCGTGCGCCAGTCGGGCGGTCGCGGCCAGTTCGGTCACGTCTGGATCAAACTCGAACCGCAAAAGCCTGGCGATGGTTACGTCTTTGAGAACAAGATCGTCGGTGGCGCGATTCCGAAGGATTACATTCCCGCCGTCAACAAGGGCATCCAGGAGCAGATGAAAGACGGCGTCCTCGCCGGTTATCCGGTGGTCGACCTCAAGGTCACCCTGTTTGACGGTTCCTACCACGAGGTCGATTCGAGCGAGATGGCGTTCAAGATCGCCGGTTCGATGGCCTTCAAGGCGGGCTGCATCAACGCCGGCGCCGTGCTGCTCGAACCGATCATGAAGGTCGAGGCGGTGACCCCCGAAGACTACATGGGCGACGTCATGGGCGACCTCAACCGGCGCCGCGGCATCGTCCAGGGCATGGACGACTCGCCCTCGGGCAAGGTCATCCGCGCCGAGGTGCCGCTGGCCGAGATGTTCGGCTATGCCACCGACCTGCGTTCCGCAACCCAGGGTCGCGCAACCTACTCGATGGAATTTGCCAAGTACTCCGAGGCGCCTACCAACGTCGCCGATGCCGTCATCAAGAAGGCCTCCTGAACCGGGCCCCGCTGTCAGTGAAGAGGTAACGAACCGTGTCGAAGGAAAAGTTTGAGCGTACGAAGCCGCACGTAAACGTGGGGACGATTGGTCACGTGGACCATGGCAAGACGACGCTGACGGCGGCGATCACGAAGGTGATGGCGGAGGCGCACGGCGGCGAGATGAAGGCGTTCG
>CAXMPC010000171.1:0-27600 GCA_964195335.1 uncultured Gammaproteobacteria bacterium | reverse complement strand
CACCAAGTCGGCCCTGGTCGAATTTCACGCCACCCACAAGCTGATGCTGATGGTCCACAATCAGGCCGAGGCGAAACGGCTCGGCCGGCTGGTCGCCAACCTCGACGAGCGCCGGCTCAGTGGTCAGGCGGCGGATTACATCGCCGGTGCCATGGCGGTGCTGGCGCGGAAGGCGACGCACGCCCGCCACGTCAACGTGCTGCAGCACCTGGCCGGCTACCTCAAGCGCGATATCGACGCCGAGGACAAGGCGGAACTTGGCGAGGCGATAGTCACCTACGGTCGTGGCGAGGTGCCGCTGGTGGTCCCGCTGACGCTGCTGCGGCACCACTTCCGCCGCCATCCCAACGCCTACGTCGCTCGTCAGCATTACCTCGATCCGCACCCGCGCGAGCTGATGCTGCGCAACGCGCTCTGACCCGGAGATGGCCGTTGCCATGGTCAAAGTGATTGCGTGATGGCGGCCTACCGCCGGCTGCTGTTGATTGCCAACCTGGCTTGCCTGACGCTGGTGGCACTGGTGCCGCTTTCGCTGCTGTTCGGCCTGGCTGACGTCGAGGTGCCAACCATGGCGATCGTCGGCTTTTTCCTGATTACCATCCCGGCAGGACTCACCGCACTGGCGCTGCTCGGGCTGTCGCGATCCACTTCATGGCTGGCCAGACCGGTGGTTCTGCAACTCGCGCTGCTTGGCGATGTGGCACTCACGGTCCTGGCGACCGTGTCGCTTTACCATATGCTTGCCGACGGACGAACTGACCTGGCACCGTTTGCCGTGGGCATGCTGCTGCTGTTCGGCGCCGACGCGCTGGTGCTGCTGTGGGTGGCGCCCGGTGGAACCGCCGCACTACCGGGTGGTTCGGCTTGAGCGAGCAGGCTGGACAAAGGGACCTCGCCCCAAGTGGACCGCGGGCGCTGACGGTCGCCGTCGCCGGGGCCCTGCTGCTGGCCGCGGCGATGGGCGTTGGCCGCTTTGCCTACACGCCATTGCTGCCACCTCTGCGCGAGGCGCTCGACTGGTCGCTGGCCACAGCCGGCGATGTCGCCAGCGCCAACTTCCTCGGCTACCTGCTCGGTGCACTGCTCGCCGCTCCGTTCGCCCAGCGCGGCACGCGGGCCGGCTGGTTGCTGGTCGGCATGGTCGGCAGTGCCCTGACGACCGCCCTCGGCGCTGTCGGCGAAAGCGTCACCGCCTGGCTGCTGATCCGTCTGCTGTCGGGCGTGGCCAGTGCCTTCTGCATGGTGCTCGGCACCGCGGCCATCGTCGAGTACCTGGTTGACCGTAAACGCCCGGGACTGGTGGCGCTGCACTTCGCCGGGGTCGGTGTCGGCATCGTGCTGTCGGTGGCCGTTATCGAAGGTGTCCGCTGGGGTGGGGGCACGGTCCATGCCCAGTGGGGGGGTCTCGGTGCGATCACTGCCTTGCTGCTGGCGTGGAGCTGGTGGGTGTTACGACGCCTGCCCGCAGGCGCGCATGCCGTAGTGGCCGATGCACAGCCGGAGGTGGTGCCACCGACAGCCCACGGTGAGCTGGTGCGACTGGTCATCGCCTATGGCCTGTTCGGTTTCGGTTACGTGGTCACCGCGACATTCATCGTCGCCATGGCGCGCGGACTCGACCATGCCGCGCTGGTCGAACCTCTGACCTGGGCCGTCGTCGGCCTGCTTGCCGCACCGTCGGTAATGTTCTGGCAGCACCTGGCGCGACGCTCGGGTATCTTCACCGCGCTGCGTGTGGCCTTTGCTGTCGAGGCGGTCGGCGTGCTGCTCGCCGGTTACGGTTCGGGAGCGCTGGCGTTGCTGGTCGGCGGCGCCCTGCTCGGTGGGACTTTCGTGGGCATTACCGCCATGGGACTGAGTGCTGCGCGCGGGATCGCCGGACGCCATCCAGGACGGATCATCGGCTGGATGACAGCGGCGTTCGGTCTTGGCCAGTTGATCGGACCGGCCGTTGCCGGCCGTCTTGCTGAGGTCTCTCGGGGTTTCGGGTTGCCGTCCCTGGTCGCGGCCGTGTTGCTGGTGATCGCTCTGCTGCTGTTACGAACGCCCGCGAGGTTGGCCACCGAACCGCGAAGGTCGTGACCCACTGACCTGCGGTCTAGTCTTGGGAGCATGAATCCCCAGGAAGATCCCGTCAGCCACGCAGGCAAAGATCGGCGCTCATGGCTCCGGGTGCTGTTTCGCCTGCTGCGCTGGATGCTGCTGGTGCTGATCGTGATTCCGATCCTGGTCCTGGCAACCTGTGTTGGTCGCGAGGTGCTGGTGAGCGGTGAACTCGAGAGCCTTTGCGGTGATCTCGACCCGGGCCGCCCGCTGGCAGGGGTAACATCGTCCGGGTTTGAGGCGAGATCTGGCCGTGTTCCAGAAGTCGAAGAGGACTGGTTCGACCGTGAGTACCGGCGTATCCAGGTGCAGGAGTCTGATGGCGTGCCGGGGGTGGATCAGTTGCTTGTGCTTTTCGCCAAGCCCGGGATTGGCTACTACGCCTGCATCGTTCGGCATCGTGACGGCAAGGTGACTTCGGTACGCTACGTGGATCGCTCCAGCTGAGTGGCGGCCTGACGATATGAACGACCTGAATACACAGAATCGGGAGTCTGGCATGCGACGCCTCGCCGCCCTGTTTTTGGCCGCCATTGTCGTCTGCCTGCCGTGGTCTTCGGCCGGTGCGGGGTCGCTGGCCTCCGACCCGTCGCCCTACCTGCGCATGCACGCCAACGATCCGGTCGCCTGGCGACCGCTCGATGCCGACGCCCTGGCTGAGGCACGGACACAGGACCGGCTGATCTTCGTCACTGTCGGCTACTTCTCCTGCTACTGGTGTCACGTCATGCAGGGCGAGAGTTTTGTCGACCCGGAGGTCGCCAAACGCCTCAATGCCGACTACATCCCGACGGTCGTCGATCGTGAATTGTCGCCCGCGATCGATGCGGTATTGATCGAGTTCGTAGAGCGGACGCGAGGTACGGGGGGGTGGCCGCTCAATGTCATCCTGACTCCGGACGGCCTGCCTCTGATCGGCACCACCTATCTGCCCCGTGCGCGTTTTCTCGAACTGCTGGAGCGCGTCATGGGACTGTGGAACGAGGAGCGCGCCCAACTAGAGCAGGCCGCCGCCGCCGGGGCGGAGCTGCTGGCCCGTCGGCCGGTAACGATGGATGCCGATCTCGATCCGCTTCGTGGCTCCGCTTACCGGGCGTTGCTGGTCGACGTCGCACTGCGCCTGGCGGACACACTGGCCGGTGGTTTCGGCGACCAGGGCAAGTTTCCCAATGCTCCGCAGTTGCTGGCGCTGCTGGCCGTCCAGGGTGCGGAGCCACACCGGGAGCTGGAGGAGTTCCTGCGGCTGACTCTCGACAGCATGGCCGACCTGGGCCTGCGTGATCATCTCGGCGGTGGTTTTTTCCGTTACACCACCGACCCGCAGTGGCAGGTGCCGCACTTCGAGAAGATGCTCTACGACAACGCCCAGCTGGCACTGGTCTACCTCGAGGCGGCCAGGGTTTTTGCCGAATCACGCTACCGTGCCCTGGCGTTCGAGACCCTTGATTTCGTGCTGCGCGATCTGGCGCTTGGCAACGGTCGCTTCGCGTCGAGCCTCTCTGCGGTGGACGCGGCCGGGGCCGAGGGCGCGGCCTACCTCTGGGATGACGCCACGCTGGCGCGTCTGCTCGATGCAGATCAGCTGGCCGTGGCCCGGTTGGCCTGGGGTCTGCACGGTGACAGCGCGTTCCTCGAAGGGTATCTGCCGATGCGTCGCCGTGGTGTCGCCGACATCGCCAGCCGCCTGAACCGGGAGCCGTCCGTGGTGACGGCGCAACGGGTCTCGGCCCGCGCGATACTGCTGCAGGCGCGAACGGCGGAGCGACAGGTGCCGCGGGACGACAAGGCGCTGTCAGGCTGGAACGGCCTGTTGCTCGAAGCACTGGCCAGCGCCGTAAGCGCGCCGGGCGGGTCGCGCTACCGCGTGCCGGGTCGTGCGTTACGCGATTACCTGGCCACGGTCGCGTGGCAAGACGATGCGCTGGCGAGCCTGGTGCACGCCGACGGGCGCGTGGCCGCGGAGGTTGGTGACTATGCGCATGTCGCCGGCGGGTTGCTCGCCTGGGCGCGGGTCGACGGTGGACGGGACGATGAACGGACCGCGCGCGCCGTGGCCGCGGCGGGCTTCGAGCGTCATTTCAGCGTGGAGGGGTGGGCCGGCACGGAGCAGCCGCTGCTCCCGTTCATGGGTCGTGATGCTGCATTTCCGGATGGCGCCTTGCGTTCGCCTTCAGCCCTGCTGGCCGGCACCGCCATGGCGCTGGCCGCGTCGGATTCGGGCTGGGAGACACGGGCGCGGATGGCCATGAACGTGCCCGACGAGGTGCTGCTGACCGAGCCGTTCTGGCACGCGACGCTGATAACCGGGTTGAGTCTGGTTGCGGCGCGACCCAACGCTGAAGCCGCAGGGGCTCGCTAACGGGACGGATGGCCGTGAGGTGTGCCGAGATCATCCGACCAGCGACTCGCCAGAGCCAGCGCTTCGTCGATCTCCGCGTCGTTCATGTGCGGGCCAAGCCGTTCCACCATCGACTCAGCCAGTTCGGCAGTACGTTCGTCGTCACCGGGCGAGTGGCTCGCGATGTCGTACCAGCGGTAAGCCTGGACCAGGCTTCGTTCTGTGCCGAGGCCGTGCAGGGCCATGTTGCCGAGGATCAGTAGAGCGGATTCGCTGCCATCGAGGGCAGCACGGTGGAACAGCACGAAGGCCTGGTGGTAATCGCGATCGACGCCACGACCGTGGTAATACATCGCCGCCAGGTTGGTCATCGCCTCAGGCTGGCGCTGCGCCGAGGCGCGTTCGAACCAGCGCAACGCCTCACCGAAATCCTGGTCGACACCCAGGCCGCGTGCGTAGAGCTCGCCTAGCCGGTTCTGTGCGTTGGCGTAACCCTGCTCGGCGGCGCGCCGGTACCAGTCAGCTGCAATCGCCTGGTCACGACTCAGTGCGTCGCCCAGGTCGTGCTTGCGCGCGAGCCAGTACTGCGCCAGCGGTACCCCGGTCTCGGCCGCTAGGGTGAACCAGCCGGTGGCCACGGCGTCGTCGCGGGTGACGATGCGGCCACGGTGGTAGACCTCGCCGAGCAGGAGGGAGGCCTCGGCGTCACCTTTGGCAGCGCGCCTCTCGAGCCTGGGCAGGTCATTTGCCTTCAGCTGGTCGGCGCGGGCCAACAGCGCCTGGTCAACGTGATCGGCGGCCAGCGGTGACACCAGGCAGGCCAGCGCAAGCCCGACGCACAGGCGTCGTATCGTGCCGAGCAGGCGTCCGTTGACCTTGTGAATACCCTTGATGGGACGGCTCCCGCTGTGTCTTTAACCTAGTCAAAAACATAGCACCGCGAGCGCTGTTACGCGCTGGCGCACCGCCACGGTGCCATCGTCCACGCACCTTGCGTCTTCTTGGTGCGCATTCCAGCCAATTTGCACCATTATGGTGCAATCGGTTGAAAGGTGAAATAATAAAGCATTGTTTTTATTTGTAAAATTACATGGCCCGATACCTGCTTCCTTCTGCGGAATTCACCTTTCAGGAGAGTCCCATGCAGTCCCTACAGGCGGGTATCGACGTCCTTTTCGTCCTGCTCGGCGCCATCATGGTGCTGGCCATGCACTCCGGTTTCGCCTTTCTCGAGGTCGGTACCGTGCGTGCCAAAAACCAGGTCAATGCCCTGGTCAAGATCATCTGCGATTTCGCCGCGTCGACCATCGGCTACTTCTTCATCGGCTACATGGTCGCCTACGGCACCGGTTTTCTCGACGCCGCGCCGTCGCTGGTGGAGAACAACGGCTACGAGCTGGTGAAGTTCTTCTTCCTGCTGACTTTTGCCGCGGCGATCCCGGCGATTGTCTCCGGCGGCATCGCCGAGCGGGCGCGTTTCTACCCGCAGCTGGTCGCCACCTTCCTGCTGGTTAGCCTGATCTACCCGTTCTTCGAGGGCATTGCCTGGAACGGCAACTTCGGCATCCAGGGCTGGTTCGAGTCGACCTTTGGTGCCGCCTTCCACGACTTCGCCGGCTCCATCGTCGTCCACGCCGTCGGTGGCTGGATCGCGCTCACCGCGGTGCTGCTGCTCGGTCCGCGCCAGGGCCGCTACGGCAAGGGTGGTGGCATTACCGCCCACCCGCCATCGAGTATCCCGTTCCTGGCGCTCGGTGCCTGGATCCTGACCGTTGGCTGGTTCGGCTTCAACGTCATGTCGGCGCAGAGCGTCGAGGGGATCTCCGGCCTGGTCGCGGTCAACTCGCTGATGGCGATGGTCGGCGGCACTCTGGCGGCGCTGTTCGTCGGCAAGAACGACCCGGGCTTCGTGCACAACGGTCCGCTGGCCGGCCTGGTCGCGGTCTGTGCCGGCTCCGACCTGATGCACCCGCTTGGTGCGCTGACCACCGGCGTGGTGGCAGGCGGCCTGTTTGTCTGGACCTTCACTCTGACCCAGAACCGCTGGAAGATCGACGACGTCCTCGGTGTCTGGCCGCTGCACGGTCTGTGCGGCCTATGGGGTGGCATCGCCGCCGGCATCTTCGGCCTCGAGGCGCTCGGTGGCATGGGCGGGGTCCACCCGCTGGTGCAACTGCTCGGTTCGGCTCTCGGTGTTGGCACCGCGCTGGTTGGCGGCGTGCTGGTCTACGGTGCGATCAAGGCCACGGTCGGGTTGCGCCTGAGCGAGGAGGACGAGTTCATCGGTGCCGACCTGAGCATCCACAAGATCAGCGCGACGCCGGGCAAGGATTGAATCCGGAACGGGGATCAGGGTAAGTCGCGACGCGTTTTACCCTGATCCCTTGTTACGGCCGGTAGGCCGCGCTGGCGGTGTCGGTCTCCCACAGCACCACTTCCACCACCGGGAAGCCGGCCTCGCGGGCCACCTCGTAGAGCAGGCGGGCGATGTTCTCGGCGGTCGGGTTGTATTTCATGGTGAAGACCCGTTCACCCGCCGCCTGCAGCACCGGCAGCACCGGATCGTCCGGGTGCAGCAGCATGGTGTGGTCGATCTCGCGCTCGACCCACGCCTTGAGGGCGTCGCCAACCTCGCTGAAGTCACGCACCATTCCCTGACCGTCGAGTTCGGACGCCTCGAGGGTGATCACCACTCGGGCGTTATGACCGTGCAGGTGACGGCACTTGCCGGCGTGGTCGAGCAACCGGTGGCCGTAGCAGAAGCTGATCTGTTTATTGATCCGGTACATGGCGACGCGCGGTCGGGCCCAGGGAGGATGGCGTAGCGATTCTACCGGGCGCCGGCATGGGCCGCCACGGGTCAGCCGAACGCCTCGGTGGTGTAACGCTCGACGGTCAGCGTTGCCGACCAGTGGTCGCCCGGCAGTCCCGCCTTCTGCTTCAGGTGGACCAGGAAGTCGCGCGGATCGGGGAGCTGGGTCCAGACCGACGGCAGGAAGGTGCCGCTGCGGCCGAGGTCGGCGAGGATCAGGCCGTCGATCCCGGGGCGCAGTTGGGCCAGCAAGTCGGCCTCCGAGCGGAAGTGCATCGGCTCGGGTGGGCTAAGTACCGAGATCTCGAGCTCGAGTCGGGGCACCACCGCCGCCGTGACCGGGGCGAAGCGCGGGTCGCGGAAGGCGGCGGCGAAGGCGTTGGCGGCGACATCCTTGGCTAGCGGCCGGCGTGCCTTGAGCGAGCCGATGCAGCCGCGCAGCCCACCGGCGAGGTGCAGGGTGACGAAGGCGGCGCGTTGTTCGCACAGGTCCGGTGACAGCGTTTCAATGTCGGGTTGCAGCGGTCGCCCATGGGCCAGGCCATGTTCGATCGAGGCACGCGCCAGCGCCAGCAGCTGGCTTCGCTCTTCCGGTCCGTAGATCATTACTTCAGTGGAAGGCATAGGTGCCGTAGCCGACGACACTGTCGCGTGTCCCGCTGGTATCCCCGGAGTTACGCAGGTCGACGGTGGTTACCGTCAGGCCGCGGTCGCGGGCGATCTGGAGCAGTCCGTTGACCGGGTTGCGACCGCACGCCTGACCGTAGCCGATGCGCGCCGGGTCGAGGGCCTCGATGGCGCGGCTGGTCTCGCCATCCATCGCCTGTGCGGTGGCGTAGTCGTGGTAGTGGCTTAGGTCGGAGCTGATGACGATCAGTGTCTCTGGGCCGTCCCAGAGCTGCTCCAGCACGGCGGCGACGGCTTCCGGTTCCGCGTCGCCGACCAGCAACGGGATCAGGTCGAAGCTTTCGAGCACCTGCTGCAGAAACGGCAGGTGGACCTCGAGGCTGTGCTCGAGTTCGTGGGCCTGGTCGACCTGGTGGCAGCAGGGGAGCTCGAGCAGTGCACTTACCGCGCTGCTGTCGATCGGCACCGCGCCAAGGGGCGTCTGAAACGCCTCGGCACCCGAAGTCGCGACACCGTCGAAGGCGACGCGGTGGGCGGGCCCGAGCAGGACCACGTGGCGTATCTGCTTACGCACCGGCGCTAGCAGGGCATAGCCGGACGCGGCGACCGGCCCGGAGTAGACGTAACCGGCGTGTGGCACGATGAGTGCTTTGGGCGGTTCGAGCCGGGCCGTGGCGCCTTCGAGCAGGTCGCTCACGGCACGCTGCAGCTGGGCTCGGTCTGCGGGATAGAACAGACCCGCCACGGCGGGTTCACGGGTGCTCACCATCGGTTTGCCTCCTAGCGGCTCTCCACGCCTAGCATAGTTCACCCCGATCTCGGCTAAGCTCAGTGCAGGTGGGCGCTGCACGAGGCGAGGCGATGACCCGTCGTGAAGCCATGATCGAAGGCGCGAATGCGCCGACGAGCTACTGGCACCGGCTCGATGACGGCCGACTCCAGTGTGACGTCTGCCCACGCGCCTGCAAACTCAAGGAGGACGCGCGCGGCCTCTGTTTCGTCCGTGCCCGTAAAGGCGATGCCGTGGTCCTGACCACCTACGGTCGCTCCAGCGGTTTCTGCATCGACCCGATCGAGAAAAAACCACTGAATCACTTCCTGCCCGGCACCCCGGTGCTGTCATTCGGCACGGCCGGCTGCAACCTGGCCTGCAAATTCTGCCAGAACTGGGACATGAGTAAGTCGCGCGAGATGGACACCCTCGCAGACGCCGCCGCTCCGGAGAAGATCGCCCGCGTCGCCAGCGAGATGAACTGCCGCAGCGTTGCCTACACCTACAACGACCCGGTGATTTTCCTCGAATACGCGGTCGACGTGGCGGCCGCGTGCCGCGAGTCCGGGGTGAAGTCGGTGGCGGTCAGTGCCGGCTACGTCTGCCCCGAACCGCGGGCCGAGTTCTTCTCCTGGATGGATGCCGCCAACATCGACCTCAAGGCGTTCAGCGAGGGTTTCTACCAGAAGCTTTGCAGCGGCCACCTGGAGACGGTCAAGGAGACGCTGAACTACCTGGTCCACGAGACCGACGTCTGGGTCGAGATCACGACGTTGCTGATCCCGGGCGAGAACGACGGTGACGCCGAACTCGACGCCATGACCGGCTGGATCGCCGCCGACCTCGGCCCCGACGTACCGTTGCACTTCACTGCCTTCCATCCCGACTGGAAGATGCGCGATCATCCGCCGACCCCGCCGGCGACCCTGACCAGGGCGCGCGATATCGCGCGACGCAACGGTCTGCACCATGTCTACACCGGCAACGTCCACGACGAAACCGGCGGCAGCACCTACTGCCACCAGTGCGGCGAAAAGCTGATCGGCCGCGACTGGTACGTGCTCGGCGACTGGGGCCTGGACGCCGACGGCCACTGCGGCCAGTGCGGCACCCCGCTGGCCGGGGTATTCGATGCACGGCCTGGCCACTGGGGTGCGCGACGCCAGCCAGTGCAGATGCGTGGTCGCTGAGTGGGGCGACGCATGCCCTACGATGCCGTGGGTCGAGCTGCAGTCCGACAGGCGGAATGGCTATCCGGGCGGCTGTGGCCCGAGCGGCCCCCGACGTAATAACCTTGAAGCATGAACGACTCCCGTGAACTGCTGATCCTGCGCCACGCCAAGTCGGCGTGGGACACCCCGGCCGAGACTGATTTCGATCGGCCGCTGAACGGGCGCGGCAAGCGCGACGCCCCGCGCATCGGCGGCTGGCTGCACAACCAGGGGCTGGTACCCGACCATGTCGTCGCCTCACCCGCACGTCGCGCACGCCAGACGGCGCGCCGGGTCTGCAAGGCGGTCGGCTTCGACCCAGAGGTCATCGACTGGCAGCCGCGTATCTACCTCGCCGGCGTTCCGACCCTACTCAACGTGCTCGCCGGCTGCCCGGAGGGGGCACAGCGCGTGCTGCTGGTGGGGCACAACCCGGGGCTGGAGGAACTGCTCGAGTTCCTCGGTGGCGCGGCACTGGACCCACCTCCAGGCGGCAAGCGGTTGCCGACGGCGACCGTCGCACGGCTCAAGCTGCCCGACGACTGGGGTCGGCTCGGCAGCGGTAGTGGCCGGTTGCTGGCCTGGGTGCGGCCACGCGATCTCGCGGCGGAGTGACCCTGCCGCAACGTGACCTGGTTCATGTCTTGACCGGGGTCCGTTTTGCTAGACTGCCGCCAGCAATGATCAGGAGGATCAGGATGCTTTTCCGGCTACATCTGCTCGCCGTCACGGTGGTCGCCAGCCTGTTGCTGCTCGGCCCGGAAACGGGTGTGGCCGCCGGCTGCGGCCCCGATGTTGATGATCCGCGCTGGCAGACGGCCCAGGTCGAGGGCACGCCGGCCAGGCTGCGCGACTACCTCGACGCTTGCCCGAACGGTCGCCACGCCGGCCAGGCGCGAGCGCGGTTGGCGCATGCCAGCGAGCCCTGGGAACCGGAGATGGTCGCGGTCCAGGGCGGCTGCTACCTGATGGGCAGCGGCAAGGATGACGGCGCCCGCGAAAAGGACGAGCGCCAGCACGAGGTCTGCATCAAGAATTTCGAGATCGCCCGCTTTGAAGTGACGTTCGACGAGTACGACCGCTTCGTCGCTGCCACCGGGCGTGAGGCGCCCTACGACGAGGGCTGGGGGCGTGGCCGCCAGCCGGTGATCAATGTCACCTGGGAGGACGCGGTCGCCTACACCCGCTGGCTCAGCCGGACGACCGGACGCAGCTACCGGCTGCCGACCGAGGCGGAGTGGGAATACGCTTGCCGCAGTGGCGGCAAGCCAGAGCGATACTGTGGCGCCGAGCGCGCCAACCCCTACGGTTGCTACGCCGACAACTGCCGTGGGCGAGCGCACATGGTCGGCAGTCGCCCGGCCAACGGCCTCGGCATCCACGACATGAGCGGCAACGTCGGCGAGTGGACCTGCTCCAGCTACGATCCACGCTACCGGGGCAGCGAGACGAAATGCGCCCAGGCGGGCGAAAAGGGTTCGCGGACCGGTCGTGGCGGGTCGTGGCTCGATGCCGAGGAGTACCTGCGTGCCGCCTCGCGTGATGGCGGTCATACCAAGTTCCGCGCCATCACCCTCGGCTTTCGCCTGGCGCGCGATGCCGACCCTTGCCTGCGGTTGGCCGGCAAGCCTCCTGTCGGAGGCAGTTGCTAGCCAGGGCCTCCGTCGCGCCGCGCAGCAAAGCGGGCACTGGCCCTACAGTGCGGCAATCTTCTCGCGCTGTTCGCCTAACTGGCCGAGAGCGCTCTCCGCTTCGACGATCTTGGTCCGTTCCTTGTCGACCACCGCCGCCGGTGCCTTGCTGACGAACTGTTCGTTGTCCAGCTTGGCGCGGCCGCGGCCGATGGTCTCCTCGAGCCGGGCGATCTCCTTGTCCAACCGGGCCATCTCGGCCGCCGTGTCGATCAGGCCGGCGAGCGGAATCAGCAGGCGCATGTCGCCGACCAGGCTGGTCGCCGATTCCGGCGCCTCCCCGCCGTCGGCGAGTACGGTCAGCGACTCCAGCCGCGTCAGGGCCGTCAGCAACGGTCCGTGGGTCTCCAGCCGAGTGCGGTCGGATTCACCTGCGTTCTGCACCAGCAGCGGCAGGGCCTTGCCCGGGGCGATGTCCATGCCGCTGCGGATCTGGCGCACGCCGAGCACACAGGCCATCAACCACTCGAGTTCCGCTTCGGCATTGGCGTCGATGCGACGGCTCTCCGCCTCGGGGTAGGGCTGCAGCATGATCGTCGGGCCGCTCTTGCCGGCCAGCGGGGCCACCTGCTGCCAGATGTCCTCGGTGATGAACGGCATCACCGGGTGGGCCAGGCGCAACAGCGCCTCGAGCACGGTGACCAGGGTGTGGCGGGTGCCACGCTTGGCCGCGGCGCTGGCCGTCTCCGACTGCAGCAGAGGCTTGGCCAGCTCAAGGTACCAGTCGCAGTACTCGTTCCAGGTGAACTCGTAGATTGCCTGGGCGGCCAGGTCGAGACGGTAGTCGTCGAACTGCCCGGTGACCCGCTCGATGGTGTGCTGGAAGCGCGAGATGATCCAGTGATCGGCCGTCGACAGTTCGAGTGCACCGCCCGAGTCACCGCAGTCCTGGTCCTCGGTGTGCATCAGCACGAAGCGGGCGGCATTCCACAGCTTGTTGCAGAAGTTGCGGTAGCCCTCGACGCGGCCGAGGTCGAAGTTGATGTCGCGCCCGGGTGAGGCCAGCGCGGCGAAGGTGAAGCGCAGGGCGTCGGTGCCGAAGGCTTGGATGCCTTCCGGGAATTCCTTGCGCGTCAATTTTTCGATCTTGTTGCGCATCTGCGGCTGCATCATGCCGCGGGTGCGCTTTTCGACCAGGGCGTCGAGACCGATGCCGTCGATCAGGTCGATCGGATCGAGGACGTTGCCCTTCGATTTCGACATCTTCTGGCCGTGGGCGTCGCGCACCAGGCCGTGGATGTAGACATCGTGGAACGGCACTTCCTTCTCGAAGTAGAGCCCCATCATGATCATCCGGGCGACCCAGAAGAAGATGATGTCGAAGCCGGTCACCAGCAGGCTGGTCGGGTAGAAGCGCTTCAGGCGCGAGGTCTCCTCGGGCCAGCCGAGAGTCGAGAAGGGCCACAGGGCCGAGCTGAACCAGGTATCGAGAACGTCATCGTCCTGGCGCAGCGCCAAGTCGTCGGCAAGGCGGTACTTGGCGCGTACCGCCGCCTCGTTTTCGCCGACGTAGATGTTGCCTTTGTCGTCGTACCAGGCCGGGATGCGGTGGCCCCACCAGATCTGGCGGCTGATGCACCAGTCCTGGATGTTCTCCAGCCACTGGTTGTAGGTGTTGACCCAGTTGCCGGGGATGAAGCGGATCGAGCCGTCGGCGACCGTATCCAGCGCCGGCTTGGTGATCGCCGTCAGGCCACCGGGGCGACCGTCGTCCTGGGTCTTACGGGTCAGGTCGACGAACCACTGGTCGGTCAGGAACGGCTCGATGACGCTGTGCGACCGGTCGCCGCGCGGCACCATCAGCTTGTGCGGGTCGATCTTTTCCATCAGCCCGGCCGCCTCGAGATCGGCGACGATCTGCTTCCGGGCATCAAAGCGGTCGAGGCCCTGGTACGCCTCGGGCGCCTGGTCGTTGATTTTGGCGTCGACGGTCAGGATGTTGATCAGCGGCAGGTCGTGGCGTTGACCCATGGCGTAATCGTTGAAGTCGTGAGCCGGAGTGATCTTGACGCAACCGGTACCGAATGCCGGGTCGACGTAGTCGTCGGCGATCACCGGGATGGTGCGCCCGGTCAGCGGCAGCTCGACGGTCTGGCCCACCAGGTCGGTGTATCGCTCATCGTCCGGGTGCACGGCGACGGCGGTGTCGCCGAGCATGGTCTCGGGGCGGGTGGTGGCGACGACGACAAAACCCTGGCCGTCGCTGCGCGGATAGCGCATGTGCCACAGGTGGCCGCTCTCTTCCTGGCTCACCACCTCGAGGTCGGAGACCGCGGTGTGCAGCACCGGGTCCCAATTGACCAGGCGCTTGCCACGGTAGATCAGGCCATCGTCGTAGAGGCGGATGAACACCTCGGTCACCGCCTGCGACAACCCTTCGTCCATGGTGAAGCGTTCGTGGTCCCAGTCGAGCGAGGCCCCCAGACGTCGTAGCTGCTGAGTGATGCTGCCGCCGGAGTGCGCCTTCCAGTCCCACACCCGCTCGATGAAGGCGTCGCGGCCGAGATCGTGCCGGCTCTTGCCCTCGACCTCGAGCTGGCGCTCGACCACCATCTGGGTGGCGATGCCGGCGTGGTCGGTGCCCGGCTGCCACAGGGTGTCTCGTCCCTGCATACGGTGGAAGCGGATCAGTGAGTCCATCACCGTGTTGTTGAATCCGTGCCCCATGTGCAGGGTGCCGGTGACGTTGGGCGGTGGGATCATGATGCAGTAGGGCGTGCCTTCGCCCTGGGGTTCGAACCAGCCGTTCTTCTCCCAGGTGGCGTACCACGACTGCTCGATCGCCTGCGGGTCGTAGGTCTTTTCCATGTTGTCCGCTATCGAGAGTGATCAAGAGGGGTCCCGGCAAGGTGGCCGAGGCAAGCCGGACATTATACCCGAGGTGCCAGACGCACCTGTGAGGTCGGCTCAGTCGCCTTCGCGTTCGCGCAGCGCCTCGGCGATCAGTTGTGGCAGGCGCTCATCGAGATGGTCGCGCAGCCGTGCGTGGAGCTCGGTGCGCAGCGAGTCGAGGGCGTCGTCGAGGGCGAGGTCAACCGCTTCGCGCACCAGGCCGTGCAGCCGTTCGGCCTGCAGCGGATCAAGCGGCGGCGCGGGTTCGGGTGGCACGATGCCCGGCCCCGGGGTGACGATGTCGTCGAGGACCGGTACCCGGGTGTCGTCATAGTCCGGCTCGTCTTCGTCCCCGGCCGCGGCGTCGTAGCCGGCGGACTGCAAGGGGCTGTCGTAGGGATCCTGATCGTCGGGGAATCGTCCCATCGTGTACCTCACACCCTGGTGTCGGTCAGCGGGTAGCCACGGTCGCGGTAGAAGCGGTAGCGGGCCCGTCCGGCTTCGACCTCGTCCGGTTCGGCACCGATCACTTCGATCACCCGCTCGAAGCGGCTGAAGAAGGGCGGCACGTCGTCGGCGAGGTTGAACAGCAGTTGGTAGGGCGCCTCCGGTTCGCCGGCATGGTCGATGACCAGCGGTGCGGCGGCGGCCTCGGGCGTGCCGGCGAGCGCGTGCGGAATAAAGCTGCCCTGGCGGAAGGTCCAGAGCAGTCGGTCGAACCGCGCGGCCTGGCCGGCATCGGCGGCGTGGACGTGCGCCTGGCGACCGGCATCGTAGGCCTTCTGCGCCAGGCGGCAGGTGGTGCCGAGGCGGTTTTGGCCTCGGCCTTCAACGATATAGAAGTCGACCTGGGTCATGCGGCCCTCAGGTCCTGGCGCGGTCGAGCAGGTACTGCACCAGCAGCGGCACCGGCCGTCCGGTGGCCCCCTTGTGATGGCCGCCACGCCAGGCCACGCCGGCAATGTCGAGGTGGGCCCAGCGCAGCTTCTTGGTAAAGCGGGCGAGGAAGCAGGCGGCGGTGATGGTGCCCGCTTCGCGACCGCCGATGTTGGCCATGTCGGCGAAATTGCTCTTCAGCTGTTCCTGGTACTCCTCCCATAACGGCAGCTGCCAAACACGGTCACCGCTGGTATTACCGGCGCTGAGCAGTTGCTCGACCAGGCCGTCATCGTTGCCGAGCAGGCCGGCGGCCTGGCTGCCGAGGGCGATGACGCAGGCCCCGGTCAAGGTGGCGATGTCGATCACCGATTGCGGCTTGTAACGTTCGGCATAGGTCAGGGCGTCGCACAGGATCAGCCGTCCCTCGGCGTCGGTATTGAGCACCTCGATGGTCTGCCCGGACAGGCTGGTGACGATGTCGCCCGGCTTGTTTGCGGCGCCGTCAGGCAGGTTCTCACAGCTCGGCACAATGCCGACGACGTTGAGCGGCAGGCGCAGCTCGATGCAGGCGCTGAGCGCCCCGAAGACGCTGGCCGCCCCGCACATGTCGTACTTCATTTCGTCCATCGCCGGCGACGGCTTGATGCTGATACCACCGGAGTCGAAGGTGATGCCTTTGCCGACCAGGACGTGCGGCGCCTTCCCCTTGTCGCCGCCGCGGTACTCGATGGCGATCAGCTTCGGCGGTTCGCGGCTGCCACGGGCGACCGACAGCAGAGAGCCCATGCCGAGCTCCTCCATGTCGGACTGCTCGAGCACGGTGACCTTGACGTTGCGGCGGCCCTTCTTCAGGGTCCGCGCCGTGTCGGCGAGGTAGCTCGGGGTGCAGACGTTGCCCGGCAGGTTGCCGAGGTCGCGAGCCAGGGCGACGCCGCCGGCGACCGCCTGACCGACCGCGATGGCACGCTCGGCAGCAGCCTTGCCACGCGGGTTCGCCAGTGCGAGCCACAGGGTTGTCAGCCGTGGCGCGGCCGGTTTCTTGCCACTCTTGAGCTGGTCGAAGCGGTAGCGCATGGCGCTGATGCTTTCGACCGCCGTTCTCAGCATCCAGGCGCTGTCACGTCCGGTGATCGTCAACTCGGTGAGGTGGCAGGCGGCATCGCGCGCACCGCAGCCCTCGAGCGTCTCGCTCATGGCCGCCAGAGCCTTGCGGTAGTTCGGCTCGCTGACGCCACGCTTGGGGCCGCAGCCGACCAGCAGCACGCGCTCGGCCGTGATTCCAGGAACGCCGTGGAGCATCGTTACCTTGCCCGGTTTGCCGCTGGCGTCACCACGCCTCAGCAGACGCGACAGGTGGCCACCGGAGGCCTGATCGAGCTGGGAGGCGGCCGGGGAGAGACTGCGTGGCTCGTGCACGGCGACTACCGCGCAGCCACTGCGCAGGGTATGGGCGGGGCCGCTCTTGGGTGCGAATTTCATGCTGACTCCTGCTGAAGCTGGGCGGGTGTCACTCACCCGCCGGATGGCGTAGGCTACAGCGCCACCGGGCCGTGCCGACCGCTCAAGTCTAACGGAATCGCCGCTGCTGGCCAGTCCGTACGACCCGTTCGAGTCGAGACATGCCACAACTGCTGAGTCGTCACATCGTCGCCGAGAGCTACCGCCTGCTGGCGGCGGTCAGCGCGATCCTGATCATGGTCTATCTCAGCAACCAGTTGGCACGCTACCTGGCCGAGATCGCCGAGGGCCGCCTGGCTGGCGACCTGCTGCTGTCACTGCTGCTGCTGAAGATGGCCTCGGTGCTGGTGCTTCTGCTGCCGGCGGCGTTCTACCTTTCTTTGCTGCTCGGTCTGGGTCGCATGTACAGCGACAGCGAGATGGTGGCGCTGGCCGCTTGCGGCTACGGCCCGGTGCAACTGCTGCGCGTGGTGCTCCTGGCCGCGCTGCCGGTGGCAGCGTTGACGGCACTGCTGGCCTGGCAGGTGGGGCCGGCGACGGCGAACCTGGCCGATGAGGTGATGGTGCAGGCACGTGGCAGGGCGCTGGTGAGCGCCATCGTCCCCGGCAAGTTCAGCAACGTCGGCGACGACGTGGTCTACCACGTCCAGGAGGTCGAAGATGACGGCGCCATGAAGGGTATCTTCGCCCAGCTGCGCCGCCCCGACGGAACCGTCGTCATCAACGCGGACCGTGCGCGGTTCGAGTACGACCCCCTGGTCGGCCGCCGTGACCTGATCCTGGATTCCGGAACCCGCTACGACGGCACGCCCGGCCGTGGCGACTACCGGGTGTTCGAGTTCGGCCGCTACCAGATGCGGCTGCCGGATCTCAAGGCAGGGACGATTCGAAAGGCCGATGCACTCCCCACCCTCGCCCTGCTGAACTCTGACGAGCCGAAACACCGGGCGGAACTGCATTGGCGTATCGCGCTGCCGATTTCGGTGCTGGTGCTGGCGCTGTTGTCGGTACCGATCAGCCACAGCCAGCCGCGTCAGGGACGTTATGCACGGTTGCTGCTGGCGCTGCTGGTCTACATCATCTACGTCAACCTGCTCGGTGCCGGGCGGAGCTTGATCGGTTCTGGCACGCTCGCCTCCTGGGTTGGGCTCTGGTGGGCCCACCTGCTGCCACTGCTTCTCGCCTGGTGGCTGATGCGGCGCCAGCTCGGTCTCTCCTGGTGGCCCTGGCGAGGGACGGCGTCGGCGTGAAGGCGATGCGTACCCTCGACCGCTACCTCGCCACGGAGGTGCTCAAGGCGTCACTGCTGGCGGTGGTGGCACTGGCGGCCCTCGACGCCTTTTTCGGACTGATCATCGAACTCGAGGACGTCGGCCGATACACCTACGGCGTCGGCGACGCATTTGCCTACGTCGGCATGACCATGCCACGCCGGATCATGGAGGTGCTGCCGACGGGCGCGCTGATCGGCTGCCTGCTCGGCCTTGGCGGCATGGCCGCACGCAGCGAGCTGGTGGCAATCCGCGCCGCCGGGGTGTCGGTGTCGCGCATCGCCTGGGGCGTGGCCAAGGCCGGGTTGGTGCTGGTGGTCGTGGCGGCGCTGCTCGGGGAGTTCGTCGCACCCTGGTCGGAAACCTACGCCACCAACCTGCGCACCACGGCGCAGCGAGACGTCAGTGCGGCAAACATCCATCCCGGGGTGTGGCTGCGCGACGGACGCGACTTCGTTCATATCGGCTACGTCTACCCTGACGGCAAACTGGTCAACGTCACCGTCTACGCGTTCGACGAACAGCGCCGGTTGACCGAATCAGCCACGGCCGAGCGCGCCACCTTCAACGAAGACAACTGGACGCTGCACGAGGCGACCCGCAGTCGGCTGACCGCCGACGGCATCGTTACCGAGAGTGCCTCGCAGGTCGAGCGCGCGACTCTGCTCGATCCGGCGCTGGTGCAGGTGGTGATGCTGAAATCGAAGAATTTGACGGCTGCCTCGCTGCACCGTTACGTCAGTTACCTCGAGTCCCTGGGCGAGGATCCGCGTCGTTACCGGCAGGCGTTCTGGAGCAAACTTACGGCGCCGCTGCAGGGGTTGGTAATGCTGATGGTCGCGCTTCCCTTCGCTTTCGGCTCGGCACGCAATACGCCGCTCGGCCGACGCCTGGTGATTGGAATCACCGTCGGCCTGTTGTTCCATCTCATCACCCGGCTGTTCAGCCAGGCCGGTCACGCGTTCGACATCAACCCGGTGCTCAGCGCCACCCTGCCGTCACTGCTGTTCTTGAGTGTCGCCATGCTCGCACTTCAACGGATGCGCTGAATCCAGGAGTCGGCAGTTTTGCCGGTAATCGGGCGGCTGGCTACGCTGGAGATCAGTCGGTGCGGATGAGGTGAGTTCCGGAGATTCGGTCATGCCAGGTGCGCCGCTCGCGGTCGAACAGGCAGGTCCAGAAACCGGCTCCGAGGCAGGCCCAGGAGAGCAGGGCGGTGATGCAGCGCAGCAGCGCCTGGCCCCAGCCGATGGGATGACCGTTGTCAGTGACCAGGCGGATGTGCCAGCTCTTCATGCCCAGGGTCTGGCCGCCACGGCGCCAGAAAGCGGCGAAAAAGAGGCAGCCGATTGCAAACAACATCGCGCTGTATAGCGAATCGCCTGGGCTGAAAGCCTGACCACCCCGCAGCGGCAGGAGCAGCAGGGTGAAAAAGAAGTAGATTGCACACAGCGACAGGCTGTCGTAGAGGATCGCACCCAGGCGGCGCGGCAGGCCGACCCGGGACATGGGTGGTGGCGGGTCATCAGTCATCGGGCGATGGTAACAAAGGGTCAAAGTGCCCGAACTCCTGTTGCTTATATATTAGAATATGCTAATATGCTATCCATAGCGGATGGGCCGTGGGTACAGCTTGATCAGGTTGTCCTGATCGGTAGGCTACCGGGTTCGGACGAGGGAGATCGAGACCATGCATCGAAACGTGATCCTGGGGATTGCACTGCTGCTCCTGCCGTTGGCTCTGTCGGCGACGGAACTCGAGACCGTCGTCGCCGAGCTGCGCGAGCTGCCGCGTGTGCGGCTGTTCGACGCCACTGTCGAGGCGGTCAACCAGGCGACCGTCACCGCCGAAACCGCCGGCACGGTGCAGGAGGTCCTGTTCGACGTCGACGATTACGTTACCGCAGGGGCCGTGCTGGTCCGCTTCCGTGACACCGAACCGCGTGCCCGCGCCGAGGCGGCACGCGCCAGCGTGGCCGAGGCGCGCGCGCTGTTGGCGCAGGCGGAGCAGGAGTACGCCCGGGTCAACGATATATTCCAGCGCAAGCTGGTCTCGAAATCGAGTCTCGATGCCGCATTGGCGGCCCGTGACACCGCACGCGCACGCCTGGCCGCGGCCAAGGCCCGGCAGACGGAGACCGACGCGCAACTCGAGCATGCCGTGGTGCGCGCCCCCTACAGCGGTATTGTCACCGCGCGCCACGTCGAGGTCGGCGAGGCGGCCCAACCCGGCACACCGCTGCTCAGCGGCCTGTCGCTTGAGCTGTTGCGGGTCACCGGGCAGGTGCCGCAAAGCGTGGCGGTGTCGCTCCGCGGTGCGCCGCACGCCGAGGTCCATGCCGCGGGCCGGCCGCCGCTGGCCGTTGCCGACCTGACCCTTTTCCCATACGCCGACCCGGCCACCCACACCGTTACCGTACGTGCCGAGCTGCCGGCCGGCCGCGGCGAGGGGCTGTTCCCGGGCATGCATGTCAAGCTTGCCGTCACCATCGCTGTCGAGGCGCGGTTGGTGGTGCCGGAGGAGACCGTGGTCCGTCGTGGCGAGCTGACGGCACTCTACGTGATCGCCGCCGACGGCCGCGTCGGCCTGCGCCAGGTGCGTCCCGGTGAGCTGCAGCAGGGCTGGCGCACGGTACTGGCCGGTCTCGCCGCGGGCGAACAGGTGGCTACCGACCCGGTCGCCGCGGGAGTCGCCCTCAAGGCCCAGGCGGACCGGTGAGCGACGTGACGGACAGCGGCAATGAGCGTCTCGGCTGGTCAGGCAGGCTGGCCCGGCGCTTCATGCGCAACGAGATCACGCCGCTGTTGGCGCTGCTCGGCCTGCTGCTCGGCCTGTTTGCGGTACTGGTGACACCGCGCGAGGAGGAGCCGCAGATCGATGTCACCATGGCCAATGTCTTCATCCCGTTTCCGGGCGCCTCGGCGCGCGAGGTCGAGAGCCTGGTCAGCGGCCCGGCCGAGCGGGTGCTGGCCGAGATCCAGGGGGTCAAGCACACCTACTCGATGTCACGTGATGACCTGGCGGTACTGACCGTCGAGTTCGAGGTCGGCGAGGACCGCACCGAGGCGATTGTCCGGCTCTACAACGCGATCTTCTCCAACCGCGACTGGTTGCCGCCGGGCCTCGGCGTCGGCGAGCCGTTGATCAAGCCGGTGGGCATCGACGACGTGCCGATCGTCGCATTGACGCTGTGGACAGCGGACCCTGAACGCGGCGCCGATGACCTGTTGCGCGTCGCCCACACCATCGAGACCGAGCTCAAGCGGGTGCCGGGGACGCGCGACATCTACACCCTCGGCGGACCGGACCGGGTGGTGCGGGTGGCGCTTGATCCGGAGCGGATGGCCGGCCACGACGTCACCGTAGCGGATCTGCGACGCGCGCTGGCAAGCGCCAACGTCGCGGCCGATGCCGGCGCGGTGGTTGCCGATGATCGCGCGGTACGGGTTCGTGCCGGGGCTTTCCTCGGTACGCCAGAGGAAGTCGGCGACCTGGTGGTCGGAGTGCGGAACGGGGTGCCGGTCTACCTGCGCGACGTCGCCACGGTCGAACTCGGTCCCGACCGTCCCGAGCAGTACGTGCGCTTCATCAGTGGTCCGGCGGCACAGTCCACCGCCGCGGGTGTGGCCGTTGCGTACCCGGCGGTGACCGTCGCGGTGGCGAAAAAACCCGGCACCAATGCCGTTGCCGTCGCCGATGAGGTGATCGAGCGCTTCGCCCAGCTGCGCGGCATCCACGTGCCCGACGGGATCGAGGCGACGGTGACACGCAACTACGGCGCGACCGCCGCCGACAAGGCGCAGACGCTGATCCACAAGCTGATTTTTGCCACCATTTCGGTGGTCGCCCTGGTGCTGGTGGCGCTCGGCTGGCGCGAGGCACTGATCGTCGGAGTCGCCGTGCTGGTCACCCTGGCGCTGACACTGTTCGCTTCCTGGGCCTGGGGCTTTACGCTGAACCGGGTGTCGCTGTTCGCGCTTATCTTCTCCATCGGTATCCTGGTCGACGACGCCATCGTCGTGGTCGAGAATGTCCATCGTCGCCTGGTCAAGACCGGTGGCCACCTTGCCGAAGTGATCCCGCGTGCGGTCGACGAGGTCGGCGGGCCGACCATCCTCGCCACCTTCACCGTCATCGCGGCGATCCTGCCGATGGCCTTCGTCACCGGGCTGATGGGACCCTACATGAGCCCGATCCCGATCAACGCCAGCATCGGCATGTTGCTGTCGCTGCTGGTGGCGTTCGTCGTCACCCCCTGGTTCTGCTACCGCCTGCTCGGGCGGGTCGGCCATGCCGGTGACGGTGTTGACGAGGAGGCCGCCGACAAGCTGTTGCCGCTGTTCCGACGCCTGGTCGGCACGTTTCTCGAAGGGCCGGCAGCACGCCGCCGACGCTGGTGGTTGCTGCTGCTGATCATGGTGCTGATCGTCGGCTCGGTGGCGCTGGTCGGCAGTCGTCACGTGGTGCTGAAGATGCTTCCCTTCGACAACAAGTCGGAGTTCCAGGTGGTACTCGACATGCCCGAAGGGACCAGCCTCGAGCGTACCGCCGCGGTTCTCGATGCCCTGGCCGCCGAGTTGGGTGAGGTGCCCGAGGTCACCGACCTGCAGCTCTACGCCGGCACCTCGGCGCCGATCAACTTCAACGGCCTGGTGCGCCAGTACTACCTGCGCCGAGGCGACAACCTCGGTGACATCCAGGTCAACCTGGTCGGCAAGTCGGCGCGTAGGCGCCAGAGCCATGCCATTGCGCAGGCGGTGCGGCCGCATCTTGCCGCCATTGCCGAACAGCACGGCGGTCGGGTCAAGGTGGTCGAGGTGCCGCCGGGGCCGCCGGTCCTGGCACCGCTGGTCGCCGAGGTCTACGGCCCCGATCATGCCGGCCAGGTGCGCGTGGCGGCCGCGCTGCGTGCCCGCTTCGAGCAGGCGGAGGAAGTGGTTGATGTCGATGACAGTGTCGAGGCGCCCGCCCGCGAGTGGCACCTGCGTATCGACCGCGCCAAGGCGGCGCGTGCCGGCGTGTCGCAGGCCACCATCGTCGACGCCCTCGGCGCGGCACTGCGCGGCGCCGACCTCGGTTACCTGCACGAGCCGACGGCCCGCTACGCGGTGCCGGTGCGTGCCGAGCTGCCGGTGGCCGACCAGGCGCGGCTGGAGCGGGCGCTCGACCTGCGCGTGCGCGGCCATGCCGGCCTGGTGCCGTTGTCGGAGCTGGTCACGGCAGAGCCCGCGACCCTGGCACCGTCGATCCAACATAAGGACCAGCTGCCGGTGGTCTATGTCACCGGCGACGTGGCCGGCGAAACCGACAGCCCGCTGTACAGCATGTTCGGTCTCTATAGCAGCATCGCCGGGGGCGAGGTGGCCGGCCGGCAGTTGGCGCAGCACCTGGTCGAACCGCCGGCCAATCCCTACGACTACGCGGTCAAGTGGGACGGCGAGTGGCAGGTCACCTACGACACCTTCCGTGACATGGGCATCGCCTACTCCATCGGCCTGGTGCTGATCTACCTGCTGGTGGTGGCCCAGTTCCGTGCCTACCTGGTGCCGCTGATCATCATGGCGCCGATCCCGCTGACGGTGATCGGTGTGCTGCCTGGCCACGCGCTGCTCGGCGCCCAGTTCACCGCGACATCGATGATCGGCATGATCGTTCTGGCCGGTATCATCGTGCGCAACTCCATCCTGCTGGTCGATTTCATCAACCAGGAACACGCCCGCGGCGTGCCCTTCGCCGAGGCGGTGATCAGCTCCGGGGCGGTACGCGCCAAGCCGATCCTGCTGACCGGGCTGGCAGCCATGCTAGGCGCGCTGTTCATCCTCGATGACCCGATATTCAACGGCCTTGCCATCGCGCTGCTGTTCGGAGTCGCGGTCTCGACGCTGCTGACGCTGGTGGTGATCCCGGTGCTGTTCTACGCTTTTGCGCCGGCCAGTACCCGGCGCTAGCTGCCGGTGATGCCGCTCCCTATAATGACCGGCACGCGGCTCACGGCGCGTTTGATTACCAAGCGGGCCTGAAGAGCCCGCGTTATCGGGGGATGCGCGATGTCCGATCGCCGACTGCAGGTCTTTAACACCGTCGCCAAGCTGCTCAGCTTCACCAAGGCGGCCGAGGCCCTGCACATGACCCAGCCGGCCGTGACCTTCCAGGTGCGCCAGCTCGAGGAGCAGTTCAACACCCGGCTGTTCGATCGCACTCACAACCGTATCAGCCTGACCCGCGCCGGCGAGGTGGTGCAGGAACGGGCGGTGAAGATCTTCGATCTCTACGCCGAGATGGAAAATGCGGTGCTCGAACTGACCGGCGAGGTCAGCGGCTCGCTGATCATCGGCGCCAGCACCACCATCGCCGAGTACATGCTTCCGGCTCTGCTCGGTGACTTCAAGCGCAATCACCCTGACGTCAAGCTCTTCCTGCAGGTGGCCAACACCGAGGGTATCGTCACCATGGTCGAGAACAACGACCTCGACCTCGGCGTGGTCGAGGCCCCGGTGGCGAACAAGAACCTCCAGGTCGAGGTCTGCCGCAGCGACAGCCTGGTCGCCATCGTGCCACCCGACCACCCGCTGGCCGAGCGTGACAAGGTGACCATCAACGAGTTGATGGGCTACCCCTACATCTGCCGCGAGGAGGGCTCGGGCACGCGCGACGTGATCCTGGACTACCTGGCAACCGCTGGCATGGCGTCTGAGGACCTCGACGTCATCATGGAATTGGGTAATCCGGAGGCGATCAAGGGTGCCGTCGAGGCAGGTATGGGCATCTCGATCATCTCCGCCGCGACCATCGTCAAGGAGTTGCGTCTCCAGACCCTGGTCAGTATCCCGCTCGACCCGCCGCTGGAGCGGCCGTTCTCCTTCGTCCGCCAGAAGCAGAAGTTCCGCCAGCGCGCGATGGACGAACTGCTGGACTTCGCCCGCAATTACTGCGCCGCCGAGGTGGCGCGGGACCTTGCTCGCGAGCAGAAGGCCTGATGCTTGGGCGGACGGGGTCGTGAGCGCCGGTCGCCAGCGCTTGCAGCAGCTCTATGCAATGCTCGATGACAGTGGTCGTCACGCCCTGCTCGAGTACGCCGAGTTCCTGTCCGCGCGCCAGCCACAGACAGCCGAGGTGCTGGAGCCGCCGCGCGACCTGCCACGCCCGGATGGCGAGAGCGTGATCGCGGCACTGAAACGGTTGCGTGCGACCTACCCGATGCTCGACTCCGCTCCGCTGCTCGATGCCGCCGCAACCCTGGTCACCGCCCACGTGCTGCGTGGCCGCGGCGCGGTCGAGGTGATCGACGAGCTCGAGAAACTGTTCGACAGTGCCTACGCCGAGTGCGCGGCCGGCGATGGGGCAGGGTCATGATCAACACCCTGCAGGCCTGGTACGCGCGCTACTTCTCCGATCCCGAAGCGATCATCCTCGGCGTGCTGCTGCTGGTCAGCACCCTGGTGGTGGTCTACTTCGGCGGCATGCTGGCTCCGGTCGTGGCCAGCCTGGTGATCGCCTTCGTCCTCGAGGGGGCCGTGCGGCTGCTGGAAAAGGTGCGTGTCCCACGGCTGCCGGCTGTGTGGCTGGTCTTCGCCCTGTTCATGGCCGTGCTGCTGCTGGTCCTGCTGGGCCTGCTGCCGCTGCTAAGCCAGCAGCTGACCGAACTGGTTGCCGAGTTGCCACGCATGGTTGCCAACGGCCAGAAGGCGCTGATGCAGCTGCCGGAACGCTACCCGCAGTTGATCTCGCCGGAGCAACTGGCTGAGCTCAACGCTTCGGTGCGGGCCGAAATCGCCGACCTCGGCCAGTCGGTGGTCAGCTATTCGCTGGCGTCGATCGTCGGCGTGCTGACCCTGCTGGTCTACCTGGTGCTGATGCCGCTGCTGGTCTTTTTCTTCCTCAAGGACAAGGGCCTGATCCTCGACTGGTTCAGCGGCTACCTGCCGCGCGACCGTGGGCTCACCAACCGGGTCTGGGCCGAGGTCGAGGGGCAGATCGCCAACTATGTACGCGGCAAGTTCATCGAAGTCCTGATCATCTGGGCAGTGACCTACGCCACCTTCGCCATCATGGGCCTGCGCTTTGCCATGACGCTGAGCCTCGCGGTCGGCCTGTCGGTAATCATCCCCTACGTCGGCGCCGTGGTGGTGACGCTGCCGATCATCCTGGTCGCCTTTTTCCAGTGGGGCCTGGCGCCCGATTTCTACTACGTCGTCGTCGCCTACCTGGTGATCCAGGCGCTCGACGGCAACGTGCTCGTGCCGCTGCTCTTCTCCGAGGTGGTCAACATCCACCCGATCGCGATCATCGTCGCGGTGCTCTTTTTCGGCGGCATCTGGGGCATCTGGGGGGTGTTTTTCGCCATCCCGCTGGCGACGCTGGTGCAGGCGGTACTGGTCTCATGGCCGCGTGTCGACGACGACCTGGAAGGGGAAGCGCTCCGGTCCGAGGCCGGGCCATGAGCCAGGTTGCCGCCTGGCCTGATCCTGTTTCGCCAGGTGAAACGATGATGGGCATCAAGGAGCGCGTCACCTGCCACCATCACCATGACAGACAAGCCGGTTGCCGGCGACCGACCAACAGGTGATCCGATGAAACGCCGTGGAACCGGCCAGAAGGCGGCACTGCTCTTTGCGTACCTGGGCTATGTCGCGGCGCTCGCCGCGGTGCTGGGTGTCGGCTACTGGGCGGCGACCGAGAGCACTTCCGACCCGATTTTCGCCAGCCTAGCTGCCAGCGTGGTCTTTTTCGGAGGGTGTGGCATCGTGCTGCACGTGATCGGCTCGGTCGACCTGCCGGATCTGCGCATCGACCGCAACGGTTGACGCCATCTCCTGGGGCGGCTCCCGCCCACCCTGGGCCGTGATGGCGTACTTGTCCAAGATCAACTAACCGATTCGCCAGCCCCCCGTACCGTAGCGATTCGGCCGCGGCCTCCTAGACTTGTGCTGTCAAGAGCGTGCCGTAACTCTATTCAAGAGGAGTCCCCCATGCAGCGAGTCACTCTAGGTATCGCAGCCTTGGCCTGTGGCCTGGCTGTCCAGGCGGCTGGCGCGGCGAACGTCAAGATCACCCCGCTCGGCAGCCATGACGGTGAGTTCTGCCTCCTCGATCGGGCGCTGGTCCTCGAGGATCCGGACGGCACCCGGATCCTTTACGACGCCGGGCGCACCGTGCGCGGCGCGGACGACCCGCGTTTGGGCAGGATCGATGCCGTGCTTTTGACTCATGTCCATGGCGACCACCTCGGTGACCGGCACCAACCGTCCGCCAATGCCGGGACCTGCGCCAAGCCCGACTTTTCGGTCAAGGCCACGCCGAACTCCAACAGCGTCAATATCGTCATCGGCAAGCAGGCCAGTTTCCTGGTCGGTGCCGAGATGGCGTCGTTCTTCAAGAACAAGATCGCCGCCCTCGGTGGCGACCCGAAAAAGGTCAAGCTGGTCCGCTACGGCGCTTCGACCAAAGTCGGTGGCGTCACCGTCGCCAGCGTGCCCGCCGTGCACAGCAACGGCCTCAACCCGGCCTTCCTCGGCGACGAGCATGCCGCAGCACTGAAGGCCAGCGGGCTGACCGCCTACGTCGGCCCGCCCGGAGGCTATGTGCTGACGTTTAGCAACGGCCTC
>CAXMPC010000170.1:0-4145 GCA_964195335.1 uncultured Gammaproteobacteria bacterium | reverse complement strand
GCTGCACCCAGAGAATCCTTGTCACAGGGGTCTCCAAAAAGGATCCAGGGCAATTACAGGGCAGGACCGAAAACAACCGCGTAGTCAATTTTTCCGCCACAGACGCGGCTCTCATCGGCGAATTTGTAGACGTATCAATCCTGCAAGCGCTGCCCAATTCCCTGCGCGGCATTTTAGCCCGTAGTTGACTGTATCGAATTCCGGTATATTCTTCATACTTAACAACTGCCCACAGCGGCCATGAGCAAATTGAATAGCGAATCTGCAAGCCCACAATCGACGCAGCACAATCTCACCCTCGAACCCAATGATGCCCGTCATCTGGCTATGCTTTGCGGCCAGCTGGACGGACACCTGCGCCAGATAGAACAACGCCTTGGTATCCGAGTCAGCGCACGAGGCAACCAGTTCCAACTGAGCGGACCGGCGGTCAATATCACGGCAGCCCACAAGTTGTTAATTCACCTCTATGCCGAGATCTGCCAGGGTGTCAACCTCACGCCCGAGTCCCTGCACCTGCAATTGCAGCACGCGGGTCTCGACAGTCTCGCCGAGAACGAAGAGGAGAGCCCGGTAGAGGCCATACAAATAATTCGCACCAAGCGCGGCTCGATCAAACCACGCGGCAAAAACCAGCAAAGTTATGTGCGTATGATCAAGCACTCTGATATCTGCTTCGGTATTGGTCCCGCGGGTACAGGCAAGACCTACCTTGCGGTCGCCTGCGCGGTGGAGTCTTTATTGGAGGAGCGTGTGCGGCGAATACTGCTTGTTCGCCCAGCGGTAGAAGCGGGTGAAAAATTGGGTTTTCTACCGGGTGACCTGAGCCAGAAAATCGACCCTTATCTGCGCCCACTGTACGATGCTTTGTACGAGATGCTGGGCTTTGAAACAGTGACCAAGTATATCGAGCGCAATATCATCGAGGTGGCTCCGCTGGCCTTTATGCGCGGTCGCTCACTAAATAACTCTTTCATCATCCTGGACGAGGCACAAAATACTACCCGCGAGCAAATGAAGATGTTCCTGACCCGGATCGGCTTCGGTTCGACTGCGGTCATCACCGGTGACGTCACCCAGGTCGACCTGCCGCGCGGTCAACTTTCGGGTCTGCGCCAGGTCACCGACGTTTTGCAGGACGTCGATGGCATCAGCTTCACCTTCTTTTCGGCCCGCGACGTCGTCCGTCATCCGCTGGTACAGCGCATCGTGTCTGCCTACGACGCCCACGAGCAGGCCGACGGTGTCGATCACGGCACACCATGAGAAGTGCCCGGCCCGGACCTGTCGCGATCCAGTTCGCCACCAGCCGTGCCGGGCGTCCGGCGCCGGCGACGCTGCGCCGCTGGGCGTTGGCGGTGCTTGCGATGACAGGCACCCCGGGCGCGGTGACGCTACGTGTGGTGGATGCCGACGAGGGTGCCGCGCTGAACCGCGCCTGGCGCGGCAAGCGGAAACCGACCAACGTACTGTCGTTCCCGCTAGCGACACCACCGGGTGTACCGGTGCCGCAGCTCGGCGACATCGTTGTCTGCGCACCGGTGGTCGAGCGTGAGGCGAACGAGCAGGGCAAGCCGGTCAGGGCCCACTGGGCGCACATGATGGTCCACGGCCTGCTGCACCTGGCGGGCCACGATCACCAGGCGACCGATGAGGCGGTGGCCATGGAACGACTTGAAATCGACTTGCTGGCCCAATTAGGCTATCCAAACCCTTACCATGACTGATGTTTCGCATGAACGAAGATCGACCTAGCGACGGCCCGGCTCAACGCTCCTGGATAGGGCGCCTCGGCCAAGCCCTGCTACGCGAACCTCGCGAACTCGAGAAACTGTTCGAACTGCTGCGCGACGCCCACCGCCGCGAATTCCTCGATCTCGACGCCCTGCAGATGATCGAGGGCGTGCTCCAGGTCGCCGAAATGCGCGTCGACGACATCATGATCCCGCGCTCGCAGATGGTGGTCGTCAGCCGCGACAACCCGCCCCAGGAACTGATCAGTATCGCCCTCGAGTCGGGCCACTCGCGCTTTCCGGTGATTGGCGACAGCCGTGACGAAGTGGTCGGCATCCTGTTGGCGAAAGACCTGCTTGCCTCCAGCGGTGTTTCCGGTTTCAACGTCCGCGACGTCCTGCGCCCACCGGTATTTATCCCCGAAAGCAAGCGTCTCGACGCTCTGCTCAAAGATTTCCGTGCCAGCCGCAACCACCTCGCCATCGTCGTCGACGAGTACGGTGGTGTCGCCGGTATGGTCACCATCGAGGACGTGCTCGAGCAGATCGTCGGCGACATCGAGGACGAACACGACGTCGAGGAGGAACTTGGCATCCAGCACCTGGACGAGACCCACTACGCGCTGCCGGCACTGACCGAGATCGAGGAGTTCAACGAGCAGTTCGGTACCGAGTTCAGCGACGACGAATTCGACACGGTGGGTGGCATGGTGATCAGCGGCCTCGGTCATCTGCCGCGCCGGGGCGAAACCTTCACCGCCGGCCGTTACGAATTCCGGGTGCAACAGGCCGACCGGCGGCGCATCCACACCTTGCAGCTGACCATCCATCCCGACGAAGTGGCTGCGGCCGACGCGGACGGGATGCCGCCGGCCGGCGTCTGAGCGGTTCCGGTCAACATGGCGTGACACGCGGCAACAGGCTTCGCGGAGACGGCCTCGCGCTCGGCGCAGGCGTGCTGGTGCCGCTCGGGTTCGCCCCCTTCGGCTGGTTTCCTCTGCCGCTGCTGGCGCTCGCCATGGCCCTGCCCGCATGGCTCGAGAACGGCTCTCGCCGGAGTTTCTGGCGCGGTTGGCTGTTCGGTCTCGGGCAGTTCGGTTTCGGCGTCGGCTGGGTGCATATCAGCATCTACCAGTTCGGCGGTAACAGCCTGCCGGTGGCGCTCGCCATCACGTTCTGCCTGGTCGCCGTCCTCGCCCTCTATCCCGCACTGCTCGCGGCACTGCTCGCGGCACTGTGGCGGCGTGATCGTGCTCCCTGGCGCGTGGTGTTGGCACTGCCGGTGGTATGGCTGTTGCTGGAGTGGGTGCGCGGCTGGCTGCTGACCGGTTTTCCCTGGCTGGCACTTGGCATCAGCCAGATTGACACGCCGTTGGCGACCCTGGCGCCGGTCGGCGGCACCCTGGCCGTCGGCTTTGCCGCGGCACTCAGTGCCGGCCTGTTGTGGGCCGTGTTCGCGGCCATCAGCCACCCGGGCCGGCTACTGGCACTGGTGCTGCTGGTGGGGCTCTGGGGTGGTCTTTGGGGCTGGGGTGGCCGCGACTGGACCGAGCCTGCCGGTGAACCGTTCCGCGCCACCCTGATCCAGGGCAACATATCGCAGACCCGCAAGTGGCAACCGGAGGAACTTGGCAGGACCCTCGATCTCTACCGGACGCTGACCGAGACCAGCTGGGAGAGCCGCCTGGTCGTCTGGCCCGAGACCGCGGTGCCGATCTTCTACGAGAACGTCGTCGACGGTTACCTCGACGAACTGCAGGCCGTGGCCCGGCTCAACGCGACCGATCTCCTGCTCGGCATCCCCTACCGCGACCGCGCCAGCGACCGCTACTACAACGCGATGCTGGCGCTGACCGATGCCGGCCATGCCCTTTACTTCAAGCGTCACCTGGTGCCGTTCGGCGAGTTCCTGCCGTTGCGCGACCTGCTGGGTGAGGCATTGCGCTTCCTGCACGTGCCGATGTCCGATTTCAGTCGTGGCCCGGCCGAGCAGTCGCCACTGCGCCTGGCCGGGCAGCCGGTCGGGATCACCATCTGTTACGAGGACGTCTTCCCGGCCGAGATGCACAGTGTGCTTCCGGAGGCGACCCTGCTGGTCAATGTAAGCAACGACGCCTGGTTCGGCGACTCGATCGCTCCGCACCAGCACCTGCAGATCGCCCGTATGCGGGCGCTGGAGAGCGGGCGCATGCTGTTGCGTGGGACCAACACCGGGATCTCGGCAATCATCGGGCCGCGGGGCGAGGTGCGCGCACGCTCACCGCAGTTCGAGGTCCATGTGCTTCACGGCATGGTCGAGCCGCGCCAGGGGGCAACGCCCTACATCCGGTTCGGTGACGCACCGATCATCGGGCTGGCGCTGCTGCTGGGGCTAGGGCTGCTGGTGCGTCGATCGCGACACGGCTCCTGAGC
>CAXMPC010000169.1:0-25745 GCA_964195335.1 uncultured Gammaproteobacteria bacterium | reverse complement strand
TATCCTGACGCAGGCCAGGAGACGTCGCGATGAGCGCGCGGCGCCTGTTTCTGCTGGTGACCCTGAGCGCCCTGGTCGCGGGCTGCGGCTCGACCGGTGACAACGTCAACGTCTACGGCAGCGTGGGGGTTGGCTACTACTCAGGCAGCGGCTGGTACGACAACCACTACCGGCCTGGCTGCTGCTACGGTGGCGTGCGGCCACCACCGCCAACCCGTCCACCACCGAACCGTCCACCTCCCGGCAGCAGGCCGCCACGGCCGACACCGTTGCCATCGACGCCTTCGCGACCACGCCCACGACGCTGAACCGGCCTGACGTACCGTCCGGTTGCGACCCCGCGCGGCGCGGTGGCATGCTGCCGGTCGCCGCAGGCGCCGCGGCCAGCATAACGATAACCGGCGTCCGGGCCGCTGCATGACACCTGCCGACAACATCAACGCCAAGGATCTGGCCAGCCGCCTCGCTCGCGCGCTGCCGGTCCACTACGGCTGGGCCATCGCCGTGGCCGGGCTGCTGACCGTCTTCGCTTGCCTAGGCATCGGCCGTTTCGCTCTCGGTATGTTGCTGCCATCGATGGGTGTGAGCCTAGAGCTCAGCTACGCTGATATGGGCCTGATCAGTACCGGCAACTTCGTCGGTTACCTGCTCGCGGTTCTCGCCAGCGGTCGGCTGGTAGGCCGATTCGGTGCGCGAGCGGTCATCGGCGGCGCGCTGCTGACGGTAGGGGGGACGCTGCTGCTGGTGGCACTCAGCGACAGCTTCATTGCGGTGCTGCTGCTCTATTTCTTCACCGGTGCCGGCAGCGGTGCCGCCAACGTGCCGATCATGGGGCTGGTGTCGCACTGGTTCGACCGCCGCCTGCGTGGCCGGGCCGCGGGCCTGATGGTGATCGGCAGCGGGTTTGCGATCATGTTCAGCGGCCTGCTGATCCCCGCCGTGAACGCTGAATGGGGGGTGGAAGGATGGCGCTACAGCTGGTTCATCCTCGGCACGAGCGTGGTCGTGATCGCTTTGATCTGCTCGGCCGTCCTGCGTAACGACCCCGCAGTGATGAAGCTTGCCCCTTGCGGTGGCGACGGCCCTGGTCACGCCTCCGGAGGTGATGGCGCCGAGCCTGATGCGGCCACCAGGCGCCGGGTCCTGATCCATCTCGGCGCAATCTATTTCCTGTTCGGTTTCACCTACGTCATCTACGCCACATTCATCGTCACCACGCTGGTGCAGGAACGTGGTTTCAGCGAGGCGGTGGCCGGTCAGTTCTGGTTCTGGGTCGGCTTCCTCAGCCTTCTGTCCGGCCCGGTATTCGGTTGGCTCTCGGATCATGCCGGGCGGCGGGTCGGCATGGCGGCGGTGTTCGCGCTTCATGCCGGCGCCTACCTGTGCGCCGGCCTGCCGTTGCCCGACGCCTTCCTCTATCTCTCCATCGCGCTGTTCGGACTCGCCGCATGGAGTATTCCCGGCATCATGGCGGCGGCGGTAGGCGACTACATGGGGCTGCACCACGCGGTCGCGGCGTTCGGTACCATCACCTTCATCTTCGGCATCGGCCAGATCGCCGGACCGGCGCTGGCCGGCATCCTTGCCGAGTCGAGTGGTAGTTTTGCCTCGAGCTACCTGTTCGCGGCCGGACTGGCCAGCCTGGCGCTGCTGTTGTCGTTGCTGTTGAAACCGCCACCTCAACGGTAGTGGTCGAACACCTCGCGAACCGTTTCCGGGATCGGCACGGGGCGTTCGCTGGCTCGATCAACAAAGACGTGAACCCAGTCACCGGTGGCGGCGAGGCTGCCGTCAGCCTCGTCGAACAGGGCCAGGTCGTAGGTCACGCTGGTATTGCCGATCCGTGCCACGCGCAGGGCGGTGGCGAAACGTCCGGGAAAGCGCAGCGGTCGCAGGAAGCGGCAGCGGCTCTCGGCGGCGAAGGGGATGATCGGGGCGCGATGCCAGTCGATCCCGCACGGGGTGGCGATGAAGTCGACCACCACCGCCTCGAAGTAGCGGTAGTAGGCGACATTGTTGATGTGTCCGAGCATGTCCGTGTCGCCCCAGCGGGCCGGGATGGTGACACGATAGGGGAACTGTTCGGATGATGGTGGCGTATCGTTCACGGTTCGGCTCGCGGTCATGGCGGCGGGCCAGCATAGCCGGCGTCCTGCGCCAGGCGCCAGCCAGACGGTTGATCACGAGGAGGGAAGGGCATGAGTGAGTGTGGCTTCTGTAGCGACTGCAGCCATTGGCGTTTCGAGAGCAAGCCACAACTGCAGAATGACACCGAACGGGACGGCTTCGGTATCTGCGAACGGTTGGAGCAGATGAGCAGTAACCGCATGCGGGCGCTGGCGCGTGCCGATGACGAGTTCGCACACCTGGAAACGCGCGCAGAGTTCGGCTGCATTCTCTACGAGGCGCGCTAGCGCGCCGGCGACGCGCGTCGCAGCAGGATATAGCTGGCCCCGGCACCACCATCGGCAGGCTGCGCCGGGGCGCTGGTCAGCACTTCCGGGTGGGCCGCAAGCCAGCCGGGCAACGCCTCGCGCAATACGCCGTGGGATTCACTGCCACGGCCGATCCCGTGGATTACCAGCACGCAACGGCGCCCGTCGGAATGCGCGCGGCACAGGAATCGATCGACCTCGATGTGTGCCTCGTGCCGGGTGAAGCCGTGCAGGTCGAGGGTCGCCTCCGGTCGCAGTCGACCCCGGCGCAGCCGCTGCAGCGTCCGTGCCTGCACACCGCTGCCGTCGGCCGTGGCGGGTTTGCCGGAAGCCGTGGCTGTCTGGGCCGTTTTCACGGTCGGTTTCGGCCTGCTTTTCGGTGCGATAACGGGCTTTGCGTCGGCCGGGGCGTCGGCGAGCGGCTCGACGCCGCGCATCGCCTCGCGGAAGAGTGCGCTCTCTTGGTCGTTTACCGGGTGGCGCCGACGTTTCATGGCGCCATTATCCCATGCGCAGTCCAACGACCGGGATGATGGGAGGGGCGGTGGTGATTCGGTTATAGTACGCACCACCCGCGCGAGGGCGCGCGGCGACCGCGCTGGACACCGCATGCACATCCTGCTCAGTAATGACGACGGCTACCTCGCCGAGGGGCTACGACGGCTCGCCAAGGCGCTCGCCGGACTGGGTGAGTTGACGGTCATCGCGCCCGATCGTAATCGCAGCGGGGCCAGCAATTCGCTCACTCTCGACCAACCGTTGCGCATGACCACCCTTGACGACGGCGTGATCCGCGTCGACGGCACCCCGACCGACTGCGTCCACCTGGCGATCACCGGATTGCTCGAACACGAGCCCGACATGGTCGTCTCCGGCATCAATTCGGGTCCGAACCTGGGCGACGACGTGATCTACTCCGGTACCGTGGCGGCGGCTATGGAGGGGCGTTTTCTCGGCCTGCCGGCGATTGCCGTGTCGATGGGCCACTACGACCCGGAACATTACGACAGCGGCGTTCGCGCCACGCTGCGCCTGGTCGAGCAGCTAAGCCATGCCGAACTGCCACCGGACACCATCCTCAACGTCAACGTCCCCGACCTGCCGTGGGAAGAGATCAAGGGCTTTCGCTCGGCTCGGCTCGGCCACCGTCACCGTGCCGAACCGGTGGCCCGCACCACCGATCCTCGCGGTCGGGAGATCTTCTGGATCGGTCCCGCCGGCCCGGAACAGGACGCCGGCCCCGGCACCGATTTCCACGCCGTGCGCGAGGGTTACGTCTCGGTGACACCGATCCATGTCGACCTGACCCGCCACACTGCCCTGGATGCGGTAGCGCAGTGGCTCGAGCCGGAGACGCCACGGTGAGTGCCGGCCACGTCGGCATTGGCATGACCTCGTCGCGTACCCGTGACCGGCTGGTACGCCGGTTGCAGGATGAGGGCATCAAGAGCGCGGCGGTGCTGGAGGCGATCCGCGAGGTGCCGCGCCACATGTTTGTCGAGGAGGCGCTGGCCAGCCGCGCCTACGAGGACACGGCTCTGCCGATCGGTTTCGGCCAGACCATCTCCCAGCCTTACATCGTCGCGCTGATGACCGAGGCGGCCCTGGGTGGAGGTAAACCGCAGAAGGTGCTCGAGGTCGGCACCGGGTCCGGTTACCAGGCCGCGGTGCTGGCGCGGCTGGTGCCGCACGTCTATAGCGTTGAGCGCAATCCCAACCTGTTGCAGCGCGCCCGCCAGCTGTTCCGTGAGGTGCGGATCTACAATATCCAGACCCACTTTGTCGACGGCAGCTGGGGCTGGCCGTCACACGGTCCCTATGACGCGATCGTGGTCACAGCGGCCCCGCTCGAGGTGCCACAGGCGCTGCTCGAACAGCTGGCCGAAGGTGGCCGGCTGGTGATTCCGGTTGGTGACCGCGGGGGCCAGGAGCTGCGCCTGATCACCCGGCAGGGCGACCGCTTCGAGGAGTCGCACCTCGCCTGGGTCAGCTTCGTACCGCTGGTGCCGGGCCGGGGCTGACATGCGCCTGTTCTCCGCACTCTACGAAAAGGCGATGGTCTGGGCCGCCCACCGCCATGCCCCCTGGTACCTTGGCGGCCTCAGTTTTGCCGAGTCGTCGTTTTTCCCGATCCCGCCTGACGTCATGCTGGCACCGATGAGCCTGGCACGGACCGATCGTGCCTGGTGGTATGCCGGCCTGACCACGGCGACCTCGGTCCTCGGTGGCCTGTTCGGCTACCTGATCGGCATGCTGGCGATCGACGCGGTGCTGCCGTTGATTGCCGATGCCGGATACGGTGCACGATACGAACAGGCGATCGCGTGGTTTGGGGCGTGGGGCGTCTGGGTGGTCTTTATCGCCGGTTTTTCGCCGATTCCCTACAAATTGTTCACCATCGCCGCCGGCGCCAGCGCCATGGCCCTGCTGCCGTTCGCGCTGGCTTCACTGGTCGGTCGTGGCACCCGTTTCTTCCTCGTCGCCGGACTGATGCGCTGGGGCGGGGCACCGATGGAAAAGATCCTGCGAACCTACATCGATCGTCTCGGCTGGCTGGTGATCTTCCTGGGCGTAGCCTATGTCCTGATCGCGTATTGATGAAGCCACTGCGAAGTACCATCCTGCCCATGCTCATGGGTGCCCTGCTGCTCACGGCCTGCGGATCGCACCCACCGGCACCGACGGCGAACCGGACCTCCGGTGCGCCTCCACCGCCCGCCAGCTACGGCGTTCGCCGTGGCGACAGCCTTTACTCGATCGCCTGGCAGTACGGCCTCGACCATCGTGAAATCGCGGTCTGGAACGGGATCGGCGCGCCGTACACCATCTACCCGGGTCAGCGCCTGGCGCTACGCAAACCGGCGGTCCCCGCGAGCAAGCCGCCACCCGCCCCGACGCAAACCGTGAAACCGGCGCCAAAGCCGGCATCAAAGCCGCCGCCACCGAAAAAGACGGCATCAACAAACAGTACGCAGACAGCGAAACCTGCACCGACTCCGACTGCGCCAAAAGCAACCACCAAGCGGGTGCCGGCGAAGACCGATCCGGCCGCACCGACCGCCACGCGTACCGTGGGTGGTCTCGCCTGGCGCTGGCCGACCAAGGGGCGACTGTTCCGTACGTTCAACGCCAGTGATCCGGCGCGCAAAGGGGTCGATATTGTTGGTAGCGAAGGCCAGTCGGTGTACGCTGCGGCAGGTGGACAGGTCGTCTACAGCGGTAACGGTCTGGTCGGTTACGGCAATCTCATCATCATCAAGCACAACAACACCTACCTGAGTGCCTACGGCCATAATCGTGAAATTCTTGTGGGAGAAGGAGATAAAGTTGCTCCAGGACAATTGATTGCGAAAATGGGTCGGGTAGATAATGACCGGGCTATGTTGCATTTCGAGATTCGTCGTCAAGGAAAGCCGATCGACCCGTTACGACTGCTGCCGCAGGGATGATGGCCATCAATACCTGCCATCCTCCGCACCTGCTGCAGCCACGGCCGGACCGACATGAGCGTTGACGACCCCTCGAAGGAGAAGGCAGTGCTAGGAGAGGAAGATATGGATAATCTCGCCGACCAGGAGGTCGACCTCAATAATCAGGAATCCAGCGGAGCCGATTCCGGTTCCGAACCAGATAAGGATGCGGAGGAGCCACGCTCCTTCTCAAAGAATTCCACGCTGACGCCGAGCCACGCGGCTCAACTCGACGCCACCCGTCTCTATCTCAACGAAATCGGGGCTTCGCCTCTGCTAACGGCGGAGGAGGAAGTCTACTTCTCCCGTCGCGCGCAGAAGGGTGAAGAGGCGGCGCGCAAGCGCATGATCGAAAGCAACCTGCGGTTGGTAGTGCGCATCGCAAGGCGCTACGTCAACCGCGGACTGGCGCTGCTCGACCTGATCGAGGAGGGCAATCTCGGCCTGATTCGCGCGGTCGAGAAATTCGACCCCGAACGTGGTTTTCGTTTTTCGACCTACGCCACCTGGTGGATCCGCCAGACCATAGAACGCGCGATCATGAACCAGACGCGGACGGTGCGTTTGCCGATCCACGTGGTCAAGGAGATCAACGTCTACCTGCGCGCTGCGCGCCGGCTGGCGCAGAGCCTCGACCATGAGCCGACCATCGAGGAGATCGCCGAGGTTCTCGGCAAACCGGTTGAGGAGGCGAAGCGGATGATGGGGCTGAACGAGCGTGAGACCTCGGTCGACACCCCGCTCAGCCGCGATGTGGACAAGCCGCTGCTCGAAGCGATTCCCGACGAAACCCTGGTCGACCCGTCGGACGTTCTCCAGGACGAGAACATGCACGACAAGCTCGATGAGTGGCTCGGTCAACTGACCGACAAGCAGCGCGAGGTGGTCGAACGCCGCTTCGGCCTGCACGGCTACGAGTCGGCGACCCTCGAGCAGGTCGGTAATGAAATTGGCGTCACCCGCGAGCGGGTGCGGCAGATCCAGATGGACGCACTGCAGCGTTTGCGCAAGATCATGGAGAACACCGGCTTTTCGGCCAGTACGCTGTTCCGCTGAGGCGTGCCGGTTCGATCAGGCTGTTTCGGCTGCCGTGGGTGCGGTGATCAACGCGGCCACCACGCGACGACCGTCCCCCTTGAGCAAGTTGTAGGTACGGCAGGCGGCCGCGGTGTCCATCACCTCGACGCCGATGCCGCGCTCTTGCAGCGGTTGCAACAGGTCGGGGCGGGGAAATCGCAGCCGGGAACCGACGCCGAGCAGCACGATCTCCGGCTCGAGTTCGACAAGCTGCATCAGGTGGCTGGGATTGAGCTCATCGAGATGGCGCGGCGGCCAGTCTCTAATCAGCCGGTCAGGGGCCACCACGCAGCTGCTGCCAAGCCGCTCACCGTTGACCTGCACCACGCCGTTGTCGTGCCCGACGATGGTGTAGCCGTCCCGGTCTAGATCCTGGACCATTTGCATGGCGCAACCTTACCCGATCGGCGTGGTTGGCGGTACTGCGTTCGTTGCAGTTTCCGGCCCATTCCAGTAATGTTTCCGGCTTGTTTTTCCGCTCCAGGTGCGCCTGCGCAAGGTTGAAATCGTGAACGAAGAGTTCCGCAGAATCAGTCGGTTACCGCCGTACGTCTTCAATATCACCGGCGAGTTGAAGGCGCAGGCACGGGCGCGCGGCGAGGACATCATCGATTTCGGCATGGGCAACCCGGACCAACCGACGCCGGAGCACATCGTCGCCAAGCTGGTCGAGGCGTCGCAGCGCAGCAACACCCACCGCTATTCGGCATCGCGCGGCATCCCGCGGCTGCGCCGGGCGATCTGCAACTGGTACCAGGAGCGTTACGCGGTCGAACTCGACCCGGAGAGCGAGGCGATCGTCACCATCGGCTCCAAGGAGGGGTTGGCCCACCTGGCCCTGGCCACGGTTTCACCGGGCGATGCGGTGCTGGTGCCGAACCCGGCCTACCCGATCCACCCCTACGGTTTCGTCATCGCCGGCGCCGACATCCACTACGTCACGCTGGTGCCCGGGGTCGATTTTTTCGATGAACTGGCAAAGGCCATCCGTGGTTCGTGGCCGGTGCCGAAGATGCTGGTGCTGAACTTCCCCGGCAACCCGACCACGCAGTGCGTCGACCTCGAGTTTTTCGAGAAGGTGGTCGCCATCGCCCGCGAGCACGGCATTTGGGTGATCCACGATCTTGCGTATGCCGACATCGTCTTCGACGGTTACGTGGCACCATCGATCCTGCAGGTGCCAGGGGCCAAGGAGATCGCGGTCGAGTCGTTCTCGCTGTCGAAAAGCTACAACATGCCGGGTTGGCGGGTCGGTTTCATGTGCGGCAACCTCAAGCTGATCGCCGCCCTGGCACGGATGAAATCCTACCTCGATTACGGCATGTTCACGCCGATCCAGGTGGCGGCGATCACCGCGCTCGAGGGACCACAGGAGTGCGTCGGCCAGATCCGTGACATGTACCGGTCGCGCCGGGATGTCCTTTGCGACGGCCTCACTTCGACCGGCTGGGAGGTCAAGAAACCCAAGGCGACCATGTTCGTCTGGGCGCAGATCCCCGAGGCCTACCGTCATCTCGGCTCGCTCGAATTCTCGAAGCTGCTGATCAAGGAAGCCAAGGTCGCGGTGTCGCCCGGCATCGGTTTCGGCGAGTACGGTGACGACCACGTCCGCTTCGCGTTGATCGAAAACGAGCACCGTATCCGCCAGGCCGTGCGCGGCCTGCGTTCCATGTTCCGTCGCGGCGTTGGCGCCGCCTGAAAGGGAGTTTCCAGTGAATCCGGTCAATGTCGGCCTGCTCGGCCTCGGCACCGTAGGTGGCGGAACGGTCAACGTCCTGCAGCGTAACGCCGCCGAGATTACCCGGCGTGCCGGTCGTGGCATCCGTGTAACCCACGCCGCGGCTCGTCATCTCGAGTCACCGCGTATCTGCTCGACCGACGGTATCAGGCTCACCACCGATCCGTTCGATGTGGTACGTGATCCCGAAGTGCAGATTGTCGCCGAATTGATCGGCGGCTATGAGCCGGCGCGTGAGCTGGTGCTCGAGGCGATCGCCAACGGCAAGCACGTGGTCACCGCGAACAAGGCGCTGATCGCGCTGCACGGCAACGAGATCTTTTCTGCGGCGAGCGAGCGGGGGGTCGTGGTGGCGTTTGAGGCCGCCGTCGCCGGTGGCATCCCGATCATCAAGGCGCTCCGTGAGGGATTGGCGGCCAACCAGATCGACTGGGTCGCCGGCATCATCAACGGCACCGGTAATTTCATTCTCACCGAAATGCGCGACAAGGGCCGCGACTTTGCCGACGTGCTGGCCGAGGCGCAGGAACTCGGTTACGCCGAGGCCGATCCGACCTTTGACGTCGAGGGTATAGATGCCGCCCACAAGCTCACCATCCTCGCCTCGATCGCGTTCGGCATCCCGCTGCAGTTCGACCGCGCTTACACCGAGGGCATCACCAGGATCACCCGTGACGACGTCGCCTACGCTGAGGAACTCGGCTACCGGATCAAGCACCTCGGTGTCGCCCGGCGCAACGGCGTGGGCATCGAACTGCGTGTCCATCCGACGCTGGTCCCGGAGCGCCGCCTGCTGGCCAATGTCGATGGCGTCATGAACGCCGTCCTGGTCATGGCTGACGCCGTCGGACCGACGCTCTACTACGGCGCCGGTGCCGGTGCCGAACCGACCGCCTCGTCGGTGGTCGCCGACCTGATCGAAGTGACCCGGGCGCTGACCAGCGATCCCGAGAACCGCGTGCCGCACCTGGCCTTCCAGCCCGATTCCATGGCCGATCTGCCGATCCTGCCCATCGCGGAGATCCAGTCGGCCTATTACCTGCGGTTGCTGGCCAAGGACCGTCCTGGAACGCTGGCCGACGTCACCCGGATCCTGGCCGAGCGTGGCATCAGCATCGAGGCGATCCTGCAGAAGGAACCGGCCGAGGACGCGACCGACGTGCCGGTCATCATCCTCACCCACCGCGTTCGCGAGGGGGAGATGGACAGCGCGATTGCCACCATCGAGGCACTCGACAGCATCATCGCGCCGGTGACCAGGATTCGTGTCGAGACGCTCGACGCACGCTAGAAATTCGACGCCGGGGCCTACCGGCACGGCGGCCTCTCCGAGGGCCGCACCACAGGGGGACAATGATGGGTAACCGCTATACAGGGCTGATCGACCGCTACCGTGAATGGCTTCCAGTCAGCGACGACACCCGGATTATCAGCCTGTGCGAGGGCGACACCCCGCTGGTACGACTCAACAACATCCCGCGCGACCTCGGGCGTGACGTCGACATCTACGTCAAGTACGAGGGGCTGAATCCTACCGGGTCGTTCAAGGACCGCGGCATGACCATGGCGGTTACCGCCGCGGTCGCCGACGGCGGCCAGGCGATCATCTGCGCCTCGACCGGCAATACCTCGGCTGCGGCCGCGGCCTACGCGGCACGCGCCGGTATCACTGCCTTCGTGCTGATCCCTGACGGCAAGATCGCGCTGGGCAAGCTGGCCCAGGCGATGATGCACGGCGCCGTGGTGATGCAGATCGAGGGCAACTTCGATGCCGGCATGCAACTGGTCAAGGAGGTCGCCGAGGAGGCGCCGGTCACTATCGTCAACTCGATCAACCCGTTCCGCTTGCAGGGACAGAAGACCGCGGCTTTCGAGATCATCGATACCCTCGGTCGGGCGCCCGACTACCACTGCCTGCCGGTAGGCAATGCCGGCAACATTTCCGCCTACTGGATGGGCTACTGCGAGTACCACGCCCACGGGGTCGTCGGACAGCGACCGGTGATGTGTGGCTACCAGGCCTCGGGTGCCGCACCGTTCCTGCGTGGACACCCGATCGAAGATCCGGAGACGGTCGCCACCGCGATCCGCATCGGCAATCCTCAGAGTTGGGACAAGGCCGTCGCCGCCCAGAGTGATTCAGGGGGTTGGTTCGACGAATTCAGCGACGAGCAGATCCTCGAGACCCAGAAACTGCTCGCCCAGCGCGAGGGCATCTTCTGTGAACCGGCCTCGGCCATCTCCGTCGCCGGGGCGATCCGGGACATCACCTCGGGCAAGATCCCCGAGGGGAGCACGGTGACCTGCACGCTGACCGGTCATGGCCTGAAAGATCCTGACACCGCGATCAGCCAGTGCCAGGATGCGGTTTCCAAGGTCCCCGCCGAACTCGACGCGGTCAAGCGCGCGATTCTCCAGCGACTCGGCTGACTGCAGGCCGTGCTCGGCGGTCGCATCACCATCCGCCGCCGGCCGGAGGTCGCGACCGCACAACTGCCCGACACCCTGCACCCGGTGCTGCGCCGGGTCCTTGTCCGGCGTGACCTGAGCGACGCCGACGAACTTGATCTTGCCCTCGAACGACTGCCCGATCCCGACGGCCTGCATGGCTGTTCCGCCGCCGCAGAGCGGCTGGCCGAGGCACTGGAACAGGGGACGCGGATCCTGGTTGTCGGTGATTACGACGCCGACGGTGCTACCAGCAGTGCACTTGCAGTACGCGCCCTGCGCCAGTTCGGCTCCGCACATGTCGACTTCCTTGTCCCCAACCGGTTCACCAGCGGTTACGGCCTGACACCCGAAGTAGTCGAACTGGCCGCGCCGCGCGAGCCCGGTCTCCTGATCACCGTGGACAATGGCATCAGCAGCCATGACGGTGTTTTGGCCGCTAACGCGGCTGGGATCGACGTCATCGTCACCGACCATCACCTGCCCGGCGACAGCCTCCCGGCCGCCTGCGCCATCGTCAATCCACAGTGCGGGGAAGCGACCTGGCCGGGGCGCCACCTGGCCGGGGTAGGGGTCATCTTCTACCTGATGCTGGCGCTGCGCCGGCTACTGCGTACCCGTGGCTGGTTCACCACCCATGGCCTGAACGAGCCCAACCTCGGCGTCCTGCTCGACCTGGTGGCGCTCGGTACGGTGGCCGACGTCGCCCATCTCGACCGGGTCAACCGGACGCTGGTCGAGCACGGCCTGCGCCGACTGCGCAGCGGTAACGGCTGTGCCGGCATCTCCGCCCTGGCCCGGGTCGGCCGGCGCGACCTGCCGTACCTGGCGGCCAGCGATCTCGGTTTCGCCGTCGGGCCACGGCTCAATGCCGCCGGTCGCCTGGCCGACATGAGTGTCGGTGTGTGCTGCCTGCTCGAGGACGATCCCCGGCGTGCGCTCGAACTGGCGGGAGAACTCGATACCCTGAACCGTGAACGGCGCGGGATCGAGCACGGCATGCGTGTGGAGGCCGAGACGATGGTCGCCGGCATGACGGTTGATGGCGACCTGCCAGCGGCGCTCAGCCTCTACGATCCGACCTGGCACCAGGGCATCGTCGGCATTGTTGCCGGTCGCCTGAAGGAGCGGGTACACCGTCCGGTGGTCGCCTTCGCGGCTGGCGACGACGGCCGACTGAAGGGGTCGGCGCGCTCGGTCTCCGGTGTGCACGTGCGTGACGTGCTGCAGGCGATCGCCGATCGCGAACCGGGCCTGATCGAGCGCTTTGGCGGCCACGCCATGGCCGCCGGACTGACTCTGGAGGCTGACGGTTACCCCAGGTTTGCCGCGGCGTTTGCCGCCGAGGTTGCGCGCCATGTCGACCCGGCAACGCTTCAGGGTGCGATCGCCAGTGACGGGGATCTTGTTGCGGACGAGTTGACGCTCGACACCGCGTTGGCACTCGAGGCAGGCGGTCCGTGGGGTCAGGGATTCCCGGAACCGCTGTTCGACGGCCGGTTCCGCCTGCGCGGCAGTCGCCCGGTGGGCGAGGCGCACCTGCGCATGGAACTCGAACCGGTGACCGGCGGCGCGGTGGTGGAGGCGATCGTGTTCAACATCGAGCCGAGCAATGTACCGGTCAAAGGCGATACAATTGAATTAGCGTACCGGGTCAATGTTAACCGGTATCGCGACGAACGGCTGCAGTTGGTGGTGGAACATTTGGCGCCCGCAACGTAGCCGGAAAAAATACCGAAGGAGAGCTATTGATGACGATTGAATCCCGTCTTGGCGTCGGCCTGTACATCGACGCTGCCAACATTCAGTACAACGGCGGTTGGGGCATGGCCTATGACGTGCTGCGCGAATTCGCCTGCCGTGACGGTGGCGTGCCGCTGCGGCTGAACAGCTACGTCACCTTCGATGCCGAACGCGCCCGTCGTGACAACGGCTACCGCTTTGGCGTCGAGCGTTTCCATAACGCCATCCGCGATATGGGCTTCAAGGTGATCGTCAAGGAGGTCAAGCGTTACCGCGACGACGACGGCAACACCTTCGCCAAGGCCAACGCCGACCTCGACATGGCCGTCGACGCCCTGTTGCAGTCCGATGCCCTCGGTCGTGTCATCCTGGCGACCGGTGACGGTGACTTCGTCCGTGTTGTCCAGGCGCTGCAGAACAAGGGCTGCCGGGTCGAAGTAGTGGCGTTCGACAACGTCTCCGCAGCACTCCGACGCGAGGTCGACTTCTTTCTTTCAGGATTCCTGATCCCGAACCTGTTGCCGTCTCGCGAGGGTGCCAACAGCGTGCCGTGGGGCGAAAAGGGGTCGATGGTCCGCGGTGTCTGTTACCACTTCAACCGCGACGGTGGATTTGGTTTCATCCGCTACCTGAGGCATGCAGGCGCCAACCTCTGGATCACCGATAGCCGGCGTGACGATTCGCCCTACGCCTCGGCCTATTTCTCAATGGCCGATATTGACGATAGTGTCGCCTCCGACAAGTTGCAGCGCCCGGAAACGGTACTCGAGTTCCGGCTAGGCGAGTCGCAGGCGAAGGAGGGGGAACTGCAGGCGTACGAGGTCTGCCTCGCCCAGGGCGTAGAGCGGATCCACGGAGGTGCGCAAGGACGCCAGACCTCACCTCAGACTACCCCCAACGTCAACCGTGGCGAACCGGGCACCCGTGGCGAACCAGACAATCGCATCGAGCCAGGTAATCGCGTCGAACCGGGCAATCGCGCTGAGCCTGGTGATCGCGTCGAACCCGGTAACAGCAGCGACGATTAGGCATTTCGCCCGGGAGATTCCGGGCAGACTGGCGTATACGGGTCGGCTGTTGGCGTAAATGGTCGCGCTGGCATCAGCTGCCGGCCCTAGCATCTAGCTCCATCGACAAATGCGATTTGGAGCAAGAGATGTATACGACCACGGCCCTGGTGGCGCTCAGGAAATATATCGCCGCCCCCTGTCCACATTGCGGCAGTATCGTCCTGGTCAGGCTGGGCGGTGATGATCACCGGGATCACGCCGATGCCGGTCATCTGCCGCACGGCACCGGCAAGTGCCGGAGTTGTGGCGAGCCACTGACTGCCGCCAGCATCCGCATTCCACGTTCCTGCTGGCAGGACGAGCACCAGGATCATGGCGATCAAGTACCCTTGGCAGGTGAGCCGCAGGGCACCGCAACGGAAAAATCCTCAGGGCATTGAATCGTAGCCGGAGCGGATCGGTCTCCCCGCTGTCAGGCGGCGCGCTCACGCTGCTGCGACGGTGACTTGCCGGTCCAGCGCCGGAAGGTGCGGGCGAAGCTGCTCGGTTCCGAGAAACCGAGCAGGTAGGATATCTCGGTGATCGACAGCCGCGGGGTGGCAATGTACTTCAGCGCCAGATCACGTCGCACCGACTCGAGCACCTCGCGGTAGACGGTCCCGCGGTCACTCAACCGTCGCTGAAAGGTGCGCAGGCTCATGTTCAGGGCCGCCGCGATCGTCTCCTCGGTGATTCTTCCGGAAGGCAGTTGGCGCAGGATCTCGGCCTTGGCCCGGGCGATGGTGTCGTCCTGATCGAGTTGCCCGAGATAGTCGGCAATCATCTGCTCGGCATTGGTCAGCAAGTCGATGTTGGCCGTCGGCAGCTGGCGGTCGAGGTCGGCCGCCGCCATCATCAATCCGTAGCGCTCGGTGCCGTACTCGATCGGGCAGCCGAAATAGTCGCGCAACGCCTCGTCACAGCCTGAAACAGAGTGCCGAAGGTGCACTTGCAATGGCTTGAACCCTTCGCTCAGGCTCATCCGGCACATGCGTACCAGGACCGCGAGTGAGGCATGTGCCGCTTCGGGCTGAGCGTGGAATTCAGGGTCCGCGCCCACCACCGAGAAGGTGTAGCGGCCATTAGCCAGGTCGAGGTGGGCTGTGCCCAACGTGGTGACGACGGCACTGTGGCGGACGACGCGCTGGTAGGCCTCGGCTAGTGTCGGGCTGGCCAGCCAGGCGATACCGAGGGCGTGCAGGGTGGTCGGGTGCCAGTGGCGGGCGGTGGCGACCCCGAGGCAGGGTGCGTCGGATGCCTCGGCCGCCAGATGCCAGAGCCGTTGCAGGTGGGTGACGGGATAACGAGCTCCGGCCTTGTCGAACAAGGCCGGGTCGACGCCGCTCTCCTCGAACAGCGGTCGTGGATTGATACCGTGTTCTTCGAGGGCCTTCCAGACCAGCAGCGGCCACGAAGCGAGTGTGGTGAAGCTCAGATCGATTCCTCCCGTACCTGCAGCTGTTCAGGATGAAATGTAGATCCGGGACGCGGGCAGGGCAAGCGGCTTGTCCAGTCGAAAGTGGCGCCTGCGACCGTGTCCTCGGTGGTTCGTCCGGGTACGTCAGCTCGCGGCACGTCGCTGGGCCGTCGGCGAGGTTCCGTTCCAGCGCCGGAACGAGCGGGCGAAGCTGCTTGGTTCGGAGAACCCGAGCAGGTAGGAGATCTCGGTGATCGAGTAACGGGAGTTGGCGAGGTATTTGCTGGCCAGGTCTCGGCGAACCGATTCGAGCAACTCACGATAGACGGTGTCGTTTTCCCGCAGGCGGCGCTGGAAGGTCCTCAGGCTGAGGTTGAGCGCCGCCGCCACCGATTCCTCGGTGGTCGTTCCGGAAGGGAGTTGGCGCAGGATCTCGCCACGCGCCCGGGCCACCAGGTCCCCTTTGGCGAGGCCGGCGAGGTAGTCCGCGATGACCTGCTCCGAGCTGATGATCATGTCGATGTTCGCCGTCGGTAGCGGCGTATCCAGATCGACCGCCGCGAATGACAGCCCGTAACGCGGCTCGTCGTAGACGATCGGGCAGCCGAAGAACGCTTCCATCTCCTCCACGCAGCCGGTAGGGGAGTGGATCAGGTGCACCGAGAGCGGTTGCAGTGACGCGCTGGAACAGAATCGCGCCATGTTCAGGACGGTCCCGAGCGTGGCGTGCTGCTCTTCGACATGATCCGAAACGCTTTCGTGGACGAAATCCCAGGAGAACTGGTACCGCGCCTGCTGTGGTTCGAGATGAAAATCCGTGGCGTCGGTGACGACCTTGGAGTAGCGGACGAAACGCTGAAAGGCATCGGCCAGGGTCGGACTGGCGAGGCAGGCGATACCGAGCGCGTGCAGCGTGGTCGGGTGCCAGTGGTTGGATACAGTGAGGCCGAAACAGCCGGTGGCATGGACCCGCGCGGCCTCGATCCAGCATCGCTCCAGGCGGGCTTCGGTGACCCGTGAACCGGACTTGGCCAGTTGTTCCCGGTTGATCTTGGCGATGGCGAAGACCGGTTGCGGGTCGTGGCCGGCGGCCTCGAGCGCCTTCCAGATCAGCAGTGGCCACGATGCCAATGTCGTATAGCTCAAGTGTCGCTCCCCATGCGCTTTGTTCCTCACACGTCGTCAATCTAGTTCGCCCTGCCGTCGCCGGCAACCGTGTGGCGCGTCCTGCATGGTCATTGGCGGGCCCTGTCGCGCTGCCAGGGCGGTGGCTCCCTAGAGTGAACTCACGACATCAGGGTAATGGAAGCGGACCACGAACATGAACGACGACGAACAGAAACTCCTCGAAGAAGTCGATTTCTGGCTACGCCTGAACAACGACTACGTGCTCAAGCACGGCAAGCAGCCTACCAGGCGCATGCAGGAGGCGTTGTTTCACGCTCTCGATCGATTGCGTGCTCTTGGCAATGACTTCAACGAGATGGGCCGGGGCAACGATTTGGCATCGGCCGAACCGGCATCCGAAGCGATCAACTGACTGACAAGGTGAGTGACATGCACAGTGAAGTCATGGGCTACCTGGATCGGACCATCGACACCATCAAGTCGTTGCTCAGACCGCAGCTGACGGCGTGCAAGAGCGACGCCAGCCAGCCTTGCTCGGTCAGCGGCTATGCCGAATCGATACCGCGCGGCCTGGCACGCTTCAAGGCGCTTACCCGGGCACGCATCGCCATCAGGCACGAGCCCACCGACAGGCAGATAGAGCGTTGCAGGCGCGAGGCGGCGCACTATTCAGAAGGCGGTCTCTGGTGGAGTGCCATTACGGGTGATGACCGTACGAGCAAATTGCGTCGCGAGGGTTGTGCTGCCGCGGGCGAGGACCTGGCGGCTATCGTGGCGCTGTCCGAGCAGGGTCCGGCGGCCTGAAAGGGTGACGCGAAACCCGGTCAATCGAGTTGGGACAAGCTATGAATGACACCGTCAAACTGATCGTCAATCATGACGCCGCGGTCACCGACGTGCAGGGGACTGTCTGGCTTCCGTACCTGATCCAGAACGAAGACGGCACGGTCAATCGTCTCGGCATCATCCGCCGGGATGCCGTGTGTAACGGCGAATTCGGTGACGCCGGAGACTACGACCACGCGACGGGTACCACCTGCAGGCAGGGCCTCGGCCGAGAGGTAGAACCGATGCCTCTCATCGGGACGGATTGAAGTGACAGGTGTGATCACAACTGCCTTGAATCACAGCGGGGAGGACGTGCGATGAAGCGTCTGCTCACTCTGTTGCGGCTCACCTGGCCACCGTTCGCGACGGCGGGCTACACCGAAGGCCTCGCCGCTTACGATCGCGGCGACTACATCACCGCCTACAACGAATGGCTCGAACCGGCTGAGCAGGGCCTGGCACAGGCCCAGTACCGGGTCGGGTCTCTGTACGAGTCGGGCCTGGGCGTCGCCAGGGACTTCACCGAGGTATCGAAGTGGTATCGCCGCGCGGCACACCAGGGCCATACCATGGCCCAGCACATGGTCGGCCTCACCTATGCCTACGGTCTCGGCGTGCCCCAGGATGTCGTCACCGCGCACATGTAGCTCGATTTGGCGGCCGCCAACGGGGACAGGAATGCCGGGATTACACGTGACAGTGTCGCTGCGCGTATGACCCCTGAACAACTTGCCGATGCCCGGCGGCTCGTTCGCGTGTGGCAGCCACGACCCTGAGACGAAAGTCTGTGGTCGGAAGCGGATGGGCGATACTCCATGGCCTGGCTTTTTACAGTATTAAAACAAGTTAAAACAATAGATTAAGTTAAATACTTAATTCAAATTATAGTAAATAGGCCAGTCAGTTCCCGGTGTCAGCAGATCGGGCCACGACTCCACGTGTAATGGAAGAGGGCGCCAGGATGCGTCCAAGGCAAGGATCAACGGCTAGGCGTAGGACAGGCTCTCGCCCGGTTACCTGGCCTTGCGCCTGGCCCGCACCGCCTCCGCCAGCTTGACCAGCAACTCCTCGGTCGTCGCCCAGTCGATACAGGCATCGGTAATGCTTTGGCCGTAGACCAACTCCTTACCGGGCACCACATTCTGGCGCCCACTGACGAGGTGGCTCTCCAGCATGACTCCGAAAATCCGCGAATCTCCACGGGCGACCTGGTGCATGACACCGTGCGTGACGTCAATCTGGCGTTCGGGGATCTTGCGTGAGTTGGCGTGGCTGCAATCGATCATGATCCGGGTCGGTAGGCCGGCTTTCTCCAGCAGGGCCGCTGCATCGTCGACTCCGGCGGCATCGTAGTTTGGATGGGTACCGCCACGCAGGATGACGTGACAATCGTCGTTGCCACGGGTGGCGAAGATCGCCGAGCTTCCATCCTTGGTGACCGAGAGGAAATGGTGCGGGTGGGAGGCCGAGGCGATGGCGTCGACGGCGATCTGCATGTTGCCGTTGGTGCCGTTCTTGAACCCGACCGGGCAGGAGAGGCCCGAAGCCAGGTCACGATGCCCCTGGCTCTCGGTGGTGCGGGCGCCGATAGCACCCCAGGCGATCAGGTCGGCGACGTACTGGGGGCTGATCAGGTCGAGGTACTCGGTGCCCGATGGCAGGCCCATCTCGGCGAGATCGGCCAGCAGTTGCCGGGCGATACGCAGGCCGTCGTTGATCTCGAAGCTGCCGTCGAGATTGGGATCGTTGATCAACCCCTTCCAGCCGACGGTGGTGCGCGGTTTCTCGAAATAGACCCGCATCACCACCAGCAGGTCTTCGGCTAATGCGCTGGAGACGGCGGACAGGTGTTTGGCGTATTCCATCGCCGCCCTGGTGTCGTGAATCGAGCAGGGGCCCACGACGGCGACCAGTCGGTCGTCTTTATGCTTGAGGATCTCGTGGATGCCCTGACGGGCGTTGAAGACCGTCGCCGAGGCCTGGTCGGAAACCGGAACCTGACCGATCAGGTCCCTGGGCGCATTGAGTTCCTTGGTTTCGGCGATGCGAAGATCGTCTGTCTGGTAGAGCATGTCTGATTAGCCTGCAGCGGTGATGGTTGCCTTCGCTCGAGGAGTTCAAGCGTCAGCCAAGGATTCTATCGGGAGACGGCCCCGGCGTGCCGACTGTCTGGGGTCGGCAGGCCGTCGAGGGCGAGAGGTCGGCTACATTCCGATCGAGAACATCTCGTCGAGATCGTGCCTGGAGAAGGCGCGGAAGGAGAGCATGGACTCGGTGTGGGTGATGCCCTCGAGTTTGACCATCTCGTGGGTGACCAGGGTCGCGAGATCGTCGTTGCTCTCCACCCGGACGATGGCGATCAGGTCATAGCGGCCGCTGACCGAGTAGACCTCGCTGATGCCGGGCAGGTCGGCCAGTTTCTGGGCGAGGCCACCGATGTGGTGGCGGTCGGCATTGATCAGGATGATCGCGGTAACCATCGGGGCATCTCCATTCGGATTCTAGTGGATCGATTTCGGGCTGCTTTTCGGCGCGGCTTTGGTGCTGGCCGATTCATCGACCATGGGCGCCGGTGGCGTGTCGCCATGACGGTAGAGGGCTTGTCCCCAGGGTGACTCCATGTGCCACTTGAGCAGATCGATGGCACTCTGCGGGCGGGCGATAAAGAAGCCTTGCGCGTTGTCGCAACCCATCTCGATCAGGATATCGATCGCCTTCTGGCTGTCCACTCCTTCGGCGATCACTTCGAGTCCCAGGCTGTGGGAGAGGTCGATGGTCGCCTTGACGATGGCGCGGTCGTCGGCGTTGGTGTCGATGTTGAGCACGAACGACTTGTCGATCTTGACCTCGTCGACCGGCAACCGCTTGAGGTAGGACATCGAGGAGTAACCGGTACCGAAATCGTCGATCGATAGCCGGATGCCCATGTCGCTCAGCTCCTGGAGCAATTCGAGGACCCGCTCCGGGTCGTCCATCATGGCGCTCTCGGTCACCTCCATCTCTACCCGCGAGGGCATGACATTCCACGCCTCGATCAGTTCGCGAATCTGTCCGAGCAGATGACGGTCCTGCAAGTTCCAGGCCGAGAGATTGATTGCGCTGACGATCTCCAGGCCCATCTCCTGCCAACGGTTGATCTGGTTGAAAGCGGCGTTCAATACCCACAGGGTCAATGGACGGATCAGTCCGGTCTTCTCGGCCAGGGGCACGAACAATTCCGGGGAGATCAGTCCCATCTGCGGATGGTTCCAGCGGATCAGGCACTCGACGGCGATCAGCCGGCGCCGTTTCAGGCAGACCTTGGGCTGGAAATGGAGCATCAATTGGTCTTCGCTGTTGAGCGCGGCGCGCAGGTCGCCGAGCAGCTTGAGGTCGCGCAGGCCGTGCCGGTTCAGGCTTGGGTCGTAGATCGAGAACTCCATGCGCGTCCGTCGCACCGAGTGCAGGGCGATGTCGGCATGGCGCATCAGCGTGTCGGTATCGATGCCGTGTTCGGGGAACAGGGTGATGCCGAGTTGGGCCTTCATGTGCAGCGGGTGGCCGTCGAGATAGAAGGTACGGTCGAGGGCATCGTGGATCTGGTGTGCCACTTCCTCGGCACGGGAGGCGTCGCTCGGCGCCAGCACCACGACGAAGACGTCGTCACCGGCTCGGGCGATGATCTCTGCGGTCTTGAGTCCCTTGACCAGCACATCGGCGGCCTGTTGCAGGATCATGTCGCCGAAATAGTGGCCGAGGGTGTTGTTGATCTCGCGGATGCGGTCGAGTCCGACCAACATCAGCGCGAACGTACCGCTCTGCTTCTGACTGGACTCGATCACCTGGTCGAGACGGTCGAACAGCAGGTTCCGGTTCGGCAGCCCGGTCAGGTCGTCGTAGTGGGCGAGGTACTCCAGTTCCGCGGTACGCGTGCGGATACGCTCCTCGAGTTCGTCGCCATGACGGCCGAGCGCCTCTTCGGCCTGGCGTCGTTCCTGGTTTTCGTCACGCAGCAGCGCCTCCGAGCGAAGCAGGCGACGATTCAGGTAGAAGGTATAGAAGAAGGCCCCGGCCATGGCGAGCATCAGGACGATCGCAACGATGATCCAGTGGCCATGCTCGTCGAGCAGGTTGCCCAGTGTGGCCCGGTCGAAGCCGGCGTAGGGTGGCGCGCCGATGGCGCGCAGCAATTCGTGCGCCGGCTGGTAATTGAGCGACGTGGTCCATTCGACGGCGGCGTGGGAGATATCCGGTCCGGGCACGATATCCAGCAGGGCGACGACCACCTTGCGCGCCAGGACGTCAGGCGTGTGCTTGAGCTTGGCCAGTGCCCACTCGGGATAGAGCGCGGTGCTGTGAGCGACGGGAAAGAAGGGGGTCTGGCGCGGCTCGAGAACCTTCAGGCTTTCCCGCGGCAGGGTTTCAAAGGCGCTCAGCTGCTCGATGACCCCGCTCGGCAGCACGCCGGCATCAGCGCGACCGTCGACTACCGCCTCGATCACGGCCCAGGCGTCGTTGCCGGTGAAGCTGACCGTGTAATCGCTCCCGGTGGCGAGGCCGGTGTCGAGCAGGGCGTTCTTGGCCAGGTACCAGCCCTCGAATGAGTGCTGGTCGAGCGCGACCAGCCGATGATCCTCGAGGTCCTCGAAATGGTTGATATCCAACCGGTCGCTACGCGTGAAGATGGCCGAGGCGAGGACGTTCAGGGCGTGGCCGCCGTACTTGCTGACCTTGGTCGCGATCCGGGTAGCGCCGTGCTCGACCTCGAGTTCCACGTAGAGGCCCGGGTCGGTGATGACAAAATCGAGGCCGAGTCCACCATGGTCGACCGCGGCCTCGGTGCTGGTTCGGGTCAGCGTAACCAGTTCGAAGTGGTAGTTCGGCAGGTGCTTGTTGAGGTGCCAGGCCACCGGTGCCCAGCGCTCCAGCGCTTGCTCATCGTCTCCCTGCAACTGGATGCCGATCCGGACTTCACGGTGATCGGCCCAGCCACCGGCGACCGGAAGCAGGCAGCCGAACAGCAGCAGGCAGCCCAGGAAGATGGCACGGCGGTTCATGCGGCGGCCTCCACGCGGTTGCGGCCACCCTGTTTGGCCTTGAACAGCGCCTGGTCGGCTCGTCGCACCATCTCGACCGGTGACTGCACGGCGGGGTTAGGGTAGGCCACGGCGCCGATACTGATGGTGATCCGTTCGCGGTCGAGTTGCCCGACGGTGGTCCCGATCAGGTTCTTGCGCACCTTCTCCGCGGTGACCAGGGCCTGTTCGAGGTCGGTATGCGGCAGGATCATGGCGAACTTGTTTTCGCCGAAACGGGCGAGCATGTCGCTCTTGCGGATCGACTTGTCGAGGACGCCGGAGACGGTGGTCAGGACCACGTCGGCCATGTGGTAACCGAAGCGGTCGGCGAACTGGCGGAAGTGGTCGATATCGACCATCAGCAGGGAGAGGTCGGTTCCGTAGCGTTGCGCCTCGTTGAAGTGACGGTCGAGTTCGGCGGTGAAGTGGGCGCGGTTGGCGACGCCGGTGAGCGGGTCGCGATTCAGCAGGTCGTCGATCCTGCGCTGCGCCGTGGTGTCGTTGAGGATGATCGCCACCTGGCGTGACAGGTGCTCGAGCAGGAGCAGTTCATCCTCGGGGTAGGGACGGGCAAAGCCGAGCAGCAGCAGGCCGAGCAGATCACCGCGGTAGATCAGCGGGAAGTAGACAAGTTGTTTCGGGGTGACACTGCCGACGCCGAGGTGCAGCACCAGGCCGCTGGAGGCGTCGAGATCGTCGACCACGCGGGTCGCGCGCTCGAGCGCCACCTGGCCCGGTACGCCCTCGCCGATCTTGAGCGTCTCGAGTCCTTCGAGATCGAGCGCGTGCGCGGCATGAGGGGCGAGGCGGTTGCTGCCTTCCTCGATCATGTAGATCACGCCGAGGGCCGCGCGTGAAATGTCGATCACCTTGTCCAGGGTGCCCTGGAGCAACTCCTGCGAACTCATCGACAGGTTCACCAGCGAGGAGAGGGCGGTGTACTGGGTCAGGCGCCGGTCGTGCTGGACCACCGCCTCGGCCATGCGGTTGAAGCCGGCACCAAGGCTCTCGAACTCGTCCCGGGTGGCGATCTCCGTGCGCACGTCGTAATCGCCCTCGGCAAAGGCGTTCTGGGCGCTGACGATGGCGGTCAGCGGCCGCACGGTGTCGCGGTAGGCGAGGTAGGCGATCGTCAGCGACAGCGCAATGCCGAGGGTGATGAAGACGTAGACGTGACGGCTGATCTGGGCCAGTTGGTTGGCAATCTTCTTGTCGCCGACCACCAGGACCAGTCCGCCGACCGACTGGAAGTCACCGTTCAGGATCGGCTCGGCCAGCACCATGGTCCGCTGTCCGGCTTCCTCGTGGACGTCACTGTAGACCTGCCCTCCCTCGATCGCACGGTCGAGCGTATTGCCGATCTCGCTGCCGATCGGTAGCGGTTCGTCCGGCAGGTTCGCCGTGGCGATGACGCGGTCGCCATGGACCAAGGCGGCGTAGGTATTCTCTATCGTCAGCTGGTTCTGCATCTGCTGCAGTAGCAGCCGGTTGTCATTCAGCAGCATCACGCCGACCAGGGCGCCCTGTTCCTTCACCGGGGCGACGATCACTTGGGCCAGCACCAGTGGTGGCAGGTCGGCGAAACGCTGCGGATCCTCACTGGTGAACAGCTCGCGCGAAAGCAGTTCGGTGGTGATCAGGTTCTCGCGCAGCGTGCCGAGGGCCCGCCCGAGACCGGTACCGAAGTTGTAATGGTCGCCAAGGGCACCGAGCATGCGCCCACGAACCGTCTCGTTCTTGTCGACGGCGAACCAGAGATCGACGTAACCGAAGCGTCTTGCCTGCCGTTCGAGGATCCGGAACAGGGCCGCCGCATCCTGCTGCGCCAGGGCGGCGCTGGTGTGCTCATTGCCGGAAGCCTGGACCAGTGCAATGCGTACATCTTCCAGCGGCCGCTGGTAGGCGTCCCAGGCACTGCGAAGGTTCGCTTCCAGGGCGTGCGTGGTCTCCTTCTCGAGGGCGCTACGCATGGTCTGGTCGGTGATGACCAGCAGACCGCCCATTGGCAGGAACAGCACCAGGGCGAAGGCGATCAGCGTCTTCCAGCCGAGCGAGAGATAGAACCGCTGCGGTCCCCAGATGACGCGGAAGACGTTGGCCTTGGTGCTCACCTAGCTGTGGATCCCCGCATGGTGCCCCGCGCAATGGGCGCAGGAAACTTGCCCGACGTCACGAGCGACGTGTGAAGATCATTGTGCACGCACCATGCCAAACATGACAGCCTTGACCCAACCGGACCGATCCGTGCGGTACGTTTATCTCATCTTATTGATTAGCATGGTTATGCTATGACCGCGGAAGATCTATGACCGGTCGTTACAAGAGAGGCCTCGCGGCACGAAGAGGCGATGAAATTCCCGATTCTGAGGAACTCTCTAACTTCTGGTTATGTCTTGGGAAAGGGAAGCCGGTCCAACGGGGCAACCACCAGGTCGCCCCGTTGGACCGGCTTCGTGGACTGCGCTGCTTAGCTGGCTGTCGTGGACGTCGCCGCCGGGCAGGTACTAATGCCGAAGAGCGTGTAGGCGGGGCACCAGCGGAACAGCCCGGTAACCACCGGGACCAGTCCGACGTAACCCCAGACTGGGATGACGTTCATGACGGTCAGGGTGATCAGCGCCAGGCCGGCGATGATACGGAGTGTGCGGTCGATGCCACCAACGTTCTGCATGTGAGTTCTCCTGTTCGGATCGGGTTACGGGCCACGGGGCATGGCCCCGGATGGCGCATATTGGAGCACTCCCGGGAGAACGGTTCAGTGACAAGGTTACACAGCGTCAGGCCTCAGCCAGCAGGTCAAGCGCGTGGTGGTCCAGCAACTCGATACGGCCGCGGCGGAGCGCCACCAGGCCGCGGTGCTCCAGGTCCTTGAGCAACCGCTGACCACCTCGCGCGCCGTGCCGAGTTCGGCGGCCAGTTCCTGGTGGGTGGCGACGACGACCCCGGCGGCGTCGGCGCTGTCGCGCAATCGGGTCGCCAGGCGCAGGTCCATGCGTCCGAACGCCACCTCTTCGACCAGCACGATCAGGTCGGTGACGCGCCGTGCGTAGACGGCGAAGACAAACTGGCGGAACTCCTGGGAGTCGGCCATCAGCGCCTGGAACAGCCCGCGGCCGAGGACGATGGCCCGGACCTCGGTCTCGGTGATGCCCTCGGCCGGGTAGCGCTCTCCCGCCAGCAGGCAGGTGGTGGTCAGGATGCAGGTCTGACCATCGCCGACGCGATAGAGGGTGATCTCGCGTCCGTTGCTCGAGACCTTCTGCACCCGGACCGAGCCGTCGAGTACCAGCAGGTAGTTGCCGCAGGCGTCGCCGTCGTGGAATACCGTCGTACCCGCAGGCAGGGTGACCGGTTG
>CAXMPC010000168.1:0-3908 GCA_964195335.1 uncultured Gammaproteobacteria bacterium | reverse complement strand
CTGTGGCCGACGATGGCGGTAGGCAGCAGATCCTTCCCGGCCAGGAAAGTCAGTGCGGCGTCGATGCGTGGCGCCACCTCGGGGAACAACGGCAGGTAGTCCGTGTCCGTCGCCTCGTTGGGCAGAATCGGCATCTGCAGCGACAGCGTGGTCCAGCCGAGCTTGGCCAGGCCGACGCGCAGCGGGTAGATCACCTGGGGCCAGTTCGGGTGCACGCCAATGCCGTGCAGCAGGATTACCGATCCGCGCGGCGTGCCTTCCGCCTCGGTCAGGATCGACAGGAAACGGTCGCCTCCCGCCTGCAGCCAGACCGGTTCGCCCTCGATCAACTGGTCGACGATCTGCTCGGCCCAGCGCTGCTCCTTGGCCTTGTCCGAGGCGTGCAGGGGCAGGGCGATTTGAGTCAGCAGCAGGGCGAGAACGGACAGGCGAATGGTGGATGGGCGCATGAGCACTCCTTGCGGGCGCCGGCCGGGCGCGTGGGACCTTTATGAGTTCAAGGGGTCAGCCATGCCGGACTCAAGGCGGTCGCCGGGCAACTGACGATCGCTCAAGTCTATATCAAGGGAGAGCCTGTCGGTGGTGATGGCCATCAGGAAGTAAAGTTACACCTGATGCCGGTTCAATTTCATATTGATGGATGAACAACATGGCCAGGCAAGCAAACACTTTAGGACAGCATATCGGCATTGGGCTGGATAATTGGCAACCGCGCCCCCGGCCTGAACGTACGCCCATGATCGGTCGGTATTGCCGCGTCGAACCGTTGCAGCTCGAGGTGCATGCAGGACAGCTGTACCAGGCCTTTTCCGATGATCCTCAAGAGGGCGACTGGACCTATTTGCCCTATGGCCCTTTCAGCTGCCTCAATGACTTCAGAAACTGGTTGATCGAAGACTGCTCGGGTGGTGACCCGCTATTTTATGTGGTTATCGACAACAGCTCATCATGTGCTGTCGGCCTGACCAGCTACCTGCGGATCGAGCCTTCTGTCGGGGTGATCGAGGTGGGCCATATCCATTTTTCGCCGTCGATGCAAAAAACACCTGTGGCCACCGAAGCGATGTACCTGATGATGCGACGGGTATTCGATGAACTGGGCTACCGCCGTTACGAGTGGAAATGTGATGCCTGCAATGAAAGATCTAAAAGAGCCGCATTGCGCCTGGGTTTCAGTTTCGAAGGCACTTTCCGTCAAGCCACCATCTACAAGGGACGCAACCGGGATACCGCCTGGTTTTCGCTATTGGATAGCGAGTGGCCGGCGATGAGAGATGCCTTTGAAAACTGGCTGAAAGTGGACAATTTCGACGGCCATGGTCAGCAGTTACGTCATCTGAACAACTGACGCTGATACGGAGAAAGTGAAATGAAAGTAACCGTGGCCGCGTTGGTTCCCGAGGACAGGGATTCATGGCAGGCGCTCTATTATGGTTATGCCGACTTTTACCAAACGCCTATGGACCAGACGATACTCGATACCGTATGGGGCTGGATTTTTGATGAGGACCAGCGTTTTTTTGCACTGATGGCAAAAGATGAACAGGGCCATGGCGTGGGACTGATGCACTACCGTGAAATGGTATCGCCTCTTCGTGGCGCGGCTGTTGGCTTCCTCGATGACCTCTACATCGATCCGGACTGCCGGGGGGCAGGAATCGTGGACCGGTTATTCGAAACACTGCATGCGGCCGCCCAGGCACAGGGATGGCCATTCGTCCGTTGGATCACCGCCGAAGACAACCATCGAGCCAGGGCTGTGTACGACAGGCTCTCCGATAAAACCCACTGGATAACCTACCAGGTGGCGGTGAACTAGTCGGTAAAGCACAGAGGGGAGCCAGCCTGGATTCCAGCGAAGAATCAGGACCGGGTCGTGGATCGTCAGCAACCTGCAGACTCCGGGAACGGCCAGCTTGCCATGTATACTTCCGAGACCTGCCCCGGTTGCAGACCGCCCATGCCCGACCCACCCCTCGATGCCCGCCTGCGACCGTTGGTCGACATCGTTACCAACCTGCCGCACTACCGTGAACTCGGTCTCGAGGTGGTTGAGTACACGGCCGGTTCGGCGACCCTGCGCTGCGACTACCGACCCGAGCTGGTGGGCGATCCGCAGACCGGCGTGGTCCACGGTGGCGTGGTCACGACCATCCTCGACAGCGTCTGCGGCCTGGCCTGTTTTCTCGGCCTTGACGAGCCGCAGGCGATCGCCACCCTCGACCTGCGCATCGACTACCTGAAACCGGCCCGTACCGAACGGCCGATCTTCGGTTTCGCCGAGGTCAGCAAGGTGACTCGCAGCGTCGCCTTCCTGCGTGGCCACGCCTACCAGGACGACAAGGATGACGCGGTGGCGATGTGTGTCGCGACCTTCATGATCGGCTCGGTCGGGTTCCGTCCAGGCGGCGACGGAGGCGTGCAGCCGTGACCCTTTACGACCGCATCCTCGAACTCAAGGCCGCCGGAGACCTGGCCGGTGTCAGTGCCTTGATTCCGTACACCGGCTTCGTCGGTCTCGGCTGTGAACTTGACGATGGGCGCCTGGCCTGCCGCCTCGAGTCGCGTCACAGCAACATGGGCAACACCATCATCCGCGCCGTCCACGGCGGCGTGGTCGGGGCGCTGCTGGAACACGCGGCGGTGATGCAACTGCTTTGGGAGAGCGAACTCGAACGACTGCCGAAGATCGTCAACCTGTCGGTCGACTACCTGCGACCGGCGCTCTGCGACCAGGACCTGATGGCGCGCGGTACGGTGGTCAAGCAGGGGCGGCGGGTGGCCAACGTCCGTGTCGAGGCCTGGCAGGGCGACCCGGATCGCCCGGTAGCGGCGGCTCACGCGCACTTTATCCTCGGTTGAGCCGCCCCGCCGCATTTTCAACGGAACCGAAACGGCCGTTTGCGGCCTAAACTGTGAACAGGAACCACCTGGTCGCGAGCATGCCCGTATCCCATTCGTCCCCGAGGCGCCGATATCCGCTCACGTTGCTGGCGGTCGCACTCGTCCTGGCGCCGTTGCCAGGAGTCGCACAGGTCTACCGGTCAGTCGATGAATCGGGTCGGGTCACCTTCTCCGACAAGCCCCCGGAAAACGCCGTCGAGGTTGAGCCGGTCGAGATCGCACCGGGTCCGTCCGAGGAGCAGGTGCGTGAATCCCAGGCCAGGGCCGAGGCTAACCTGGAGATGCTCGACACCCTGCGGACGACACGCCAGGAGGCGCGCGACCGGGAGCACGAAGCGCGGATGCAACGCCTCCAGGAGGAGGCGCTTCGAGCCTCCATCAAGCCGCCGCCACAGCAGCCGGCCGAGCCGACACGCAGGCGCTGGGGTTATTACGGTTACGGATTGCCGGTCCGTCCCGGCTACCCCACCTACCCGGTCCTGCCGCATCCAAAACCGCCGATTCATCACCCGGTGCCGCTCAAGCCTGCACCGCCCCGGCGGCCGAAGACACTCGATACGCCGCTGTACAACAGGTCCACGAGCCCGGTCTATCGGTGAAGCCTGACCGGAAATGATCCCGGTCATCGACCGGGGGCCGTGTTCATGGCTTGATCGTTCCGTGGAAACCCGCACCGCCATCCATAGCCTGCTGTTGTCGTTCCTGCTGGCACTGGCTCCGGGACTGGCGACAGCGCAGGTCTACCGTTCCGTCGACGAAAAGGGCAACGTCATTTATTCCGACAAGCCACCGCCGGACGCGGTTGAAAGCACGCCGGTCGAGATCCAGCCCGGACCGACCGAGGCACAGGTGCAGGAGGCCCAGGAACGGGTTGAGGCTGATCGCGAACGACTCGAGGCCCAGCGTGCGCTACGCGAGGCCGAGGAGGCGAGACGGCGTGAGGAGCGGGCGCGCCGTGCCGAGGCCGCCGCCGCGGCCCAACCCCAGCCTGGTAACTCAGAAGA
>CAXMPC010000167.1:0-52117 GCA_964195335.1 uncultured Gammaproteobacteria bacterium | reverse complement strand
GGTCGGGGCCGACAAAGCCCCGGAGGCGAACCTGCCTCGTCGCCACAATCGCACTGGCGTTGCTGTTCGCGGGGGACGGCGCGGTCGCGGGCAACCCGGATATCCGCCTGGTCCTGCAAATCACCGTTGACGGACTGCGCGCCGACCTGCTCCAACGTTACTACACGGCGTTCGGCGACGGCGGTTTTCGCTACTTGATCGAGCAGGGCACCGTCTACCGCAACGCCCACTACCGCCACGCCAATACCGAGACCATCGTCGGTCACACAACCCTCGCCACCGGGGCCTCGCCGTCGGTACATGGCATGATCGGCAACGCCTGGTTCGACCGCGAGGCCGGCGTACTCGCGTACAACATCGAGGATGCGGCTCATCCGCTGCTGCCGACTCGCGACACCGAAACTGTCGGTGAGCAGGTCGACCCGGCACAGAAGCTGGCCCGCAGCCAGGGCCGTTCTCCCGCGGCGCTGCTGGTCCCGACCCTCGCCGATACTCTGGCCGCATCCCATGCCGGTCAATCAAAGATTTTTGGTATCGCCGGCAAGGATCGCAGTGCCGTGGCCATGGCCGGCAAGGTGGGAAAGGCGTTCTGGTACTCGACCAACACCGGCGATTTCATCACCAGCCATTACTACTACGACACCTACCCGCCCTGGGTGGTCGACTGGAATGCCCGCCGCCTGGGTGAACAGCATGCCGGCCGTGCATGGGAACTGGCCGACCCGTTACCGACCTACCTGCTGGCCGACCGTGACGACCGACCTTACGAGGCCGACTTGCGCGGCTACGGTCGCGTCTTTCCACACCCGTTCGGTCCCGCCGATGACAAGCTGCTCTACACCCGTCTTCTGGTCAGCCCGGTCGGAGACCGGTTGCTGCTCGATTTCTCCAAGGCGCTGGTGACCGCTGAAAAACTCGGGCAGGACACAGCTCCTGACTACCTTTCGATCAGCTTTTCGTCCGTCGATGCGGTCAACCATTTTTTCGGCCCGTCGAGCCTGGAAAACGAATCGGTCGTCAGACAACTCGATCGGACTCTCGCCGAACTCCTCTCCTTCATCGACGAGACGGTTGGCCTGGACAAGACATTGATCGTTCTCTCTGCCGATCACGGCATGGCGGAGTTGCCGGAGCAGATGACCGAACTCGGCTACCCGGTAGGACGTCACGACCCGGAGGCCATTGTCGCGACGGCCAACGAGGCCGGCAGGCAACTTGGCATCGAACAGGTCGTGCGCTTCTTCTTCCGTCCCTACATCTATCTCGACGGTGACAGGATTTCCGATGCAAAACTTGATCGCGGCGCAGTGCAACAGGCTGTCGCCGCAGCCGTGAACGGGATGGAGGGCATCGCCCTGGCCGCACCCAGTCGCCAGCTCACGAGCGGTTGGGGTGGCGCGGCGGCAGACCCGGTACGCTACAACCACCACCCGGCCCGCTCCGGTGACATTTACGTTGCCCAGGCCCCTTACTGGTTCCTGTTCGACAAGGGGCCCGTGGTGGCCATGCACGGCTCGCCATGGAACTACGACAACCACGTACCCATCATCTTCTCCGGTCCCGGCATCCCGCAGGGAACGGTCCATCGCCTGGTGCACCCGATGGATGTCGCACCGACCGTGGCCACGCTTCTGGGCATGTCTCCGCCCGCAGCGGCGGAGGGTGCCGCCCTGGTCGAGGTTCTGAGGACACAGGGAACGCCTTCGGCGGGTTCGCAGCCCGTCCACCTCAAATAGTCTGGTGAACTCGCGCCATTCCAGCAGGCTGATTACCGGTCCATAACCTGGCGATCACCCAACTCTTGATCACCTGCGGATTGGGTCGGTTACATCGACGGAAATGTATCAATAATCGCGGCCGCGCCGGTTCACGGCAAGCCATCCTGGTGGGATGCCATGTCGCCGTTGGAGAAACCGGTTTTGATGGCACAAATCTCGCCACTCGTGCCATTTTCGCGATGGCCTTACTCGTCTTCCACGCCCCACTTCAGCACGTCACGCATGATCGACCACCTGGCTGTTTTCGGCACCGCATTCTTGCCCTGTATCCAGTAGTCGTAGAGCTGTTCGATCCGGCCGGCACTGCGCTTGAGCTCCAGCCAGCTATTGAAGAAGTTGAGCAGTCCCGTATTACCCAGGGCCACGGCATAGGAGGCCGGGAACGACGTGATGCCGTCGCGCCGGTAGACCGTGGTGTATTCAGGCTTGAGCAGTGTCCAGGTCTTGCCGGCCTCGAGGCTGATCAGCAGGGCGTCGTAGTTCTCGCCGTTGTCATCGAAAAACGCCTTGTCCGAATCGACTTTCAGGAAGCTCATGTTAGGAAAGCGCTTCTCGAGCTCCGGGATCAGGGCATAGTCGCCAACCGCCGCTATATGCAGGGTGCCGGCCCGGACGATGATTTCGTTGTTATCGAACTCTTCGGCCCGGTGATCTTTCACCACCAGGGCGTAGTGCAGGTCGATCACCGGGGTGGTGAAGTTGAGTTCCGCCAGCCGTGACGCCGTGACCTGGATGCCGGAGACGGCGATGTCGAACTGGCCGCTGTTGAGCCCCTCGTTGGCAAGGTCGAGACGGTAGGGGACAAACTCGGCCTTGAGCTCCATGTCCCTCACCAGGTCCTGCATCAGCGCGACGTCGAAGCCGACCAGCTCTTCGCTGGCATTGAAGTAGGAGAACGGCACCTGGTGCGGGTTGTAGCCGATCCGCAGCACGCCACTGGCACGGATTTCCGCCATCGAGCGTGGCCTGTGCCCGCCGCCGGTCGGCTTCTCCTTGAATGCCAGCGCGGCCGGTGGCAGCTTGTCGGCGACACGCATGTTCCGTACCACTTCGTCCATGGTGTACTCGCTGCTGACCATGGTACTGAGCAACGAGTAGCTGCCGATGAGCACCGCACCGAACAGCAAAGGCGTCGCGATACCGTAGATCATCAGGCGACGCAGACTGATCCGCGCCACGCCCGCCAGCATGGCGGTCCCGCCAACGGCCAGGATGAAGATGTTCATCGCCGCGAGCAGCGACGTGAACCGGCCGGTGAGCAGGCTCGAGACCACGTAGAGCTGGAACAGGTCTCCGGGGAGTTCCAGCGAATCGAGCAGCATGGGCACGGTCAGGTAGACACTGCCGAACAGGCTGATCAGGCCGTTGATTGCCATTGGCAGGTACTCGACGAAGCTGAGCTCGGTACCGGAAAACCAGGCCGCGAACAGGACAAAGATGATGGTCAGCATCTTGCCGAGATTGGGGAAGCTGAACACCACGGGAACGATGATCTCCGCGTAGGCGTCGGTCTCCTCGGTGGCCAGGTCGTACTTCTTGTAAAGATCCTTGGTGCGCTCGATCAGGATCGGCAGCACGATGAAGATGTTGCCGGCGGCAAACGCGGTGATGAGGGCATCTTTTGCGATGCCTGAGACGTCCCGGAACTTGAACGGTGTGAACATCACGACGATGGCCGGCAGCACCCAGTAGGCGAGCAGCAGGGTCATGATGATGTGCGCCACGAAATAGACCTGCAGACGCTCGAACTCCTCCACCGCCATGGTGCCCGCGGTCGCCGAAGTCATGGCAAAAATGCCGATCGGCATCAGCTTCACGATGTAACCCGTGACCGTGTTGAAAGCCTCGCCAAGGGTGGTCAACTGGTCCATCAGCGCCTTCTTTTCCTTGATGCCGATGAGCGCGATGCCGACGGCGACACAGAAGACGACGATCGCCGGAACGTAGCTGTTGGAGAGGGAAAAGAAGGGATTGGACGGAATGTAGAGGTCGACCAGGTTGACCGGTTCCGGCCGTTCCAGCAGGGCCGTGCTGAAGAAGGCGGCCGACTGGAACTCGGGGAAGATGAACTGGATGGTGTAGATCGCCAGCAGTCCCACGATCCAGAAAACGAGCATCAGCTTGCCGACCTGGACCCCCAACGACCGCGCCTGAGCATAGGACATCTTGCCCAGGCTGGTCATCAGTGAAACCACGATGTAGGGGATGATGGTCATCTGCAGGAGCTTGATGAAGGCGTCGCCGATCACCCCCATCCAGGCGACCGATTCACCGAAAAAGAGCCCGGTGACGATGCCCAGGGCAAAACAGACGAGCACCAGCGTGGAGAGGCTCATCTTGCGCAACGACTTGATCATGCGGCGCAATTCCTAGGCACTGATCTTCTGGTTATCCTGGCACTGATTGTAAGTCTGCAGGTAGCGATCGACCTGCCTGTCCCAGGGAAAGTGATCGATGGCTCTCTGGCGGCCGTTCCTGGCCAGTTTTTCGTGCAGGATGTCGTCTCGGCACAGCGCGACCACATGGTCGGCCAGGCCCTGGTGATCGTCCGGGTCGGCGGTCAATCCGGTCTCGCCGTGAACCACGACCTCGGGGATGCCGTCCCTGGTGCTGGTCACCGGCGGCACACCGGAGGCCATCGCTTCCAGCGACACCATGCCGAACGACTCAGTGTAGCTCGGCTGCAGCACGCAATCGGCGTTGGGGATGATCGCCTCGATAGGATTGACCTTGCCCATGAAGGTCACCCGATTGGCGATCTTCAGTTCGCGGCACAAAACCTTGGCCTGCTCCAGTTCCGGGCCATCGCCAATCAGCACCAGCCGGGCCCTGACCTTGCGCACCGCCCTGGCGAAGGCCTTGACGACACCTGCGATATTTTTCGATTGGCGGAAATTGGACACGTGCATGACGATTTTTTCGCCATCCTCGGCCATGGTCCTGCGGGTTTCCAGCGACGCCAGCTCCGGCTTGAAGGCGTCGGGATCGATGAAGTTGTGAATCACCTCGATGTCACGATCCAGGTGCAGGTGTTCACGGATGTAGCGTCGCTGGAAATTGGAGACCGTCGTGACGACGTCGCTCTGGTCGATGCTGAACCGGTTCAGCGGGTAGAGCGGCCGGTCCTGCCCCAGCAGTGTCGAGTCAGTGCCGTGAATGGTGGTCACGGTGTGAAAATCCCTGCGGCTGATCTGCCTGGCCAGGTGGACGCACAGCGAGTGCGGAATGGAGTAGTGGGCGTGCATGATCGACACGTCGTGTTTTTCGGCGACCTCAGCAATCTTGGCGGTAAGCGAGAACGTGTAGAGGCTGTCGTCGAACAACGGGTAGTAGACCGGCTCGACCGGGTGGAAATGGACGTTGCTCTCCCGGCCGGAAAGCCGAAACGGCATGGCGCGGGAGATGAAGTGCACCTCGTGCCCGCGGTGCGCCAGCCCGATGCCCAGCTGGGTCGCCACCAATCCTGAGCCACCGATCGACGGGTGGCAGATGATCCCGATCTTCATTGGTATGCCGCCTCGGTTTCAGCGGTCGTCACGCGACCCAATGCCTGGTGGTGTTTGGGCCCGCTCATCGGTCGGGCGTGATTCCTTGATACGCAAGGTTAAACATTAGCCGTTGGCGGAGGGTGTGCAAGGGGGCGCCGCCTCTATCAGCCGCATTGCCGAGCCTGTCACGGCACCGGTGGCAGAGACGGCGGCGTGCCCTCGGGCCCGGGTCACGCCCAGGCCGACCTGACTCGCCATAGGCACTCCAGGGAACGTAGCAACGACGGCACCCTGTTCTGGCGGGTCGCCCAGGGCAGAACCGTCGAGCCCTTCCGATCACAGAATTCGGCCATGCCTGCATTCGAGCAGTCACTCACTTTCGAGGAGTGATGGGATGCCCTGGCCTACGTTCATGACGTCTTCCACCGGGAGTCCATCGAGGAATGACCGGAGTGAATACGCCCGGTGTTCTTGAGGCCCAGGCGATGGCCGGGCAGATCCGGGGCTACTTGCCGATGCAGAACTCGGCGAAGATCCGGCCGAGCAGGTCGTCGCTTGTCACCGCCCCGGTGATCTCGCCAAGGGCCCGCTGGGCGAGGCGCAGCTCCTCGGCGACCAGTTCCCCTGCGGCGGCTTCGGCCAGCTGCTCGCGGGCCTGGTCGACGGCCTCGCCGGCCTTGGCCAGGGCGTCGAGATGACGGCGTCGAGCCATGAAATCACCTGACTCTGTGCCGGAGTAACCGCTTACTTCCTTGAGGTGGTCACGGAGTGCTTCGAAGCCGTCGCCACTCTTCAGCGACAGCCCCAGCTCGGCACCGTGCGGCCCGCTGCCGCATCCCGGGGCGCGACCGCTGAGGTCGATCTTGTTGCGCACCACGGTGACCGGCAGGCCGTTGGGCAGGGCTTCGACCAGCGCCTGCTCGGTCGCCGGATCGGGCGCACTGTCGTCGAGCACCAGCAGCGCCCGGTCGGCCCGTTCGAGTGCCTCGCGGGCACGGCGAATGCCCTCCCGCTCGACCGCATCATCGCTGTCGCGCAGACCGGCCGTATCGACCAGGTGCAGCGGCAGGCCATCGAGCTGGACGTACTCCCTGAGCAGGTCGCGGGTGGTGCCGGGCACGTCGGTGACGATGGCCGAGTCCTGGCCGGCGAAGCGGTTCAGCAAGCTCGACTTGCCAGCGTTCGGCGGCCCGGCGATGACCACGGTCAGACCGTCGTGCAGCCGCCGCCCCCTGACCGCTGCCGTGTTCACCGCCTCGAGTTCGCCGGCCAGCTCGGCCAGGCCGAGGGCAACGTGGCCGTCGGTGAGGAAATCGATCTCCTCGTCGGGAAAATCGATCGCCGCCTCTACGTAGGTGCGCAACGCGGTCAGCCGCTCGACCAACGACTCGACCCGGGCGGAGAAGGCGCCCTGCAGCGAGCGCAGGGCCGAACGAGCGGCGGCCTCGCTGCCGCTTGCTATCAGGTCGGCGATGGCCTCGGCCTGGGCCAGGTCGAGCTTGCCGTTGAGGAACGCCCGTTCGGAGAATTCGCCAGGGCGGGCCAGCCTTGCGCCGAGTTCCAGCGTCCTGGCCAACAGCTGGTCAAGCACCACCGGGCCGCCGTGGCCGTGCAATTCCAGCACATCCTCGCCAGTGAACGAGGCCGGGCCGGGGAAGAAGAGGGCGAGACCGAAATCGAGCGGCTGGCCGTCAGCACCACGGAACGGGCGCAGCACCGCCTCACGCGCAGGCGGGCAGGTGCCAAGCAGTGTGGCGGCGATGTCTGAGGATTCCGGTCCGGAGAGTCGGACGATGCCGATGCCGCCGCGCCCTGGCGGCGTGGCGAGCGCCGTGATGGTGTCGCTGGCGTCGTGTCCTGTCACGCCCGCCGGTGCTTCAGTCCTTGACCCCCGCCTCGACACGCTTGGTGATGATCCACTGCTGGGTGATCGACAGCAGGTTGTTGACCACCCAGTAGAGCACCAGGCCCGAGGGGAAGAAGAGGAACATGGCGGTGAAAACGATCGGCAGCGCCATGATGATCTTCTGCTGCATCGGATCGGCAGGTGGCGGGTTGAGCCTCTGCTGTACCAGCATCGACGCGCCCATGACGATCGGCAGCACGAAGAAGGGGTCTTTGGTCGAAAGGTCGTTGATCCAGAAGATCCACGGCGCCTGCCGCAGTTCGACGCTCTCGAGCAACACCCAGTAAAGGGCGATGAAAACCGGGATCTGGATCACGATCGGCAGGCAGCCACCGAGCGGGTTGATCTTCTCCTTCTTGTAGATCTCCATCATCGCCTGCTGCAGGCGCTGCTTGTCGTCACCGTAGCGCTCGCGTAGAGCGGTCAGCTTCGGCGTCATCTTGCGCATGTTGGCCATCGACCGGTAACTGGTCTCGGAGAGCTTGTAGAAGCCCGCCTTGATCAGCATGGTCAGCAGGATGATGGTCCAGCCCCAGTTGCCGACCAGGCCGTGGATCTTCTCCATCAGCCAGTAGATCGGCTGGGCGATGAAGGTGAGCACGCCGTAGTCGACGGTCAGCTTGAGACCTTCGGCGACATCGCGCAGGCGTGCCTGCTCTTTGGGACCGATGTAGATCCGGGTCGACAGGGTTTCGCTGGCACCGGCTTCGATACGGGCGGCCGGCGAAATCAGGCGCAACAGGTAACGACCGCCGTCGACGTACGCGGTCTCGTAGCGGTTGGTCTCGTCCTTGTCCGGAATCCAGGAGACGAGGAAATAATGCTGGATCATCGCCGCCCAGCCGTGGTCGAAATCACGACTCATCGGCTTGTCGGCCATGTCGTCGAAATCGATCTTTTCGTAATTGTCTTCGGGGTTGTAGATCACGCCCCCGGTGTAGGTGTAGATGAAGGCCTGGCCGTCATCCTGAGGCTCGGTACGCTGCAACTGGCGGTACTGGCTCAGCTCGACCGCCTCGCCCGAGGTGTTGGTGACGACAAAGTCGACGTCGATCAGGTAGCTGTCGCGGTGGAACGTGAACCGCTTCTCGACCTCTAGGCCGTCGGCCCCGCGCCAGCGCAGCGGCACGACCAGGGTGTCGGCGCCTTCGGCGAGTTTGTACTCGTTCTGCTCGGCGACAAACTCCGCGGTATGGTTCGGTGCCTCACCGCTGGCCGCGAGCAGGCCTGACTGCGCAATATGGAACAGGTCGGCGCCGTCATCGAGGATACGGAACGGGATGTCGGGCTGATCGATGCTGACCGGAAAGGTCGGCAGGTCGACCCGGCGCAAGTCACCACCAAGGGTACTGATATCGACCGCCAGTCGGTCGGTGACGACATGCACAGTACCGCCGCGTGCGGTTCGTGGCTGATCGCTCCCGGGCACCGATCCAGGCACCGATCCATCGACGGCGGCAGGCATCCCGGTCGGGACGCTGCCGTCGGCGGCGACCGTGGCGGTAGCCGATCCGTTGGCCGTGGAGGAAGTTTTTGGCCCGTAATCCTGCATCCACGCCTGGTAGAGCAGCAGCATGACCAGGGCGAGGCCCATGAACAGGAGGAGGCGGGGATTATCCATGGTGATGTTGCTTTCCGATCTGATCAGGCACCGGGTCGATGCCGCCAGCATGCCAGGGGTGGCAACGCAGCAGCCGGCGCAGGCCGAGCCAGCCACCGGTGAGGGCACCGTGGCGGACCACGGCGTCTTGGGTGTACTGCGAACAGGTTGGGTAAAAACGGCAGTGACCGCCGAGCCACGGGCTCAGCAGCAGTCGATAGCCGCGGATCAGCAGAATTAGGAGGCTTTGCATTGCTTCTGCAGCCGATTCCAGTGCCGTTCCAACGAAGCCATCACCGCGGCATTGTCATGCCGGGCCACGCCTTGGCGACCGAGTACAACCAGGTCGAGCGTGCCGAGATCCTGCTGATGATGGCGGAAACTCTCACGGACCAGCCGTTTGAGTCGGTTTCGGGCGACGGCCGCCTTGGCGTGCTTGCGCGCAATGGCCAATCCCAGGCGGGGGCCATCACAACCATTCTGGCGGGCCAACACAGTGAAGCAGTCGTCAACAGAGCGGCTGGCTTGGGCGAAGACCCGGTCGAAATCTTGACGCGTCAGCAGCCTGGCGCGTTTCGTAAACCCGAGCGGGGATACCGACAACGACCGCGGTTCAGACCGTCAGCCGCGCCCGGCCCTTGGCCCGCCGCGCGTTGATCACCTTGCGGCCGCCACGGGTGCGCATGCGCGCCCGGAAGCCGTGGTCGCGTTTCCGCTTGATATTGCTGGGCTGGAAGGTTCTTTTCATCTCTCTATGTCCCGCGGCATCGGCGTTGTGCGCCGAAAGGCCTAATCAACTGCCAAGGAAAAGCACGCCACCCTACCCGGACGCCCTTATTTTGTCAACATTCGCAACCGTTTACGCCTCGTCTCGAGACCCTGTGGATAACTGCCTACTGGCGGTGTACTCTAGCCCGGTCCGGACCATGGCAAGAACCATCAGAAAAGCGCCTCGACCACCACGCGGTCGGGCCTGCGCAATGGTTGCCGTCGGCCCGAGAGGGGACTCTTCTGCATGCACCATTCACTGTGGCAACGCTGCTGTGCCGAACTCGAAGGCGGGCTGACCTCACAGCAGTTCAACGCCTGGATCCGCCCGTTGCAGGCGGTCGAGGCGCCCGGTGAACTGCGCCTGCTCGCCCCCAACCGCTACGTCCGCGATACCGTACTCGAACGCTACTGCAACGACATCGAACGCCTGATCAAGCGGTTCTCACCCGACGCGTCGCCACGGCTCTGCGTCGACATTGGCTCGTCGATGCCCGACGCCCCGGCAAACGAGCCGAGTGCACCACGGCCCAGCCAGCCACGACCGGGCTACGGCAGCCGGTTGAACCCCGAGTTCACTTTTGAGAGTTTCGTCGAGGGCAAGTCGAACCAGGTCGGTCGCGCCGCCGCGGTGCAGGTGGCCCAACACCCGGGCACCTCCTACAACCCGATGCTGATCTATGGCGGCACCGGGCTCGGCAAGACCCACCTGATGCATGCTATCGGCAACCTGATGCTCGAACTCAACCCGGGCACGACAGTCAGCTACCTGCACTCGGAGCGCTACGTCGCCGACATGGTCAAGGCGCTGCAGCACAACACCATCAACGAGTTCAAACGCTACTACCGCTCGCTGAACGCGTTGCTGATCGACGACATCCAGTTCTTCGCTGGTAAGGAACGTTCTCAGGAAGAATTCTTCCATACTTTCAATGCCTTGATAGATAATCGCCAGCAGGTGATCATGACCTGCGACCGCTACCCGAAGGAGGTCAAAGGACTCGAAGACCGGCTGAAGTCGCGCTTCGGCTGGGGGCTGACAGTCGCCATCGAACCGCCGGAGCTCGAGACACGGGTGGCGATCCTGATGAGCAAAGCGCAGCAGGGTGGGGTGCAGCTGCCGCACGAGGTGGCGTTTTTCATCGCCAAGCGGATCCGCTCCAACATCCGCGAACTCGAGGGGGCGCTACGCCGGGTAATCGCCAACTCCCACTTCACCGGCCGGCCGATCACCGTCGATTTCGCCAAAGACGCGTTGCGCGACCTGCTCGCGCTGCAGGACCGGTTGGTGACTATCGAGAATATCCAGCGTACCGTCGCCGAGTACTACAAGATCAGGATCGCCGATCTCTCCTCGAGGCAGCGCTCACGGTCGATCGCACGGCCGCGCCAGGTCGCCATGGCGCTCTCCAAGGAACTGACCAACCACAGCCTGCCGGAGATCGGCAAAGAATTCGGTGGCCGCGATCACACCACGGTACTGCATGGCTGCCGCAAGATCGCCGAGCTGCGCAAGGACGACGCCAGGATCAGCGAGGACTACACCAACCTGCTGCGAATCCTGACGACATGATGTTGAAATGCTGTGGACAACTATGGAAAAGTTTACGCAAGTCGAGTTACCCACATTTCATCCACAGCTAATTCACGCCTTGTAACCGTGCTTTTACACCTGGTTGTTACGTTCATAACAAATTGAAAATAATAATAAAACTAGTGTTATCAACTGAATTTGTCCGACGTAATAATAACAGTTAGTATTTGTATATTAAGGATTTATCTATTATGAAGTTCGAGATCACCAAGGAAGAGCTGCTGCGTCCCCTCCAGCAGGTCAGCGGCGTCGTGGAGCGGCGTCAGACGTTGCCGATCCTGTCGAACATTCTGGTCGTCACCGATGCCGAGAGCATTGCCTTTACGGCCACCGACCTCGAGGTGGAGCTGCATGCCACGCTGGTTCACCCGGTCGCGACACCCGGGACGACGACCCTGCCGGCACGCAAGCTGATGGACATCTGCCGCAACCTGCCCGACGCCGCCAAGATCATGCTGACCGTCGACGGTGAACGGGCGACGCTCCGCTCCGGACGCAGTCGCTTCACCCTGGCAACACTTCCGGCCGAGGACTTCCCCAAGGTCGACGAGGTCGCCAGTACGCAGTCGGTGGCACTGCCGCAGGCGACACTCCGCCAGCTGATCGATGCCACCCATTTCGCCATGGCGCAGCAGGACGTTCGCTACTACCTCAACGGGCTGATGCTCGAACTGGCCGGCTCGCGCTTGCGGGCGGTCGCCACCGACGGTCACCGGCTCTCCCTGGCCGACATCGAGGCCGAGTTGCAGGTCGAGGAACCGGTGCAGGTGATCGTTCCTCGCAAGGGCATTTCCGAGCTGCTGCGCCTGCTTAATGAGAGCGACGAACTGGCACAGATCGAGTTGGGCAGCAACCATGTCCGGGTGACCCTGCCGGGCATCACCTTCACCTCGAAACTGATCGACGGCCGATTCCCCGATTACGAACGGGTGATACCGGCTGACGATGGCAAGCCGATCACCACCGACTGCGGGGTGTTGCGGCAGGCGTTATTGCGCACCTCGATTCTCTCCAACGAAAAATACCGTGGGATTCGCTTCCAGCTCGAAGCGGGCAACCTGCGCATCCTGGCCCACAACCCGGAGCAGGAGGAGGCGGAGGAGGAGATCGAGGTCGACTACACCGGAGACCCGCTTGAGATCGGCTTCAACGCCAATTACATCATCGACGCCCTTTCGGCCATCCGCACCGAGCGCGTCGTGCTCAACATCACCGATTCAAGCAGCAGCTGCCTGATGACCCCGGATGGCAGTGAAGCGTGCCGTTACGTGGTGATGCCGATGCGTCTGTGACCCGGTTCGACGAGCCGGGCCCGGCCTGAAACCGAAAAGCGCACCAACCTGTCGGAGGCCGTCATGCGGCTGAACCGCTGCACGGTCCAGGACCTGCGCATCATCGCCAGGGCGGAGATCGATCCGGGACCGGGTCTCAACCTGGTCGTCGGCGCCAACGCCAGTGGCAAGACCAGCCTGCTCGAGGCGGTCTACCTGCTCGGTCGCGGGCGTCCGCTGCGCTCCCACCACGGTGACCGCCTGGTGCGAGAAAATTGCGAACGACTGCAGGTAAGCGGCGAGATCGGGCTCGACAACGGTCGCCGGGTTCCGATCGGGGTCGAACGCGGTGTCGACGGACTGCAGATGCGGCTGGATGGGCAACCAGTTCGCAGTGCACTGGAGCTGTCGACCGCGCTGCCGCTGCAGTACATCCATCCCGATATTCATCAGCTGGTCCAGTCCGGCCCCGGATTGCGCCGGCAGTTCCTCGACCGCGGAGTGTTTCACGTGGAACAGGGGTTCCTCGACACCTGGCGGCGCTACCAGCGCACCTTGCGCCAGCGCAATGCCGCATTGAAGGCAGGAACCGCGGCCAACGCCTGGAATGGCGAACTGGTGTTGCAGGGCGAACGGCTCGACGCCATGCGCGCCAACTACCTCGAGGGGCTCGCCCCGTTTCTGCGCCAGAATGGCCAGGCCTTGATCGAACGTGATGATGTGGGATTGGCGTACCGCCGCGGCTGGAGCGCGGATCGTAGTCTCGCCGAGGTGTTGCGCGAGGCGGACCGTGTCGATCGCCGCCAGGGGTTCACCGGTCGTGGCGCCCACCGCTGCGATTTCACCCTGAGCCTGGGCGGCACCTCGATTCGCGATCGGGTCTCCCGTGGCCAGCAGAAACTCCTGCTCTGCGCGCTTCAACTCGCCCAGGCACAGCTGCAGCGTGCACGTACCGGCAGTGCCGGCCTGTTGCTGATCGATGACCTGCCGTCCGAACTCGACGCCTGCCACCGGGCACGACTCCTCGACCTCGCCGGTGCACTCACTACCCAGGTCTTCGTCACAGCCACCGACCTGGGCCTGCTGGCGCATGCCGAGGAATCCGAACCGTCACCGCGGGTGTTTCACGTGGAACAGGGTGCTGTGCGCCAGGCGTGTTGAGTCGACGGAACCCATCCACGGGTTATTTTCGAGTCGTTGCACATCCCCCGCCCACCGGTGAATAACCGGTCCGGCAAACCCCGGGAAATGGTATGATTCGGGGTATAGCGACGGCAGTCCCGCCGACGTAGGCTCCACGCCATTCCGCCAGGCTCAATCCCCAGCGCGGCAAGCGCGTCGGGAGAAGATGATGGCGCGGTTTCAGGGCCAGAACGAGACGAGAGCATGAGCGGCAGCAACGACTACAACTCCTCGAACATCAAGGTCCTCAAGGGACTCGATGCCGTGCGCAAGCGCCCGGGCATGTACATCGGCGACACCGATGACGGCACCGGCCTGCACCACATGGTCTTCGAGGTGGTCGACAATGCGGTTGACGAGGCGCTGGCCGGACACTGCAGCCGGATCACCGTCATCGTCCACGCTGACGAGTCGATCACGGTAACCGACGACGGGCGTGGCATCCCGGTCGATCTGCACCCGGAAGAGGGGCGCTCGGCGGCCGAGGTGATCATGACCGTGCTGCATGCCGGGGGGAAGTTCGACGACAACTCCTACAAAGTCTCCGGTGGTCTGCACGGTGTCGGCGTTTCGGTGGTCAACGCCCTGTCGGAAACACTGGAACTGTCGATTGAACGCGACGGTCAACTGTACTGGCAGGTCTATGCCCTGGGCGAACCCAAGGCACCGCTGGCTGCGGTTGGCTCAACCGAATCGACTGGCACCAAGGTGCACTTCCGCCCGAGTTCGGAGATCTTCACCAATATCGAGTTTCACTACGACATTCTGGCCAAGCGGCTGCGTGAGCTGTCGTTCCTGAACTCCGGAGTGCGCATCGAACTGACTGACGAGCGCAATGGCAAGCGCGACGTGTTCGAGTACATCGGCGGCATCCGCGCCTTCGTCGAGCACCTAAATCGCAACAAGACCCCGTTGCACCAGAAGGTTTTCTACTTCGACCTTGTGCGCGACGAGGTCGAGGTCGAGGTCGCGATGCAGTGGAACGACTCCTACCAGGAAAACATCTTCTGCTTCACCAACAACATCCCGCAACGTGACGGAGGCACCCACCTGGCTGGATTCCGCAGCGCGTTGACACGGACGCTGAACCAGTACATCGAGCAGACCGGGCTGGCCGGCAAGCACAAGGTCACGACGGCCGGCGACGACGCCCGCGAGGGACTGACCGCCGTGCTGTCGGTCAAGGTGCCCGACCCCAAGTTCTCGTCCCAGACCAAGGACAAACTGGTCTCGTCCGAGATCAAGTCGGTGGTCGAGTCATCGCTCAATGAAAAGCTGCAGGAGTACCTGCTGGAGTCTCCGGGCGAGGCCAAGGCGATCGCCGGCAAGATGATTGATGCGGCACGAGCACGCGAGGCGGCGCGCAAGGCGCGCGAGATGACCCGGCGTAAGGGGGCGCTCGACATCGCCGGGCTGCCCGGCAAGCTGGCCGATTGCCAGGAGAAAGATCCGGCGCTATCGGAGTTGTTCCTGGTCGAGGGTGATTCCGCCGGCGGCTCGGCGAAGCAGGGGCGTGACCGCCGCCACCAAGCGATCCTGCCGTTGAAGGGCAAGATCCTCAACGTCGAGAAGGCACGCTTCGACAAGATGCTGTCGTCGGTCGAGGTTGGCACCTTGATCACCGCCCTCGGCTGCGGTATTGGCCGCGACGAGTTCGACGCTGACAAGATTCGCTACCATCGCGTCATCATCATGACCGATGCTGACGTCGACGGCTCGCACATCCGCACCCTGCTGCTGACCTTCTTCTACCGGCAGATGCCGGAACTGATTGAGCGCGGCTACATCTACATCGCCCAGCCGCCGCTGTACAAGATCAAGAAGGGCAAGCAGGAGCAGTATGCCAAGGACGATTTCGAGCTCAACGCTTACCTGTTGCGTCTCGCCCTCGACGGTGCCCAGCTGCACGTCAATGCCGATGCACCCCCCATTACCGATGCCGCGCTCGAGACCCTGGCGCGCAGTTACCTGTCGGTGATGGCCACGGTTCAGCGGCTTGACCGCCGCTACGATGCGATGGTGCTGGAGAAGATGATCTACCTGCCGGCGGTGACCAAGGAGTTGCTCGCCGACGAGGCCGGCCTGACCGCCTGGGCCACCGAACTTGAGGCGCGCCTGGGAGATACGCTGGGCAGCGGCGAGCGCTACACCGTACGACTGTTGTCGGCAATCGACAGTGGCCTGCGGCAAGTTGAGGTGACCCACTATGCCCACGGCCTCGTCAACCGCCAGGTGAGCCTGGCCAGTGAGTTCTTCGCCTCCGGTGAGTACGCCGCCATCACCGGACTCGGGCAGCAACTCGACGGCCTTCTCGGTCCCGATGCCACGGTACGCCGCGGCGAGCGGGTGCAGCCGGTCAGCAGCTTCCGCCAGTGCCTCACCTGGCTGATGGAGGAAGCCCGCCGTGGGCTCAACATCCAGCGCTACAAGGGGCTCGGTGAAATGAACCCGGATCAGTTATGGGAGACCACGCTGAACTCAGAAAGCCGCCGCCTGCTGCAGGTCCGGGTCGAGGACGCGGTGGCGACTGACGAGATCTTCACCACCCTGATGGGTGACCAGGTCGAACCGCGGCGCGACTTCATCGTCCGCAATGCCCTGGCTGCGGCAAATGTCGATATTTAGTTAGAATTCAAATAGTTATAGACTATTTGCTTTCCGGACGGTAGACCGCTTCCCACTCCTCACCCGGCGGTCTGGACGCGAAGGCGGCACAGCGCGTCCGCAGTCGTTGGCAGGCGGTGTCACTGGCCTCGGCAAGCAGCGCATCGAGTTGTTCCACGGCCCCTTTGAAGTCGCGTGCGGCGTAGCAGTCCCAGGCCTGCTCGTAGCGCCTGGCGCGATCGAGCGTCACGGGGTCGGCTGTTTCGTCATCACCGAGCAACTCATAGACCCAGGTCGGCTGCTGGTGGCCCTTGACCGCGACCCGGTCCAGGCGTCGCCAGGTGAAGCGCTCACCGCACGCCTCCACCGTGGTGCGAGCGGCCATGACGTGGGTGCCGTAGACTTTGTTCAGCCCCTCGAGGCGGCTGGCGAGGTTCACCTTGTCGCCGAGGACGGTGTAGGCGAGGCGGTCGGGTGCGCCGAAGTTACCGACGATCACCGCCCCGGTGGCAACCCCGAAGCGGGTCTCCAGCGGTGGTGTTCCGGCCTCGCGCCAGGCGGTGTTGAGTTCCACGAGGCGCCGTTGGCAGGCCAGGGCGGCGGTGACCGCTCCCTGGGCGTGCTCCGGATTGGCCCGTGGTGCGCCCCAGAAGGCGACGATGGCGTCACCGACAAGTTTGTCGACCGTGCCGCCATTTTTCTGGATTATGTCGATAAGTTCGTCGAAATAGGCCGCCATGTGGTCGGCGAGCGCCTGCGGGTCAAGCCCCTCGGAGATGCGGGTGAAATCGGCAATGTCGCTGAACAGCAGCGTCAGTTCAGTGCTGCGGCCGCCGATACGGGCAACATCGCCTTCGGCGACCAGGTCGCGGACCACGTCGACCGGGACGTAGCGCGAGAACGATTCCACGGCCGCGAGGGACTGCGCCTGTGCCTCGGCCAGCTCGCGTACCTCGCGGACGTTGGCCTCGATCGGCTCGACAGCGCTGAAATCGAGTTTACGGATACGCTGACTCTGGGCCGCCAGGGCCTCGAGCGGTCGGCTGTAGGCACGGGTCATGAACAGGGCAAAGACCAGGGCCGCGACCAGCGCGACGACGGTGGAAATCATCAGGCCGATACGCAGCTGGGTGATCTCGCCGACCAGGTCCGACGTGGGAACGACGACCGCGACCCGCAGGCCGCCGCTTCCCGGCAACGGGTAGGGCGCGACGGCCGCCCACCACCCTTCACCCTCGGCATCGAACGGAATCGCGTCGACATCCTCTCCGGTCGCAGCCCGAATTCTGGCGGCCTCCTTCACGGCGGCCTGGATCACCGGGATGGTGATGTCAGCGACCGACTTGAGCAGATCGGCATGGACGACTTCGGGATCGCGGTAGCGCGGAGCACTCGGCAGACCGACCATCCTGCTCTGGCTATCCATAACCACATGTAGTGACCGCTCACTTACGCGTGAACTCTCATGCTGAGTGAAATCACTCAAGGTTGTGAGCAGGACATCCCAGCCGACGACATGGAGTACATCATCGTCTTTCCAGTGGCTCGAGGCGGTGATGCCCGGTTGTTTGGCGGTGAGGAAGACGTACGGCTCGGTCCAGTGCAGTTTTCCGGGCTTGAGTTTGGCGGCCCCCTGGTACCAGGGTCGGATCCGGAGGTCGACATCGATCTCCTTCCAGGTCGCTCCGGCCGGTGTGCCGTCGTGGTCGACATCGAACCAGAGCGTGTTGGTGCCCCAGCTGTCGCGGGCGACGACCCAGTTGCGCATCTGGCCATCTTCGTACCGGACCAGTCCCCATCCTTCACCTCGGGCGTTACCGATGTTCACCGACGACAACAGCGTCCGGGACTTGATAACAGGCAGGAACAGCTGGTTGAGCCGCTTGAGCGCTTCGATCTGACCCGAGGTCACCTCGCCGGCAGGGCCGGCGACCAGCGGTTCGATGTCGAGCAGGCCATCCCGGCCCCAGGCGGCGGACACCGTGGCCCCGAACCGGGCCGGGTCGAGGAAGCGGTCGAGGTGACGTTTCGCTTCGTCCAGACCACGCTGGGTCAGTTCGAGAGAGAGCTTCTGCTCCGACTGGCCGGCGCGGTACTGCATCATCGCGAACAGTGACAGCGAGCTGATAAGTACCAGCAGCAGGAAGCTGCGGAGCAGACTCCAGCGCAGCGATACCGGCGGTTTAGCCATGGCCGTTTTCCATCTCAACACGATCCTGTTGCGTACCGAGTGTAGGCAGAGCGTCCCTGATCCATTTTTCGGCCCGACGATTGATCTCTTTCGCCTTGCATCCGGCGGTGTCGATGGGTGGGCCGACGGCGACATGGACGGTCCCGGGCCTGATCGGAAAACCACCACGTGGCCAGTAGGCACCGGCGTCGTGGGCCACCGGCAGTACCGGTACGCCGGCACGCTCGGCGAGCATCGCCCCGCCCGGGTTGAACGAACCGAGCGTCCCGGGCGGCATGCGCGTTCCCTCGGGGAAGACCACCACCCACATGCCGGCGGCGAGTCGGTCGCGCCCCTGGTCGATCACCTGGCGCAAGGCCTTGCTGTGGCCCCCGCGGTCGATGGCGATCGGGCGTAGAATCGCCAGGCTCCAGCCGAAAAACGGCACCCAGAACAGCGAGCGTTTCAACACCCAGACCTGCGGTGGAAAGACCGACTGGAACGCCAGGGTCTCCCAGGCTGACTGGTGATTGCTCAGGACCACCGTGCTTCCTGCCGGGATGTGCTCCCGGCCGCGGACAGCGAAGTCGAGGCCGCAGGTCAGTCGCAGCCAGGCCAGGGTGTAGACCGACCAGCGGGTCAGAACGGCGTAGCGCGACTTCAGGGGCAGGAATATGAGAATCGGTAGCGAAAGAGTGAACATAATCACCAGCAGCCATTCGCCGACGATGAACAGCAGCGAGCGCGCCGCGGCCATCAGGTAGGAGAAACCGCGCAACTCGTCAGCCGACGTGACGGAGAGGCTCATGCCGTTGGACCCGGTTCGTCGAGTAGTGCCTCGACGAAGGCAACGAGGTCGGGGTGGTGGACGCAACCAGGCGGTGGGGTGGTGTCGGTGGCGAGATGTGTGGCCAGGGCAATCGGTTGTCCGCCGCTTTGGGCGATGGAGGCGAGGTCTGGAGCATTACCGGCTACACAGGGCACCTGGCCGAGGTCCGTACGCCAACGTCGGACCACTTCGTCCAGTGCTTCGGTCAGCCCATGGGATCCGGGTATCCGGTGGAAAAAGGCGGCGATCTGGCCGCCGGCGTCGTGGGCCAGTCCCTGAAGGGCACCTGGATCAGGGGCGATATCGTTAGCGTCCGCGGCTGCCGGTCGGGTCAGGATCACGGCGACGGCGTAGCCGGCATGGCCGAGTCGGGCAAGCGCCTCGAGTTCAGCCGAGCCTGGTGCCACACCCATATCACCGTTCACGAGGACATCGTCGGTGAGAATGACCAGGCGGATCGGCATGGTGTGGCGGTGGCTTCAGGACTGCAGGCGGGAGAGATCGGCGACGCGCAGGAACAGGGCCGACATCTGCCCGAGCAGAGCGAGTCGGTTATTTCGCACGGCTTGATCTTCGGCCATCACCATGACCTCGTCGAAGAAACGGTCGACTGCCGGGCGCAGACCTGCGAGATCGGTCAGGGCCGCGGTGTAGTCACCCATGGCGAGGTCCGGCTCGACGGCCGCGGCGTGGCTCGCCAGCGCCTCGGCGAGATCGCGTTCCGCCGGCTCCTGCAGGGCAGCGAGGTCGGGTACGCCGGGGCGCTCCACTTCGGCCTGGCGCAGGATGTTTCGAACCCGCTTGTTCGCGGCGGCGAGACTTTCGGCCTCCGGCAGATCACGGAACGCGGCCACCGCGCGGATGCGACGGTCAAAGTCGAGTGGCCGCGACGGACGCAGTGCCACCACCGCTTCGAACAGGTCGGGACCGAGACCGGCGTCGTGGTAGTGGCCGCGCAGGCGATCGAGCAGGAACTGGAACACCTGTTCGCTGGTGTCGTTTTCGGAGAGGCGGTCGCCGTACCCGTCATGGGCCATCCTGAGCAGGTCGACCAGGTCTAGATCGAGCCCCCCTTCGAGGATGATGCGCAGCACACCGAGGGCGGCGCGGCGCAGGGCGTAGGGATCCCGGGTGCCGGTAGGCGGTTGTCCGATGCCGAAGATACCCACCAGCAGGTCGAGCTTGTCGGCCAGGGCCAGCGCGCGACCGATTGCCGTGGCCGGCAGGTCGTCGCCGGCGAAGCGCGGCCGGTACTGTTCCTCGAGGGCGACAGCGACCGCGTCGGGCAGGCCGTCATGGCGGGCGTAGTAGCGACCCATGATGCCCTGCAGTTCCGGGAACTCGCCGACCATGTCGGTCAGCAGGTCACACTTGGCCAGGCGACCGGCCAGGCGGGCCTCGGCCGGGTCGCCGTCGGTGCGCTCGCTGATCGCCGCGGCCAGCACGGCGATACGCTGCGCCCGGTCGTGCAGCGTGCCCAACCGTTCCTGGAACACCACTTTCTTCAGGCGGATCTCCAGGTCAGTGAGCGCTTGCTTACGATCCTTATTCCAGAAGAACTCGGCATCGGCAAAGCGCGGCCGTATCACCCGCTCGTTGCCACGGCGCACGGTCTCCGGATGGCGGCTCTCGATGTTGCTGACGGTAATGAAATGGGGCAGCAACTTACCGTCCTCGTTGACTACCGGGAAGTATTTCTGGTTGCCCTGCATGGTCGAAATCAGCGCTTCGGCCGGCACGTCGAGAAAGTGCGCCTCGAAGGACCCGGCCAGTGCGACCGGCCATTCGACCAGGGCCGTCACCTCGTCGAGCAGGCCGTCTTCGAGTACCGCCCTCCCGCCGAGCCCGGTCGCAAGTTCGGTAACCTGTTCGTGGATGGCGGCACGGCGCTCGGCGAAGTCGACCAGCACCCGGCCACGGTCACGCAGCAGTTCGATGTAGTCGCCGGCTGAGGCGATCTCTAACGGTTCAGCACAATGGAAACGGTGACCGCGGGTGGTGCGCCCGGCCGTGAGTCCGAGCACCGTGCCCGGCACGATGGCGTTATCGAGCAGCAGCACCGCCCAGTGAACCGGACGCACGAACTCCTCGTCGCGGTCTCCCCAGCGCATCCGTTTCGGGATCGGCAGGCCGGACAGCGCCGTCTCGACCAGTGCCGGGAGCAACTCGGCCGCGGATTGGCCTTCGACCAGGCGGCGGGCGACCAGCCAGGTCCCCTTGTCGGTCTCGACCCGTTCCAGTTCGTCGACCTGCTTGCCGCAGGAGCGGGCGAAGCCGAGCGCGGCCTTGGTCGGGTTGCCGTCGCCATCGAAAGCGGCGGCCAGTGCCGGACCACGACGCTCATCGACGCGGTCGGGCTGGGCACTCTGTAACGCCTCGATAAGCACCGCCAGTCGGCGTGGTGAACAGAGCGCCTGCATGCTCCCGTGCGCCAGTCCAGCCTTCTCCAGCCCGGATTCGATGCCGCTGCGGAACGCCTCGGAAAGCCGGCTTAGCGCTTTCGGTGGCAGTTCCTCGGTGCCGATCTCGACCAGCAGGGTGGCGGTATCAGCCATGGGCCACCTCCGCGGTTGCCTGCAGCATCGGGAAGCCGAGGGCCTCGCGCGAGTCGAAATAAGTCTGGGCGACATCGCGCGCCAGGGCGCGCACCCGCAGGATGAAGCGCTGCCGCTCGGTGACCGAGATGGCATGGCGGGCGTCGAGCAGGTTGAAGGTGTGCGATGCCTTGAGCACCTGTTCATAGGCCGGCAACGGCAGGTTGGCCTCGATCAGCTTGCGGCTCTCGGCCTCGCAGGTGTCGAACCAGCCGAACAGCGCGTCGGTATCGGCATGCTCGAAGTTGTAGGCCGACATCTCGACCTCGTTCTGGTGGAAGACATCGCCGTAGGTGACCTCGCCCAGCGGACCGCGGGTCCAGACTAGGTCGAAGACGCTCTCGACCCCTTGCAGGTACATGGCGATGCGCTCGAGGCCGTAGGTGATCTCGCCGGTGACCGGTCGGCAGTCGAGGCCACCGACCTGCTGGAAGTAGGTGAACTGGGTCACCTCCATGCCGTTGAGCCACACCTCCCAGCCGAGGCCCCAGGCGCCGAGGGTCGGCGACTCCCAGTTGTCCTCGACGAAGCGGACATCGTGTTCCAGCGGGTCGATACCGAGTACGCGCAGGGAATCGAGATAGAGCTCCTGAATGTCGTCCGGCGAGGGTTTGAGCACCACCTGGTACTGGTAGTAATGCTGCAGACGGTTGGGATTGTCGCCGTAACGGCCGTCGGTCGGCCGCCGTGACGGCTGCACGTAGGCGGCGCGCCACGGTTCCGGCCCGATCGAGCGCAGGAAAGTGGCCGGGTGGAAGGTGCCGGCGCCCACTTCCATGTCGTACGGCTGGACAACGACGCAGCCGCGTTCGGCCCAGAATCCCTGCAGTACCTGGATCAGTCCCTGGAAGGTGTCCAGGCCCATCCCCGGTCGAGTATCTTCGGTGGACAAGGTGTCCCCCTCAAGCGGTTGTTTCACAAAGGGCGGAAGTATAGCCCGGCGGTTCTGCCGCCGTGAACCGGCCCTACGCCGAAACGAGGGTGAATCCGGCACGTTTGAGGTAACGCCGCTCCTCGTCGAGGTCGGCGCGGGTTAGCGGGTGGGCCGTGAGCCAGTCGGCGGGAAAGCGTAGCTGAACCACGTCGCCCGCTTCGGTCAGCTCCAGGGCCGGCAGCGATTGTGCCGAACGGCTGCGGTTGAGCAGCGCAGCCAGGCGCAGCAGCAGGGCGAGCTGGCGTGCCGGCTTCTGCCGGTCAACCGGCAGCTGGCGGAACTCGAGATTCGGGAACTTGCGTCGGTGACCACGCACCAACATGGCCAAGATCTGCTGGTCCTGGCGCGTGAAACCGTCCAGGTCGGCGTGAGTCAGGATGTAGGCGCCGTGGCGGTGGAACTGACTGTGGGCGATAGGCAGCCCGACCTCGTGCAGCCGGGCCGCCCACTGCAGCAGGCGCAGGTCATCGCCATCGAGGGTCCAGCCGCTGGCGACCTGTCCGAACAGCATCGCGGCGGTCTGTTCGACGCGCGCGGCCTGCTTTATGTCGATTCGGGTGCGTTCGATCAGGGCGGTCACAGTCTGTTCGCGCACGTCCTCATGGCGGATTCGTCCGAGCAGTTCATAGAGCAGCCCTTCGCGCAGCGCTCCGTTGGAAACCTGCATGCGTTCAATACCGAGAGTATCGAACGATGCCGTCAGGATCGCGACGCCACTGGGGAAGATAGGTGCACGATCGCTACGCAAACCTTCAAGATGGAGTTTTTCGACCCGGCCTTTGTCGAGCAGTGCACGACGAAGCTGGGCGAGGCCGTCGCGGGTGATGGCGCCATCGCCCCAGCCGTTGGCCTGCAGCACCCGGGCGATGGCGAGGATGGTGCCCGAGGCGCCGATGCTGCTGGCCCAGCCGACCTGGCGGTAGAAGGTCTCGATGGTCTGCAACTCGCGCTTGGCGGCGATCTCGGCCTTGTTCAGTGCCGCGGTGGTGATCCGTCCCCTGGGGAAGAAGCGTTTGGCGAGGCTGACGCAGCCCATGAACAGACTTTCACGGTAGAACGGTTCCGACCGCATGCCGATGATGTACTCGGTACTGCCGCCACCGATGTCGATCACCAGTCGTTGACCGTGGTCGTCGGCAATGCTGCCGGCGACGCCGAGGTAGATCAGTCGCGCCTCTTCGCGGCCGGCGATCACCTCGATAGGGTGACCGAGAGCGCTCTCTGCCTGGACCAGGAAGGTACCGCTGTTGCGCGCCATGCGCAGGGTGTTGGTGCCGACGGCGCGTACGCTGCCAGGTGGCAGATCGTGCAGCCGCTGGCCGAAACGTCCGAGGCAGTCGAGCGCACGTGTCCGCACCTCGGGAGTGAGCCGCTTGTAACGATCGAGCCCGGCGCCGAGTTGGACCTGTTCCCGTAGCCGGTCGACGACGTGCAGTTGCTCGCCCTCGAGCCGGGCGATGATCATGTGAAAACTGTTGGAACCGAGGTCGACGGCGGCGATGTAGTCGAACGGGGGTGGCATCGTTAAGCGGTTCCTGTTGGGAATCAGGTACGCGGGCGGGGAGATCGGATATCATTTAACCACGGTTGGACGTAATGGTCCTCGGGCTGCGAGCGACGCATGGCTAAAAATGACAAGAGTACCAAGACCCTGGTGGTGGACAGCCGCACCGGCTCGCGGGTGCCGTATCTGCGCGGCATCCTGACCCGTTCGCTACAGACCGCCGGGCTCAAGTTCAACGACGGCTACAAGCTGGCCACCTGGTTGCGTCGTGAGTTGGCGGACGAGGACGAGATCAGCAGTGACGATCTCCGCGACAGGGTGGCGGCCCGACTCGGTGACCGTCACAGCGAAGAGGTCCGCGCCTACTACCTGCAGCCGCAGGAACATGCCCAGGTCATCAAGGTCCGCGACAGCGAAGGTCAGGTCAGCCCGTTCGTCGCCGGACGTCTGTCGCGGGCGCTCGAATCGGCGTCGCTGACGGTCGAACAGGCCGGTGGAGTGGCCGCACGGATCCAGAACCACCTGCAACGCCAGACTTACGAGACCATCACCTCGACCCAGATCAGCCGCCTGGTCCACCATGACCTGGTCACCCATCACGGCGACGAGGCCGCACACCGTTACCTGGTCTGGCTCGAATACCTGCGCAGCGGCCGGCCACTGATCCTGGTGATCGGCGGCATCAACGGCGTCGGCAAAAGCACCATGGCGGCCGAACTCTCGCACCGGCTCAACATCGTGCGCACGCAGTCGACCGACATGCTGCGCGAGGTGATGCGGCAGATGGTGTCGAAACCCCTGCTACCGGCGATTCATACCTCGAGTTTCCGTGCCTGGACCGCGCTGCCGGCCGGCTACCTGGCCACTACCGGCAGCGACGACCTGATGATCGACGGCTTCCTGACCCAGTCGGAACAGGTCGGCGTGGCGGTCGAGGCGGTGCTGCAACGGGCTTTGTCCGAGCGCGTGGCGATGATTATCGAGGGGATCCACGTCCACCCGGGCTACATGCAATCGCTGGCCCGGAGCGACGACGCCATCATCGTGCCATTCATGCTCGCGACCCTGGATCCAGAGCAACTCAAGAAGCAGTTACGCGGGCGGGCCATGGACGCGCCCAACAGGCGCGCCGAGCGTTACCTGAAGAACTTCGACACCATCTGGAAACTGCAGTCCTACCTGCTCGCCGAGGCCGACCGGGCCCACGTGCCGATCCTCTCCGACTGGCCTACGGTCCAGGCGGCCGAGCAGGCGATGGACATGATCTTCACCATGCTGAAGCGGAAGTTCCCGGGCAAGCTGAGCAAGACGCTGGCCGCAGCTAGCTGAAGATCCCTTTCAACAGGAAAAAGATCAGCGCCGCCAACACGCCGGCGACCGGCAGCGTCACCACCCACGAAACGATGATGCTGCCGATGACGCGCAGGTTGAGCGCGGAGATGCCGCGGGCCAGGCCGACGCCCATCACCGCGCCGACGGCGATGTGGGTAGTCGAGACCGGCAGTCCGGTGCGCGAGGCCAGCACCACGGTGGAGGCCGCCGCCAGCGTCGCACAGAAGGCACGACTCGGCGTCAGTTCGGTGATCTCGGTGCCGACAGTTTGCATCACACGGTAGCCCATGGTCGCGAGGCCGACGACGATACCGGTGCCGCCGATTAGCAGGACCCAGATTGGCAGATCAGCCTTCTGCGTCACCTCGCCACCCGACTGGATAATGCTGACCACGGCGGCCAGCGGGCCGATGCCATTGGCGACGTCGTTGGAGCCATGAGCGAATGCCATCGCGCAGGCGGTGAACAGCATCATCGGCACGAACACCTTCTCGACGCTGGCATAGTGGAATTTGCGGTTCTCACTGGCGACGTACTTGACCCGGTTGATCAGTACCCAGCCGATGCCGGCGATCAGCAGGCCGATCAAAGCCGCGACACCGAAACTGGCGCCGACCGACAGGTCGACATTCAGGTGCTTGAGTCCCTTCCACAGCGTCACCAGCGAAATGATGAAACCGACCAGGAAGATGTAGGCTGGGCCCCAGCGGCGGGCGCTGTCGAACGGCTTGTCGGTGTCGAGAATCAGCCGCCGGATGCTGATCATCAATAACAACGCGATCAGGCCGCCGAGCAGCGGGGAGATCAGCCAGCTGGCGACGATGCCGCCGATCTTGCCCCAGTTGACCGCATCCACGCCGATGCCGACGACGGTGAAACCGACGATGGCGCCGACGATCGAGTGGGTGGTCGACACCGGCCAGCCCTTGGTCGAGGCGATCATCAGCCAGATCGCCGCGGCCAGCATTGCCGCGAGCATGCCGTAGACCAGCAACTCCGGTTGGGCGGTGATCGAGCTCGGGTCGATGATGCCCTTGCGGATGGTCTTGGTGACGTGGCCGCCGGCGATTACGGCACCGGCGAACTCGAACACCGCGGCGATGATGATCGCCTGCTTGATGGTGATGGCCTTGGAGCCGACCGAGGTGCCCATGGCGTTGGCGACGTCATTGGCGCCGATACCCCAGGTCATGTACAGGCCAAAGAGCAACGCCAGGGCGAGGAGCCAGCCTCCATGCTGCGCAATAATGTCCATGTGGAGAGTCCCTAAAAAGTTGAAACAGGCAGGTGTCGGTGACGTTGCGTCTAGCGCGCAATCATCAGGCGCAGGCGGTTGCCCACTTTCTCGGCATAGTCGGCCAGGTCACCGATCCATTCGATCAGGTCGTACCAGAGGATCACCGAGACCGGCTTCATGTTGTCCTCGTTGCGGAACAGCAACCGGGTCAGCTCGATGCCGAGTTCGTCGGTCTCATTTTCGATCCGGCCCAACTCGGAAACCATCTCCAGCACCGAGCCGCGCTCCTTGCCGCCGAAGCCCATTTCGAGCAGCTCGTCGAGTTCCTCGATCACCTTGTGCGACTGGTGGCAGGCGTCGACGCAGCGGGAGACCAGAGCGAGCAGGGGTTCGCGCATCGGCTCGATCACCTCCATCGGCCGCTCGCAGAGCAGGCCGGCGATGTCCTGCGCGGTGTCGGCGATGGAGTCCTGCATGTCGAGCACTTCGAGGATGTCGCGCCGATCGACCGGCAGAAACAGGCTCTTGGGCAGGTGCTCGCGCAACTCGTTCTTGATGTCGTCGGCGCGCTGCTCGTGGGCGTCGATCTGCGCCCGCGCCGCCTCGAGCCGGTCGCCGTCGTTGGCAATGAGTGCGTCAAACAGTTCGGGCACCACATCGGCACAGTCGACCGCGGCGCGCATGTGTTTTTGCAATGCGGTAAACGGGGAACGTCCAAAGAGGTTGGATAGCGGGGTCAGGGCCATGAAATGTCTCCGTGCGGTAAGGTGCGTCCGTTGCAGGGACCCGCGGTGCCGGGTGTCATGCGATCCTATCATTTTAGACTCGGACTGGAGAGCGAGCAGGGATGGTCAAGCAGAGGCAGGAGACGGACCGTTACGCGGTGGTCGGCGACCCGATCGGACACAGTCGCTCGCCGTCGATTCATGCCCTTTTTGCCGGGCAGACCGGGCAGCGCCTGACCTACGAGGCGATCTGCGTGCCGGCCGGGACACTCGCTACCGCCGTGGCCACGTTCACCGCCGCAGATGGCCGTGGTCTCAACGTCACCGTGCCACTGAAGGAGGAGGCGTTCCGTCTTGCCGCGTCACGGACCGAACGGGCCGAGCGCGCCGGTGCGGTCAACACGCTCCTGCTCGACGGCCCCGGTGCGCCACGCGGCGACAACACCGACGGCGTCGGCCTGGTGCGTGACCTGGGCGACAATCTCGGCGTCGACGTCGCCGGGCGGTCGCTGCTGGTGCTCGGTGCCGGGGGCGCGGTTCGCGGCATCCTCGGCCCGTTGCTGGCCGCGCGGCCAGCAAGCCTGGTCATCGCCAACCGTACGGCGGCAAAGGCCGAGATGCTGGCAGACGAATTCACCGATCTCGGCCCGGTCACTGGGGGCGGATTCGACGTTCTTGCCGACCGCCGTTTCGACATCGTGATCAACGCCACGGCGGCCAGCCTGCAAGGCGCCGCCCTGCCGTTGCCGGAGACCCTCGCCATCGACGACGGGTTCGCCTACGACCTGGTCTACGCCAGCGAGCCGACGCCGTTCCTGCGCTGGGCCGAAGCCCATGGCGTCGCCGGCTCGGCTGACGGACTCGGGATGCTGATAGAGCAGGCGGCGGAGTCGTTCACCTTGTGGCGCGGGGTGCGCCCGCAGACCGCGCCGGTGATTGCGGCGCTGCGCGCGGAGAACACCGGCAGCTGACTAAAGAAATGTGGGTCGGACTTCAGTCCGACAGCTGCCCAAGCGTGACCGCAGCTACATGTAGGGCGGACTTCAGTCCGACATTGCAGGGCGTGTCCTTGTCGGGCTGAAGCCCGACCCACAAAGTAATGCTTTTGTGCAGAGGAGGAAGTCGGACTGAAGTCCGACCTACAGGGCGTCCATTTCACGGATTCGTGAGACAAACATGCAATAGCATGCCGCCCTGGCGGCACCCCTCAACGCATGGTCACCAGCTCCTCGGCACTGGTCGGGTGAATGGCAATCGTGTCATCGAAATCGCGCTTGGTCGCGCCCATGCGCATCGCCACGGCGAAGCCCTGCAGCATTTCGTCGGCCCCGGGGCCGATGACGTGGCAGCCGACCACCTTCTCCTGAGCCCCGATGCAGACCAGCTTCATCGCCGTGGCCACCGAATGCGGTGCCAGGGCGTTGTACATCGCCGTGAACCGGGTCTGGTAGATCTTGACCGCGTCGCCGTGCTCGGCCCGTGCCTGCTCCTCGGTCAGGCCGACGGTGCCGATCGGCGGATGACTGAAGACCACGGTAGGGATCAGCGAGTAGTCGACGCGGCGCTCCGGCTGGCCGGCGAACAGGCGATCGGCAAGACGCCGGCCGGCGGCGATGGCGACCGGCGTCAACGCGGCGCGACCGGTGATGTCGCCGAGGGCGTAGACGCCTGGCACGTTGGTGTTCTGAAAATCGTCGGTCGGGATGAAGCCGCGCGGGTCGGTCTCGACTCCGGCGGCTTCAAGACCGAGCCCGGCGCTGCGCGGTCGGCGGCCGATGGCCCAGATCAGGGCGTCGAAACCGCCCAGCGACTGGCCCTTGCCGGTGATCAGGTTCAGCGTCCCGTCCTGGTGGTGACGCACCTCGTGCGTCTGGGTGCTGGAGAGGATGTTGACGCCGGCGTCGACCATCGCCTCCATCAGCGCCTCGCGCAGCATCGGATCGAAGGCGCCAAGCAGGTGTTCGCGACGCAGCAGCAGCGTCACCTCGCTGCCAAGACTGTTGAGCAGCCCGGCGAGTTCGACGGCGATGTAGCCCGAACCGGCGATGGCAACCCGTTGCGGCTGGGTCTCAAGGGCGAAAAAGCCGTCCGAGGTGATGCCATGCCCGGCACCAGGCAGGTCGGGGACCATCGGCTCACCACCGGTGGCGATCACGATGTGGTCGGCCTGGAAGGTGGCGCCATCGACCTCGACGGTGCGAGCGTCGACCAGCCGGGCCGTGCCGCGCAGCAGGTCGATGCCCGAGTCGGCGAGGTAGTTTCCGTACCAGTCGGTGATACCGCCGACGTAACCGTCGCGGGCCGCCTTGAGCCGGCTCCAGTCGAAGTCGTGACCGTGCATGGTGAAGCCGTAACCGGCGGCATCGTCGAGGGCGTGGGCCAGGCTGGCGCCGAACCACATCACCTTTTTCGGCACGCAGCCGACGTTGACACAGGTGCCGCCAAGGGGGCCCGACTCGACGATGGCGCAGCGCTTGCCGTGGAGGGCGCCGCGTTCGGCGACCGAGAGGCCGCCGCTGCCGGCGCCGATGGCGATCAGGTCGTAGTGCTTGGTCATGATGTTCTCGGGAAGGTGGACGGAGTATGGCGGTGGCCTGGCCTTCAGTGCGGCTATTCCGCGCTAGTATATAAGGCCAATCGATCCGTTTTGCGACAGGAGTCAGGCGCATGGATGTCGGCAGCTTCATCTTCCTCGGTCTGTTGGTCGTGGTCGTCGTCTACGGCGTCACGCTCTACAACAACCTGGTCACCCTCAAGCACAACGTCGGCAAGGCGTGGTCCAACATCGACGTGTTGCTCAAGCAGCGTCATGACGAGCTGCCGAAGCTGGTCGAGACCTGCAAGCAGTACATGGGCTACGAGCAGGAGACCCTGGAGCGGGTGATGAAGGCCCGTTCGGCGGTCGCCGCAGCGCGCGAGGCGGGCAATATCGGCGCCCTCGGCCAGGCCGAGTCGCAGCTGCGACTCGGACTCGGCAACCTGTTCGCGGTGGCCGAGGCTTATCCCGATCTGAAGGCCAACGAGTCATTCCAGCACCTGCAGGCGCGGATCAGCGGCCTGGAGAATGCCATCGCCGACCGGCGCGAGTTCTATAACGAGTCGGTTAACGTCAACAACATCCGCATCGAACAGTTCCCGGACGTCATCATTGCCCGCATGCTCAACTTCAAGGCATTCGAACTCCTCGAGTTCAGCGACGAGGAGAAGGCCGACGTCGACATGAAGACGCTCTTCTCCTGACGTGGTGATGCGCGACAGCATCCTCACGGCCAGCACCGGGGAGTTCTGGTTCTGGATGACGGTACTGGACGCCGTGGCGCTGCTCGCCTTCTATGGCCTGTTCCACTTTTTTACCCGTGCCCGGCTGATCGAAGACACACCGACCGCGAAAATCCGCTCTGCCAGCCAGGGCTACACCGAGCTCAATGGAATTGCCGATCCGCTACCCGGAACGCCGGTGGTGGCGCCGCTGTCGCAGCAGCCGTGCATCTGGTACCGCTACAAGGTCGAGGAGCACCAGGCGCGTACGCACAGCTTTGGCACGCGTCGTGGCAACCGCTGGCCTACCGTCGAGAAGGGGACCAGTGACTCTCTGTTCCGGCTCGCCGACGAGACCGGCGAGTGCGTCGTCGATCCCGAGGGCGCCGAGGTGACGCCGGCGCTCCACCAGGTCTGGTACGGCGACAGCCACTACCCTGGTGGGGCACCGCACTCCAGCCGTGACGGCGGCTGGATGGCGCGGTTCGGTGTCGGCCTCAGTGTCGGCATGGGTCGTTACCGCTATACCGAAGAGCGGATCATGCCGGCGACCGACCTCTACGTCATCGGCCAGTTCCGTACCCTCGGCACCGGCGGGGGCGGCGATCGCGATGCCGATGTCGCTGCCGTATTGCGGGTCTGGAAACGCGACCAGGCCGAGCTGCTCCAGCGTTTCGACACCGACGGTGACGGCAAGATCGATCTCGCGGAGTGGGATGCGGCCCGCCAGGCGGCGGAGGCTGTAGTCGACGAAAGCCTGCGAAAGCGCCAGCAGGGCGCGCCGGTCAACGTTTTGGCTGATCCCTCCGTGTCGCGCCGGCCGTTCATCATCTCGGTCGAGTCGCAGCGGGAGATGGCGCGCCGCCTGCGGTTGCTGGCCGGTGGCTCACTGGCCGGCTTCCTCGCTTGCGGCACGGTGGCGGTGTGGGCGCTGGGCGTCCGCCTGGCCGGAGGCTGAGCGCGCAGTGCGCATCGCCAGCTGGAACGTCAACTCGGTCCGAGCCCGCCTCGACCACGTTCGCGACTGGCTCGCGTCCGAGCGGCCCGACGTGCTCTGCCTGCAGGAGACCAAGGTGGTCGATGCCGACTTTCCGGTGGAGGCATTCACTGCAGCCGGCTACCGGGCCGTGGTCAGTGGCCAGAAGAGCTACAACGGTGTCGCCGTTCTGACGCTCAGCGATCTCGAGCTGGAGGACCCTGTCCGTGACCTCCCAGGGTTCGACGACCCGCAGCGACGTTACCTCGCGATCACCGTCGAAGGTATACGCGTGATCAACGTCTACGTCCCCAACGGCAGTGAGGTCGGTAGCGACAAGTACACCTACAAGCTCGACTGGCTGGCACGGCTGGCCGGTCATCTGCGCGAGGCGATCACGCACCATCCGCGGTTGCTGTTGACGGGCGACTTCAACATCGCCCCGGCCGATATCGACGTTCATGACCCGGAAGCGTGGGCCGGTCGCATCCTCTGCAGCGCCCCCGAGCGCGACGCTTTCCGCGATATCGAATCGCTTGGCCTGGTCGACCAGTTCCGTACGTTGCACCCCGACGATCCCGGGTTCAGCTGGTGGGACTACCGGATGAATGCCTTCCGTCGCGACCGCGGTATGCGCATCGACCTGGTACTGGTGACCGCGGCGTTGTCGGTGCAGGGACGTACCTGCCGGGTCGATCGCACGCCGCGCGGCTGGGAGAAGCCCTCCGACCACGCACCGGTGGTCGCCTCGTTCGATCTCGCTGACTGACTTGGGGAGCCTCTGACAGAGGTTCCCTTGGTTCAGACCAGCGGCAGCTCGGTATCCGCGAACAGTGCGTCGCGCGCCTCGGTGGACGGCGCTGCCAGGGCGGAATCGAGCATCCGGCGGTCGAGGTGTGGAGCGAACAGCTCGATGAAATCGTAGACGTAGCCGCGCAGGAAGCTGTTCCGGCGCAGGCCGATGCGGGTCATGGAGTCGTGGAACAGGTGGCTGGCGTCGAGGGCACAGAGTTCGGTGTCGTGCTCCGGGTCGAAGGCCATGCTGGCGATGATGCCGATACCCAGTCCGAGCTTGACGTAGGTCTTGATGACGTCGGCATCGGTCGCGGTAAAGGCGACGCGTGGCTTGAGCCCTTCGCGGTTGAACGCTTCGTCGAGCCGGGAGCGCCCGGTGAAGCCGAAGACGTAGGTCAGCAGCGGGTAGTCAGCGATCGCCGCCAGTGTCAGCGGCTTGATCTCGCGCAGCGGGTGGTCGCAGGGGACGACGATGCTGCGGTTCCAGCGATAGCAGGGCAACATCACCAGGTCATCGAAGTGTTCCATCGCCTCGGTGGCGATGGCCAGGTCGATCACCCCTTCGGCGGCCATGCCGGCAATCTGCATCGGCGTGCCCTGGTGCAACGACAGCGATACCTCGGGGTAGCGGCGAACGAAGGCGCCGATCACCTTGGGCAGCGCATAGCGCGCCTGGGTATGGGTGGTGGCGATCGACAGGCTGCCGCGCCGCTCGTCGACATAGTCGGCGGCCGCGCGGCGGATGCTTTCGGCCCCCTCGAGCACCTCGCTGGCCATACGCACGATGTCACGCCCAGCGGCGGTCAGTGCATTGATGTGTTTGCCGCTGCGCTCGAATACTTGCACGCCGAGCTCGTCCTCGAGCTGACGAATCTGCTTGCTGACGCCAGGTTGTGAGGTGTGCAGCGCCTCGGCCGCAGCCGAGACGTTCAGTCCCTGCCGGTTCACTTCGACGATGTAACGCAGCTGCTGCAGTTTCATTGTGCGAGATCGATGCGGATGCGCTCGATGGCGGAACGACGACGGCTGTTTGGCCGTCGCCGCAGCGGATCGAAGCGGTGGCGCTCCAGGGTCCAGTCGTCTGCCGCCGCTGAGAGGATCAGGCAACCCGGTCCACCGAAGGTGCGGTACTTGCCGGCTGCGCCCGGGTTGAGCACCCACGGCAGGGTGTCGCAGTCACACGTCTGGCGGTGGCTGTGGCCGACGACGATCGCCCGGGCGTCGGGAAAGCGCCGGCGCAAGCGGTGGTGGCGTTCGTACAGGGGGCCGGAACGGTGGCCGTGGATGACCACCAGCCGGCCGCCCAGCAGTTCCAGCTCGGCCAGCCGGGGCACGTCGTCGAGACCGGTGGTGTCCTTGCCGGCCCAGTCGCGCACGGTGTCGTTGTTGCCACGCACGACCACCACCCGACCCGACCGGGGTTGAAGTTCGTGCAGCACGCCGAAGCCGCCGATGTCACCACCGTGAACGGCGATGTCGCACGCTTCGACCAATGCGGCGATACGCGGATCGAGGAAGCCGTGGGTATCCGACAGCAACGCGACGCGCACGGTCTGACCAGCCTTGCTCATGGGCTCCAGTCTGGCAGGGGCGGGTAGCGGTCGGCAAGCTACCCTACGGGTTGCGTGGTCATGGCCGCCTGTCACCGCCCTTGGAGCGCATCGTAAACCGCCTTTGAAGCGGTTATGCTATCGATGCAATAGGGCATGAATGGCCGCAAGGCCCTGGTAAATATGAGCGAGCGTACGGCGACCATTCGCCGCGATACCAACGAGACCCAGATCGAGGTCAGCGTCGACCTCGACGGCCGCGGCCGCGCCGAGTTGGCCACCGGTGTGCCGTTCATCGAGCACATGCTCGACCAGGTTGCGCGCCATGGTCTGCTCGACCTGACCGTCACGGCCAAGGGCGATCTGGAGATCGACGGTCACCACACCGTCGAGGACATCGGCATCACTCTCGGCCAGGCCGTCGCCGCCGCGCTCGGCGACAAGACCGGCATCCGCCGTTACGGCCACGCTTACGTGCCACTGGACGAGGCGCTGTCCCGGGTGGTCATCGACCTCTCGGGCCGGCCCGGCATGATCTGGCAGGTGGAGTTCCCGCGTGCCCGGGTCGGCGACTTCGACACCGAGCTGTTCCACGAATTCTTCCAGGGTTTCGTCAACCACGCCCAGGCGACGCTGCATGTCGATGCGCTGCGCGGCGACAACGCGCACCACATCGCCGAGACAGTGTTCAAGGCATTCGCCCGCGCCCTGCGCATGGCGGTCGAGCTCGATCCACGGATGGATGGCGTCACGCCGTCGACCAAGGGGCAACTCTGACCAAGCATCCGCGCCGGCGTCACGCCTCTCAGCCATGAACACGATCGCGATCATCGACTACGGGATGGGCAACCTGCACTCCATCGCCAAGGCGCTGGAGCACGTGGCCGGTCGCCGCGTGCGCGTGACCGCGGACGCGTCCGAGATTCTCACTGCGGAGCGGGTGGTCTTCCCCGGCCAGGGAGCGGCGCGCGACTGCATGCACGAGATTCGTGCTGCGGGCCTGGTCGAGGTGATACGGGAGGCCGCGCAGACCAAGCCGTTCCTCGGAATCTGCATGGGGTTGCAGGTGTTGCTCGAGCACTCTGACGAATGCGGTGGAGTGGCGTGTCTCGGCATGGTGCCGGGTCACGTGCGTTACCTGGGCACCGGTGCTGATCCGGCGGCCGGGCGGTTGAAGATCCCGCAGATGGGCTGGAACCAGGTCGAGCAGGTACAACGGCACCAGCTCTGGGACGGTATCGACGACCTGACCCGCTTCTACTTCGTGCACAGTTACTATGTTGATCCCGACGACCCCACGCTGGCGGCCGGGATCACCGACTACGGGCGTCGCTACGCTTCGGTGCTCGCCCGCGACAATGTCTTCGCGGTGCAGTTCCACCCGGAGAAGAGCCAGCACGCCGGATTGCGGCTGCTGGCCAACTTCATCCAGTGGGATGGCACCGTGCCCCAGCGACAGAACCAGGAGTGACGAGGACAAGACGATGCTGTTGATACCGGCGATCGACCTGAAGGATGGCAAGTGTGTGCGCTTGCGCCAGGGACGGATGGAGGAGGAGACGGTCTTTTCTGAAGATCCGATGGCGGTTGCCGGACGCTGGGTCGAGGCCGGCGCGCGTCGGCTGCACATCGTCGACCTCAACGGCGCCTTTGCCGGTGAGCCGGTCAACGCCGAAGTGATCCACGCCATCTGCGCGGCCTACCCCGATCTGCCGATCCAGGTCGGCGGTGGTATCCGTGACGAGGAGACGGTGGTCGCCTACCTCGAAGCCGGGGTGCGTTACGTGATCATCGGCACCAAGGCGGTGACCATGCCGCACTTCGTCAACGACCTGTGTATGGAGTTCCCGGGTCACGTCATCGTCGGTCTCGACGCCAAGGACGGGCGCGCCGCCGTCGACGGCTGGTCGAAACTCTCCAGGCACGATGCCATCGAGCTGGCCCAGCAGTTCGAGCAGGACGGCGTGGTGTCGATCGTCTACACCGACATCGGCCGTGACGGCATGATGAACGGCGTCAACGTCGAGGCCACGGTGAGTCTGGCCAACGCGGTCCACATTCCGGTGATCGCCTCCGGCGGCGTGCGCAGCATCGACGACGTGCGGGCACTGTGCGAGGTCGCCGATGCCGGCATCATCGGCGCCATCACCGGGCGTGCGATCTATGAAGGGACGCTCGACCTCGTCGAGGGTCAGCGTCTTGCCGACGAGCTCAGCGCCGACCCGTTCGAGGTCTGAGGTGGGACTCGCCAAGCGCATCATTCCCTGTCTCGACGTCGACCGCGGCCGCGTGGTCAAGGGGGTGCGCTTCGTCGAGATCCGTGATGCCGGCGACCCGGTCGAAGTGGCGCGACGCTACGATGCCGAGGGCGCCGACGAGATCACCTTCCTCGACATCACCGCCAGCTCCGATGACCGTGACACCATGTTGCACGTGGTCGAGGCGGTGGCCGGTGAGGTCTTCATCCCGCTGACCGTCGGAGGTGGTATCCGTTCTCTTGACGACATCCGTCGGCTGCTCAACGCCGGTGCCGACAAGGTGTCGATCAACACGGCCGCGGTGCACGACCCCGAGTTCGTCCGCAACGCCGCGGCCCGTTTCGGCTCGCAGTGCATCGTCGTCGCCATAGACGCCAAGCAGGTCGCCGAGGAGCCGCCGCGCTGGGAGATATTCACTCACGGTGGACGCAACCCGACCGGCCTCGATGCCATCGATTGGGCCCGGCGCATGGTCGACTACGGCGCTGGCGAAATCCTGCTGACCAGCATGGACCGCGATGGCACCAGGAGCGGTTTCGACCTGGCCCTGACCCGTGCCATCAGTGACACGGTCAGCGTGCCGGTGATCGCCTCAGGTGGGGTCGGCACCCTCGACCACCTGGTCGATGGGGTGCTTGACGGTGCCGCCGATGCGGTACTCGCCGCCAGCATCTTTCATTTCGGTGAATACACCATCGAGGCGGCCAAGCGGCACATGGCCGAGCACGGCATCGAGGTGCGTCTGTGAACCGCACTGGTGACCCCATGGCTGGATGCGCATAATGACCGGCCACCGCAGGCCCGGCCTGCCGCGAGGAATTGCAGGAACATGACCAACGCCTGGCTCGACGAGATCAAGTGGACCGAAGACGGCCTGGTGCCGGCGGTGGCCCGCGATGCCGACAGTGGTGAAATGCTGATGCTCGCCTGGATGAGTCGCGAATCGCTGGCGCTGACCGCGCGCGAGGGGCGCGCCGTCTACTGGTCACGCACGCGCAAGAAGCTGTGGCGCAAGGGTGAGGAGTCGGGCCACGTGCAGAAGGTGCGCGAGATCCGTCTCGATTGCGACAAGGACGTGATCGTACTCAGCGTCGAGCAGATCGGCGGCATTGCCTGTCATACGGGCCGTCGCCACTGCTTTTTCCGCCGCCTGGAGGGCGAGCACTGGGTCGAGGTGGAGCCGGTCCAGAAATCGCCGGAAGAGATCTACGGAAGCGGCGGGGGATGACCGGCGACGTTCTCGCCGAGCTCGCCGCCATCCTTGAAGAGCGCAAGGCCGGCGATCCGGACAGTTCCTACGTCGCCCAGCTCTACGCCGACGGCCTCGACGCCATCCTGCAGAAGGTCGGCGAGGAGACGATCGAGACGATTCTCGCCGCCAAGCAGGGCGACCCGGAGCAACTCGTGCACGAGACCGCGGATCTGTGGTTTCATAGCCTGGTACTGCTGGCGCAGCAGGGGCTGGGGCCGCAGGCTGTTCTTGATGAACTCGAGCGCCGTTTCGGCCTTTCCGGGCTGGCCGAGAAGGCGGCCCGGGGCAAGACATCTGATAGAGACTAGATCACCATTTATTTGAGGAGAGGGGCATGGGCATCAGTATCTGGCAACTGCTGATCATTCTGGCAATCGTGGTGCTGCTGTTCGGCACCAAGAAACTGCGGAATATCGGCGGCGATCTCGGTGGCGCGATCAAGAGCTTCCGTGGCGCGGTGAAAGACGGCGGGGTGGCCAAGGACGACGCCCAGGCCGAGGCCGAGGCCGAGGCCAAGACGATCGAGAACGAGGAGGGAGGCACCGTCATCGACGGCGAGGTCACTTCCAAGGAGAAGGACCAGGTCTGATCCGCCGCGCCCCCAACCGCGTACACCGCGGCTCAGCGGAAACCCCACGTGTTTGACGTTGGCTTCTGGGAACTGGCGGTCATCATGATCGTCGCCCTGCTGGTGATCGGCCCGGAACGGCTGCCGCTCGTCGCGCGCACCGTCGGCCTCTGGCTCGGTCGTGCGCGCTCGGCATTCAACAGCGTCAAGGCCGACATCGACCGCGAACTCCGTGCCGACGAGCTAAAGACCATGCTGACCAAGCAAGTCGAGGCCCCTGAGTTGAAGCAGTTCCGTGACGAGTTGACCCGCGACGTTGCCAGCGAGACGCCGTCGGAGGACGCCAAGCCGGCAGCGGAACCAGCACCACCCTCAAAGCCAGGTGACGATGAGCGAGGCTGAGAACGAGGAGGGAGAAGTCGGGCAGGAGCTGCCCTTTCTCGCCCACCTGATCGAGTTGCGCGACCGGCTGCTGCGCGCGGTTCTCGCGGTGCTGGTGCTGTTTCTCTGTCTGTTCCCGTTCGCCAATACCCTCTACACCTACATCGCCGAGCCGTTGATGGCGCGCCTGCCGGAAGGCAGCAACATGATCGCCATCGATGTGGCGACGCCGTTCCTGACCCCGTTCAAGCTGGCGCTGGTCGCGGCGATCTTCCTGGCGATGCCGTACCTGCTCTACCAGGCGTGGGCGTTCGTCGCCCCGGCGCTCTACCGTCACGAAAAGCGGCTGGTGATGCCGCTGATGTTCACCAGCTCGGTGCTGTTTTACACCGGCATCGCCTTCGCCTACTACGTCGTCTTCCCGCTGGTCTTCGCCTTCCTCACCAGCACGGCCCCGGAAGGGGTCGAGGTGATGACCGACATCAACCGCTACCTCGACTTCGTGCTGACCATCTTCTTCGCCTTCGGCCTCGCCTTCGAGGTGCCGATAGCGACCATCCTGCTGGTCTGGGCCGGGTTGACGACGCCGGAGAGCCTGCGCACCAAGCGTCCCTACATCATCGTCGGCGCGTTCTTCGTCGGCATGCTGCTGACGCCGCCGGACATCATCTCGCAGACACTGCTGGCACTGCCGATGTGGTTGCTGTTCGAGCTCGGCATCATCTTCTCGCGGCTTTATGTCAGGAGTGACGAAGACGATGAGACGGCTGACGAGGAGTCGGCTGACGAGGAGTCGGCCGATGCACCGGAATACGGCGAGGCCGACCGTGCCGAATCGGCCAGCGATGCGCCGCTGAGCGAGGAAGAGATGGAGGTCGAACTCGACCGCATCGAGGCCGAGCAGGCCGCGCTCGAGGCGGAGCTCGACGAGCTTGGTGACGACGGCGACGAGGATGACGAGGATGACGAGGAGGAGAGCGAGGAGATTCTAGTTGGTTCCGATACACCGCCCGATACGGGCGAGACGCCTGATACGGACGAGACGCCTGATGCGGACGAGACGCCTGATACCGACGAGACGCCCGATACGGACGAGACGCCTGATACGGACGACAAGACCCGTCGCGATCCGGACTGACGCCACCACGGGCTAACCGGCCCGCATGATTTCTCCACCTGCCGAACGGACGCCCGTGCTCAGCCCTCAGCCAGCAGGCGGTCGATCGACCGCTGCGCTTGCCCGGAATAGCCACCACCGAACAGGTTCACATGATTCAGCACGTGGTAGAGGTTGTAGAGTTCGCGCCGCAACGGGTAGCCGTCGTCGAGCGGGGCGACCTCGCGGTAGGTGGCCTGAAATGTAGGGTCGAAGCCGCCGAACAGCTCGGTCATGGCCAGGTCGGCCTCGCGGTCGCCGTAATAGACCGCCGGGTCGAAGATCACCGGCGTGCCGTCGGACAGCGCGGCCCAGTTGCCTCCCCAGAGGTCACCATGCAGCAGCGACGGAGCGGGTGCGTGACCGGCGAGCAGGGCGTCGAGCCGGGCGAGCAGGCGGTCACTGCCGCGGAACCGATGGCCTTTCCGTGCCGCCAGTGCCAACTGGTACCCAAGTCGTTGCTCACGCCAGAACGTGATCCAGTCATGGCACCAGCCGTTTGGCTGCGGCGTGCTGCCGAGGGTGTTGTCGCGTTCCCAGCCAAAGGCGTCGGCGGTGGACGCATGAAGCGTAGCGAGGGCGTGGCCCAGCCGTGCGGCACTGTCGGTGCCGCCGGAATGCAGTTCGAGGTGCTCGAGCACCAGAAACGCCCGCCCGGCCGCCGTGCCGTGGCAGACCGGGCGCGGGACACGCACCGCGTCGGCAGTCGCCAGTACCGCCAGCCCACGTGCCTCGGCGGCGAACATCGCCTCCTGGCCGACGCCGTTGAGCTTGACAAAGTAGCGACCGGCGCTGGTTTCGAGCGCCCAGGCGGCATTGATACAGCCGCCACCCACCGGTGCGGAATCACGCAGCGTTACGTCGCCACCATCGGTGGCACGGATGGCCTCGACGATTTCGCCCCACGGTTCCACGTGACCCGGCTCCTCCTGGTGGCCTCTGATTGTTGATCGCCCTCTTTATGGTGGTCAATCCGTCGCGGGTGCTCTGGTAAACTTGCGATGATGGACGTTGCGCACCTCCTCGACGGCCTCAACGAGGCCCAACGCGAGGCGGTCAGCGCCCCGCCCGGTCCACTGCTGGTGTTGGCCGGAGCCGGTAGCGGCAAGACCCGGGTACTGGTCCACCGCATCGCCTGGCTGCTTCAGGTCGAGGGGATCTCGCCGCATTCGCTGCTCGCCGTCACTTTCACCAACAAGGCCGCTGCCGAGATGCGCGGTCGCGCCGAAGAGCTGCTCGGCATGCCGACCCGTGGTCTCTGGATTGGAACCTTCCACGGCCTGGCCCATCGCCTGCTGCGCATCCACTGGCGCGAGGCGGGCCTGCCCGAAGCGTTCCAGATCCTCGATGCCGACGACCAGTTTCGGATGCTGCGCCGGCTGGTGCGCGGGCTCGACCTCGACGAGGCACGCTGGCCTCCGAAGCAGGCCCAGCATTGGATCAACGCGCGCAAAGACGAGGGGTTGCGGCCGCAGCACCTGGACGATCGTGGCGACCCGTTCGAACGCCAGATGGTCCGCATCTACGTCGCCTACCAGGCCGCCTGTGACCAGGCCGGCGTGGTCGATTTTGCCGAACTGCTGTTACGCGCCCACGAGCTCTGGTTGCAGCATGACGATCTGCTGGCCCACTACCGGGAACGTTTCCGCCACCTGCTGGTAGACGAGTTCCAGGACACCAACAGCATCCAGTACGCCTGGCTGCGGCTGCTGGCCGGTGACGGCGGTTGCCTGTTCGCTGTCGGTGACGACGACCAGTCGATCTACGGCTGGCGCGGAGCACGGGTCGAGAACCTGCAGACGCTGCGTAACGACTACCCGGCGACGACCCTTCTGCGCCTGGAGCAGAATTACCGCTCCACCGGCACCATCCTCAAGGCGGCCAATGCGCTGATCAGCCACAACGCGGCACGCCTGGGCAAAGAGCTCTGGACCGGTGGTGACGACGGCGAGCCGATCCGCCTCTACTCGGCCTTCAACGACCTCGACGAGGCACGCTTCGTCGTCGAGCAGGTGCGGACCTGGCGCGATCGCAGCGAGCCGCTGGCCGGGGCGGCGATTCTCTACCGCTCCAATGCCCAGTCGCGGGTCTTCGAGGAGGCGCTGCTCGGCGCCGGCATCCCGTACCGGGTCTACGGCGGACTGCGCTTCTTCGAACGCGCCGAGATCAAGGATGCGCTCGCCTACCTGCGGTTGCTCGGCAACCGCGACGACGACCCCGCCTTCGAGCGCGTGGTCAACACGCCACCTCGCGGCATCGGTGTCCGCACCCTGGAGCTGCTCCGTCAGCGTGCGCGAGATGACGGCAGCTCCCTCTGGCAGGCGATGGAAAGGTTGCGCAGCAGCGGTGCGCTGTCGGGGCGGGCCAGCAATGCGCTGTCAGCCTTCGCCGGGGTGATCTCGACCCTGACCGAAGAGATCATCGGCCTGGCCCTGGGGGAACAGGTCGACCATGTCGTGCGCGACAGTGGCCTGATCGCCTACCACGGCCGGGAAAAGGGTGAGCGGGGCCAGGCTCGGGTCGAAAACCTCGAAGAGCTGGGCAACGCCGCCCGTCAGTTCGTGCCCGACACCGAGGACGAAGAGGTCGACCTGCCGACCGCCTTCCTCGCTTACACCGCGCTGGAGGCCGGTGAAGGCCAGGCCGCCGACTGGGACGACTGTGTCCAGCTGATGACGCTGCACAGCGCCAAGGGGCTCGAATTCCCACTGGTTTTTCTCAGCGGCATGGAGGAAGGGCTGTTTCCGCACAACCTGTCGTTGCACGATCCGACTCGCCTCGAAGAGGAGCGGCGGCTGGCCTACGTCGGCATGACCCGGGCGATGCGCCACCTGTTCCTGACCTGCGCCGAGCGGCGCCGGCTGCACGGCAACGAGAGCGTGGCGCCTCCATCGCGCTTCATTGCCGAGGTCCCTTCTGAGCTGATGCAGGAGGTGCGCCTGCGCGGCACCGTCACCCGCCCGGTTACGGCACATGCCCAGCCATCCGCGCCGTTCCGCCTCGGCCAGCCGGTGTTTCACGACAAGTTCGGCGACGGCGTCGTGCTCGGCCTCGAGGGGGACGGCGCCAACGCCCGGGTGCAGGTCAACTTCCGCGATGCCGGGGCCAAGTGGCTGATGCTCGCCTACGCCAAGCTGCAGTCGCTCTAGGCAGTCGATTTGTTATGCTTCGCCGCCGCCCAGGGGCTGAACCTTTCGACCTGGTCTGACTCTGAACAGGCACGAAACCCGCCCGTTCCGGCCTTCACCGCCAAAGGGATCTACATGAAACGCCTGCTTGCCCTGCTGCTCGGATGCACCCTGGCCTCCGGCCTGTTTGCCGCCGAGGACGAGATCGATAAATTGCGCGCCACGCTGGCCGAGCGACTTCCCGACGTGACGCCCGACCGCATCGCGCCGTCGCCGATACCGGGCCTCTACGAGCTGGTGATCGGCACCCAGGTGGTCTACATCACCGGCGACGGCCGCTTGGCGCTGCAGGGCCGGCTGCTCGACCTCGAGCAGGGGACCGACCTGACCGAGCCGGTGATCAGCGATGCGCGGTTGAAGTTGCTGGCGGCGATACCTGAAGAGAAGATGGTGATCTTCGAGCCGGAAGGGGAGGTCAAGCACACGCTGACCACCTTCACCGATATCGACTGCCCCTATTGCCGGCGCCTGCACGCCGAGATGGGCCAGCTCAACGCCAGCGGCATCCGTGTCCGCTACATGCTCTACCCGCGCGCCGGTCCCAAGTCGGAGTCCTACCGCAAGGCGGTCGACGTCTGGTGTGCCGAGGACCGCAACGCCGCGATGACCCGGGCCAAGGCGGGCCAGCCGTTGCCGCGTGGCGACTGCGACAACCCGGTCCTGAAGCACATGGAGCTGGGCGTGGCCCTCGGTCTGACCGGGACGCCGTACTCGATCACCGAGACCGGCGAGACCGTCAGTGGCTACGCCCCGGCGGCGACGCTGGCGGCCCGTCTCGACGGACGCCCCGAAGGTCTCGGACCGCGGGCGAACTAGTCGCCGGGTTCCCCCGGCAGCGACCAGGCGCGGCGACCACGGCCAGGATCGCGCCGGCCTTGGCCACCTGCCTTCCGTCGTCAGCGTCGACCGCGAACACGCTCGCCTCGGCCACCGTCAAACGCCGTCCCGGCTTCAGCACCTCACCGACGCTGCGCAGGTGGTGGCCACGCGCCGCAGGTGGATCTTGAACTCCGCGGTCAGCACCGTCTCGCCACCACCGACCAGACTCACCGCGGCGAACCCGGCGGTGTGATCGGCCAAGGTCGCCATCACCCCGGCATGGACGTAGCCGTCCTGCTGGCGATGACGCGGCGCAAGTTCGAGCAAACTGGTGCAGCGGCCTGGGGCGAATTCGTCCAGGGTCATGCCGAGGTCGGTAACGAACGGCGCGGTGAACAGGTGTTGCACCAGCGCCGCGATGTCGGAGTGGGTCGGTTTCACAGGCTGGCCTGCAGTGGGGCCAGCTCGCGGCTGGCGCGTAGTGTGTCCGGGTCGGCGCGGGTCGGCACGGCGGCCAACGACTTGACGTAGGCTGGCGGCAACCCGTGGTGACGGGCGCCTTCGACCACCAGCGCGTGGTACCAGTCGAACGGTTGCAGGTCGGCGGCGATCGCCTCCGGGCGCGCCCGGTAGAGGAATACCGCCTGCTGGCTTCCCTCGCGGATCACCACCCGCTCGGCGATCTCGTAGCCCGGACCCTCGATCCGGTCCAGCGCTTCCTTTTCAGCGGCGGCGAGGCGGTAGACGGCTCCGTAGACCCGGTCCTGCGAAAGCCCGGTGTAGTGGGCATCGCACTTGGCCGAGCCGTCCTTGTACGACTGCTTGTGAAAGCGCAGCACGTGGCCGGTGAGCACGGCACAACCGAGTTGCCGGGCGCTCGGTACCCGCAAGCGCATGCGTGCCGGGTGCAGGTTGGAACCGTAGGCGAAGTAGTGCAGCAGGTCGTCCACGCGCACACGGTAGAGATTATTGGCTGAGAGTGCCAATGATCCGGATTAGTTCGCAGTGAGCCGGAAGGCCCAGCGCGGACATCGGTAAGTACGCTCTGGCACCGCCACGTCCTGTGAAACCCATTTGACAGCCAGCATGGTCCGGGCCTGATCCCGGTCAGTGTTGTACGTGGCCGACGTCACTAACCTGAGCGACTCCGCAACTGCGCCAGGGATCACGATGGCACTGTTCCCGTTCGCCTGGGCCGACGGTGATGCCCCGGCCACGCTCGCACTCCGCTGCCTGACGGAACTCGGCCCACTGCCGGCGGGTGCGTCGCTCGGCCTGGTCTACGCGACCGGGGCGATCGGCGGCCGGCTGGACGAGGCGCTAGACGCCCTGCGTGCCTCGGTTCCTGATGTCACCTGGATCGGTACCGTCGGCGACGGCCTCTGCATCAGTGGGCGCGAGATCTACGACACCCCGGGACTGGCCCTGATGGTGACCGACATCCCGGCCGTGCATTACCAGGTCGTGGCGCCGGACGGTGATCGACTGCCCGAGTCGATGGGCGACTGGCTGGCGGAAAGGGACGGCGCTTTTGCCCTGCTTCATGGTGATCCGACCGACGCGGCCACGCCGCTGCTGCTGCAGCAGATCGCCGCCCATGATGGTGTCAGCTTCGTCAATGGTGGCCTCAGCGCCTCGGAGACCGACCACGTGCAGGTTGCCGGTGGCCTGCGTCGCGGTGGCCTTTCCGGTGTGCTGCTCGATTCGGCGGTCGGCATCGTTACCGATCACACCCAGGGCGTCACGCCGATCGGCCCGGTCCATGCCTTGACCGAGGTTCATCGCAACATCGCCATCCGCCTCGACGGCAAGCCGGCCATGGATGTGTTGCGCGACGACGTCGGCGAGGTCATCGCCCGCGACCTGCAGCGTCTTGGCGGCTACATCTTCGCCGCGCTGCCGGTGCCGCACACCGATACCGGCGACTACCTGGTCCGCAACCTGGTCGGGCTCGATCCAAAGCGTGGTCTGGTCGCCATCGGCGACGACCTCGAAGGCCAGGAGCAGTTGATGTTCTGTCGCCGTGACGGCAACACCGCGCTTGCGGACCTGGAGCGGATGCTGGAACGGCTGACGCGCCGCCTCGACGGGCGCTCAATCCGAGGCGGTGTCTACGTCAGCTGCGTCGGCCGCGGTCGCAACCAGTTCGGCGACCAGTCGGAGGAACTGTGCGCCATCGAGGCCGCCCTCGGGGCCTTCCCGCTGGTTGGTTTTTTCGCCAACGGCGAGATCTACAACGGCCGTCTCTACGGCTACACCGGGGTGCTGACGCTGTTCGTCGATTGAGGCCGACGAAATTCCATCGACTCATGCGGTCGCCGTCAACGGCCCGCGTCGTGGCGATGGGTCGTGGACGAACCGCCCACAGGCTCTACCGAAACTAACCGTGCGTCCTGCCGTCAGCTGTGACCGCTGATCTTGGCATGTAGCGGCCTGGTCTCCTCAAACCGCGCCTTCTGCGCGTCGCTTGCGCCGAGCTGGTACTGCGCCTTCCACTGGTCGAACGGCATCCCGTAGATGATCTCGCGGGCCTCGGGATCGCTAAACGCTACGTCACGTTCGGCGGCCGCGGCGCGGTACCACTTGGCCAGGCAGTTGCGGCAGAACCCGGCCAGGTTCATCAGGTCGATGTTCTGCACATCGGTACGTTGGCGCAGGTGCTCGACCAGGCCACGGAAGGCGGCAGCCTCGATTTCGGTGCGGGTGGTATCGTCCATCGGATTCACCTCGTCGGAATGAATCAGGCCAGCCTATACCAGGCGACACGGTGTGGCGCTGATCCCGGTCAGCCGCTGTCGCTGAGCGGTTCGGCGGTGGTGGGCGCGGGTCGTTCGAAGCGGACACGCAGGTCCTCGACCAGTGACAGCAGGGCTGGGATCACCAGCAGGATCAACAGGGTCGCAAATGCCAGGCCGAAAGCGATCGAGACCGCCATGGGGATCAGGAACTGGGCCTGGCGCGAGGTCTCGAACAGTAGCGGGGTCAGGCCGGCGATGGTGGTCAACGAGGTGAGCAGCACGGCGCGCAGGCGCTGGCAGGCCGCCTCGGCGAGCGCTTCGCGCAACGCCATACCCTTCTCGCGCAGGTGCTTGTAGAACATCACCAGGATGATCGAGTCGTTGACGACGATGCCCGACAGCGCGAAAAAACCGAACAGCGACAGCAGCGTCAGGTCCATGCCCATCAGCCAGTGGCCCGCCACCGCACCGGTCAGGCCGAACGGGATCGCGGCCATGACCACCAGCGGCCAGCTGTAGGCGGCGAACACCCAGGCCAGAACCATGTAGATCAGCAGCAGGCCGATCAGCATGCCGAGGCGCAGGTCGGCCAGGGTGTCGCGCTGGCGAGCCGAGCTCCCTTCCAGCGAGAAGTCGACACCAAAGCGGGCGCGCAGCTCCGGCAGCGTGGTCTCGAGCAGGCTCTCGGTGATGCGTTGGGTGTTGTTGACACGGCTGTCGACGTTACCGGTCACCGACACGGCAAGACGGCCGTCGGCATGGCGCAGGGTCTCGAAACCGCGTTTCGACGACCAGGTGGCAACGGCGCCGAGCGGGACGAAACGGCCGTCGGCAAGGCGGATCGGCAACTCTTCGAGGTGACGCAGCCGCCGCTGCTCCTCTGCCGCCAGCTCGATACGCACCTCGACCTCGTCGGCGCCGTCCTGGAAGCGCTGCAACAGCACGCCGTCGTAGGCGGCGCGTAGCTGGCGCCCGATCTCGGTAATGGTCAGACCCAGCGCTTCACCTGCGGCTGTAAGCTCGTAGATCAGCTGTTCGCGGCCGTACGGGAGGTCGTCGTCGACCGAGCTGACACCGGGCAGCGCCTTCAACGCTTCAACCAGAGCCAGTGCGGCCTGCTTGAGCCGCTCCGGGTCGTCGCCGGCCAGCCGCACGTCGAGGTCGCGACCCCCCGGGCCGGAGCGCCGGGCGGCGATAGTGAAGCTCTCGACCCCGTCGGGCAGTTCGACCCGTTGGCGCCAGGCGCGGATGAACTGCTCGTTGCTGATGGCGCGCTCGTCGGGGGCGGTCAACTCGACGAACAGCGAGCCGATACGGTCGCCGGTGCGCGGTCGCCCGCGTCCGCTCGAGGCGCCGTGGACGACGACATGGGTCGCGAGAACCTGCTCATCGATGGTGTCTCGGGTTTCGAGCAGGGCGCCCTCGACCCGGTCCAGGAAGCGGTCGGTGGTCGCGCGAGGCGTGCCGGAGACGAAGCGCACGTTGGCGTAGATGCTGGTCGAGTCCGGCGACGGGAAGAAGACCCAGCTCAGGCGACCGCCGGCAACCAGCCCGATCGCCACGACCAGGGCGCCGACAGCCAGGGCCAGGGTCACGCCGCGGTAGCGCAGGGCCAGTTCGACCAGCGGCCGGAAGCGCCGGTCGCGGAAGTGCTCGAAGGCGCGGTCGAGACGCTCTCGTGTTGGTCGCCGGCGGTGATGGCCGCGACGGAAGGCGTGGCGGAGGTGGCCCGGCAGGATCAGGAAGCTTTCGATCAGCGAGGCGACGATGACGCAGACGATGACCATCGGGATGGCGAACAGGATGTTGCCCATGACGCCACCGATCAGCATCAGCGGCAGGAACGCGGCGACGGTCGTCAGCGACGAGGCCATCACCGGCGCCAGCATCCGTCGCGCGCCACCTTCGGCGGCACGCAGCGGGTCCTCGCCCATGTCGTAGTGGGCCTGGGCGTCCTCGCCGACGACGATGGCGTCATCGACGATGATGCCCAGGGCCATGATCAGCGCGAACAGGCTCACCATGTTGATGCTGCCGCCGGTGGCGTAGAGTGCCGCCAGGGTCGCCATGAACGACACCGGGATGCCGACCGCGACCCAGAAGGCGACGCGCCCGGAAAGGAACAGGTAGAGCGTCAGCAGCACCAGCGCGAGGCCTCCGCCCCCGTTTTTCAGCAGCACCGTGATGCGCTGCAGGATCAGTTCCCAGTTCTCGCTGAAGATCTCGACCTGGATTCCCGGCGGCAGCGTCGGCACGGTCTCGGCGTGCCAGGCGCGAAGGATCTCGGCCGATTTGAGCGAGTCGCCGTTGAGCGTGCGCGACAGGCGCATGACCACCGCACGACGGCCATCGACGCTGGTCTCGACCTCGCTCTCCTTGGCGCGCCGTTCGATGATCGCGACGTCGCCGAGGTCGATGCGCGCGGTCTCCTCGACCACCAGCGGCAGACGGGAGAAGCCGCCCACATCACGTTGCTGTGACAGGCTGCGCAGTTCGCGCGCGCCGTCATCCTTGCCGACGATGCCGGCGGGCAGGTCACGGCTCAGCTGGTCGATCCGCGTCGCCATGCCGCGCAGGTCGAGTCCCAGGCGTTGCAGCGTCGCGGCGTCGACGGCAATGCGAATGGCCTCTTCCGGCAGGCCGTCGAAGTCGATCCGGTCGATGCCACGCGTCAGCAGTTCCCGTTCGAAGCGCCGCGCGAGTGCGCGCAGCTCGGCCGGGTCTTCGGGGCCACTGAGCAGTATCCGCGCCACCGACTCGTAGCGCGAGATATGGACCACCTCGGGGTCCTCGGCCTCTCCGGGCAGGTTGTCGAAGGCGTCGACCTCGCGTTTGACCTGTTCCAGCGCCAGCACCATGTTGGTGCCCTCGTCGAACTCGAGCGTGATACCGGAGACACCCGACGCCGACGTGGAACTCATTTCCTTGACGTTGTCGACGGTACGCAGGCGCTGCTCGAGCGGCGTCGTGATTCCGGTCTCGATGTCCTCGGCGCCGGCGCCGCTCCAGATGGTCGTCACCGTGACGGCGTCGAGTTCGAAATCGGGAAAGAACTGCACGTTCAACAGGCGCAGGGCGACCACGCCGGCGAGTAGCATCAGCACCATCAGCAGGTTTGGCGCGACCCGGTGGTTGGCGAAGATGCCGAGCAGGTCGCTGCGATGATTCATTGCGCGGTACGGGTTACCGGCAGCCCGGTGACGGCATTGGGCAGGTGGGTGACGATGATCAGGTCACCGGTGGCGATAGCGCCGCTGCGGATCAGTACCCGGTCGGCCGCGTCGTCGCCGGCCAGCGGGCCGAGCAGCTCGACATCGACGCCGGTCATGCGGCCATCGCGCATCAGGTAGACGCGGTCGTTGCCGTAGAGGGCCTGGTAGGGGATGGCGATGGCGTCGTCGACCGTCGTCCGCTGCAGGGCCAGGTCGAGCAGCGCCCCGAGGCGGACCCCGGCCTCGCTCGGCAGGCGGAAGAAGGCGTCGATGCCGCTGGGGTCGCCGACACCGGCAATGCGCAGCAGCGGCAATTCGAGACGGCGGCCGCCGATCCGGGTCCGGGCAAGCAGTGGCGTGCCGTCGTCGATGGCCGCCAGCAGCTCCTCCTGGTAGCGCTGCGTGATTCGTGCGCGTACCTCGAGGGCGTCCAGCGGATAGATCTCGAGCAGTGCGGTGCCAACCTGGACGCGGTCGCCCGGGGCCACGTGGACGTCAGCCACGATGCCGGCGAACGGGGCCATGACACGGCTGCGCTCCAGGGCCAACTCGGCTGAATCGAGCAGGGCCTGCTGACGGTCGCGACGCGCTTCCAGCGAATGCAGTCGGGCATTGGCGCTGTCGACAGCGAGCTTGCGCGTGGTTACCGCGACCTGCTGGCGACCGAGGGCGCTGTTGGCTTCATCGAGAGCCGTGTCCGAGCCGAGCTTCTGGGTCTTGAGACGGGTGACGCGGGTCACGGCCGCCTTGGCCAGGGCGAGCAGTTCCTGCTCCTGTGTAAGCGCCTCGCGGTCGGCGTGTATGCGTAGCTTCTCGGCGACGAGCTGGGCGTCGAGGTCGGCGAGTTCGGCGCGGGCCTGGGCCACGGCAGGGACGAAGTCGCGCGCGTCGAGGGCCAGCAGCAAGGTGCCCGTTTCGAAGCGCTGGCCTTCGCGTGCCGGCACCTCGGTGACCACGCCGGCACCGGGCGCCGCCGGGCGCACCCGGGTGGGGGTCTCGACCCGGCCGTAGAGGGTCAGGGCGGGTATGCGGCGCGCCGGTTCGGCATCGATCACCTCAACCTGCCAGCTCTTCTCCTGCGGCGCCGGTGCCGGCTGCACCGGTTTGGTCATGCGCAGCCAGGCAAACAGCGCGAACGCGGCCGCGAGGATCGCCAGCGGCAGGGCGACACGTTTCAGTAGAGATGCATGCATGGAGATGGTTTGACTCCGCGAAGGTGGCATGATTCCGTTGCCGGCACGGTGGCGTGCCCCGCACACGGTAGACAGCCGCATCGAGGCTGTAAAGAATGCCATGCATGCCCTCTACCGCGGCCGCCCGGCCGCCATCCCCACCTGGAGGCCTGGATGACCGACGCCGGCGACCCGGCAAGTGACGACCCCCACGGCGTGCGCTTCGCTGCCGTACGCCGTCTCTACGGAGACGCCGGTGCGGACGTGATTCGCGAACTGGCCGTCTGTGTCGTCGGCCTCGGCGGGGTCGGTTCCTGGGTCGTCGAGGCGCTCGCTCGCAGTGGCGTCGGGCGGTTGCGGCTGATCGATCCCGACGACGTCGCGCTCTCCAACGTCAACCGTCAGCTGCACGCCCTCGACAGCACCGTCGGCCGATCCAAGGTCGAGGTGATGGCAGAGCGGGTCACCGCCATCCACCCCGGCTGTACGGTCGAGGCACTGGACGAGCCGCTGACCGCGGCGACACTCGAGCGTCACCTCGGCGACGGCCTCGACGGTGTGGTCGATGCCATCGATGTCATCCGCTTCAAGGCGGCACTGATCCAGTTCTGTCGCCGACGCAAGATCACGGTGATCACCACCGGTGGTGCCGGCGGCCTGACCGACCCGACCGCCATCGCTACGGCCGACCTGAGCCGCACCTGGAACGATCCGCTCGCGGCCAAGGTGCGCTCGCAGCTGCGCAGCGAGTTCGGCTGGACCAGGAATCCGAAACGCCGCTTCGGCATCGATTGCGTCTACTCGACCGAGCAGCCGCTCTACCCGCGTGGCGACGGCAGCGTCAGCCACCGCAAGCCCGGCGTCCATGGCAAGACGCTCGACTGCGATTCGGGCTACGGCTCGGTCGCCACCGTCACGGCCTGTTTTGGCATGGTGGCGGCGGCGCGCCTGCTCAATCGGCTGGTCGCCAGGCGCGCCGGAAGGCCTGGAGTGGAGTCTCCGCAGGGTGATCGCGGTGACCCGGATTTCGATGCACCGTAGGTGTGTCTCCAGCGTGCGCTGAGCGATTGCTAGTCCCGGTTGCGGCGATACTCGTGGGGCATAATGGCGCCGCTCCTACAATGAGAGGAACCTGCTTCCCTGGGAGTGACCGGTGGAACTGATCGACACCCACTGCCATCTCGACGTAGAGCCCTTTGATCACGATCGCGACCAGGTGCTCGCGCAGAGCCGTAACGTCGGCGTCCGTGGCTTTGTCGTTCCGGCGATTGATGCCGC
>CAXMPC010000166.1:0-54918 GCA_964195335.1 uncultured Gammaproteobacteria bacterium | reverse complement strand
AGCTCAAGTAAGAGCTATCCTCCTGTCCCCAATATTGACCCCGCACCCCCTGCGGGGTTCTTTTTTATCCGCAACGCACGGTTCTTATAGATAGTTCTGCCGATCCAGGCCGTGCTTGCGCATCTTGTCGTAGAGGGTCTTCCGCGGCAGGCCCAGGGTCTCCAGCGTTTCCTTGATGTTGCCCTTGTGATGGACCAAGGCCTGCTCGATAATCGAACGCTCGAAGTGTTCGACCTGTTCCGGCAGGGTCTGGTCTTCCCCGCTCCAGTTGCCATCCTCGTTGCCGGTTTGCTGCGGTGTGCAGTCGCCGAGGAGCAGGAAGCGCTCCGCGCAGTTGCGCAACTCGCGCACGTTGCCCGGCCAATCGTGGCTCAGCAATCGGTGCATCTGCACCGGGGTCGGCGGGGACGGATCGCGCTGGTATCGGCTGGCAGCGAGTTGGACAAAGTGCTGGAACAACAGCGGGATGTCATCTGGCCGCTCGCGTAACGGTGGGATCTCCAGCGTGACCACGTTGAGTCGGTAGTAGAGATCCTCGCGAAAGGTTCCCTCGGAGCTGGCATCCTTGAGATTGATCTTGGTCGCCGCGACGATGCGCAGGTCGAGTGGGATCAACTCGTTTGAACCCAGTCGTTCGATACTGCGCTCCTGCAACGCCCGCAGCAGGCGGATCTGTAGCGACAATGGCATGTTCTCGATTTCATCGAGGAACAGGGTGCCGCCGTTGGCATGCTCGAACTTGCCGATGCGGCGTTTCTGCGCGCCGGTGAAGGCGCCGGCCTCGTGGCCGAACAGTTCACTCTCGATCATCGACTCAGGCAGGGCGCCGCAGTTGACAGCGACGAAATTGCGCGCCCGTCGGCTGCTCTGTTCGTGCAGGCTGCGTGCGACCAGTTCCTTGCCGGTGCCGGTCTCGCCGAGGACCAGGACGTCGGTGTCGGTATCGGCGATCTGGGCGATCAGGCCGCGCAGACGGTGCATCGGCGAGGTGTTGCCGATCAGTTGTGACTCGCTCGCGCCCTGGGTTTCGAGTTCGCGCCGCAGGCTGCGGTTCTCCAGGGTCAGCGCCCGCTTCTCCATGGCGCGCTTGATGACGTCACTAAGGTGTTCCGACGAGAACGGCTTTTCGAGGAAGTCGTAGGCGCCGTCACGGATGGCGTTGACCGCCATGTTGATATCACCGTGGCCGGTGACCAGGATGATCGGCAGGTCCCGGTCGATCTCCTGCATCCTGCTGAGGAACGTCAGGCCGTCCATGTCGGGCATCTTGATGTCGCTGATGACCACCCCCGACCAGTCTGGCGTTAGCAGCGGCAGGGCCTTGGTTGGTGAACTGAAGGCGCGTACGTCATAGCCGGCCAGTTCCAGCATCTGTGCCCCGGCGACCCGGATATGCTTTTCATCATCGATCAGGAAGATCGGGCCGGGCGCGCTCATGCACTCTTCTCCTGGAGATCGTGGGCGCGCGGCAGGCGCACGGTGAACAGTGCCCCGCCATCGGGGTGGTTGGCAGCACGCAGGCTGCCGCCGAAACCGTCGATGATTCGGTAGGAGATCGACAGGCCGAGGCCGAGGCCCTGGCCGACTGCCTTGGTACTGAAGAAGGGATCGAACACCTGGTCGAGGTGTTCGGTGGCGATGCCCGGTCCGGTGTCGCGTACGGTCAGCGTCACCGCTTCCAAGGTGGCATCGGCCCGTAGCTCGATGCGTTGGGTGGTGCAACCCTCCAGTGCCTGCTGGGCGTTGCCGATCAGGTTCACCAGCACCTGTTCGAGGCGCACCATGTCGGCGAGGACAAAGAGCTCGTCCGCCGGCAGGTCACGCACCAGCTCGACGTTGGCACGGTCGATGCGCAGCAGTGCCAGGGCACCGTCGATTGCTGCCGGCAGCGAGACCGTCACCGCCTGGCCCGAACTCTTGCGGGCGAAAGCCTTGAGCTGGGTGATGATCTGCGCCATGCGCCCGGTCAGCTGGCCGATCTGCTCCAGGTTCCAGCTTGCCTCGTCGCCACGTTCCTTCTGCAGCAGTAGGCGGGCGTTATCAGCGTAGGTACGGATCGCCGCCAGCGGCTGATTGAGCTCGTGGTTGATGCCGGCCGACATCTGCCCAAGTGCCGCCAGCTTGGCGGCCTGGATCAGCTCTTCCTGTGTCCGTCGCAAGGCTTCCTCGGTCTCGCGGTGTTCGCCGATTTCGCGTACCAGGCGGGTGTTGGTCGCCACCAGGTCGGCGGTGCGCTCGAGGACCCTCCGTTCGAGTTCGTCGTGGGCGCGCTGAAGCGCAGCCTCCTGCTCCTTGAGTTCGCTGATGTCGTGGATGGTCGCGATCAGCTTGCCCCCGGCTACCGGCAGCGGGTCGAAGGTCAGCTCCATCGGGAACGCCGAGCCGTCGGCGCGCAAGCCGAGTATCTCTCGCGAGTGTTCTTCGTTGTGTCCGGGCTTGGCGAGCTGCTCCGCGCACGCGGGGCGATCGTGGTCGTGGACCAACTCGAGGAACGGGCGCCCGGTGAAGCGGGCCGAGCGATGGCCGAACAGGCTCTCCGCGGTCGGGTTGAACGAATCGATCCGGCCCTGTGCGTCAACCGTTACCAGCCCGGCCCGGGTGCCGTCGATGATGGCGCGGATTCTCGCCTCATTGGCCTCGAGCGCCACTTTGGCCTGTCGTTCAAAGCGTCGCCGTTGGCGGTGGGTTGCCTGGCGCTGGACCAGAAAGAGTATGGCGGAGAGCAGTGCCGCCAATACCATCGTGGCGAGCAGTGCGGCACGCTGCATCTGCATCCCGACCGGGGCCAGCGATGTCAGCGTGTGGATGGTCCAGCCGGCGGCCGGCATCGGACTGCTGCGCAACAGGTAGCCAGCATCCTCCACGCCATCGGTCATGTCGCCGAAGGAGTTGTAGACCGACGCCTGTCGGACTCTGACCAGGGCGCTCGCCTCGTCGCCGTACGGTTCCAGTTCGAACATCTCGAGTGGGGTCGGCTCGACGTCGGCGTAGCGCCTGCTGGCACGAATCCTGGACAGCGTCTCGGTCGGCAGCGAGGTCAGGCTGCGGTACTTCCACTCGGGCCGGGTGGAGATGAATATCACGCCATCGGGATCGGTGACCAGGAACTCACCCAGGGCGCCAGCCTGCTCGAATTCGACCGGGGCAATGCTCAACTTGACCGCCACGACACCGAGCACCTCGCCCTCGTCGTGGACCGGGTAAGAGAAGTAGTAACCACGCTGCAGCGAGGTGGTGCCGAGGGCGTAGTAGCGTCCGAGTTCACCGGAGATCGCCTCGGTGAAATAGGGACGGAAACTGAAATTCTGGCCGACGAAGGTGCGCGCATGCTGCCAGTTGCTCGCCGCCAGGGTCAGTCCATCGCGGTCCATCAGGTAGATGTCGGAGGCCCCCGCGACATCGTTTGCCAACTGCAGAAAGCGGTTGATTCGTTGCAGCAGGTAGGGATTCTGCGGCTCGCGCAGCAGCCGTACCAGTTCGTACTGGGTCGACAGGACCGCCGGCAGGTACTCGTACTTGGCTAGTTCGCCCTCGATAAGCGTCGCGTAGAGCTCGAGGTTCTGGCGCGCGGTCTCGTGCAACGTCTCGAGGGCATTGCCCCGGGCCCACAGCGTCGCCTGCCAGATCACAAGGCCGGCGAACAGCAGCAGCGCCAGGATGGGGGCGTAGCGGAATGGTTGCCGGCCTTGAGTCACCAGGCAGCTTCCTCCTCAGGCCGGGGCCTGGATCCGCTCCGGGTCGGCCAGGGCGTAGGGCGGTTCGCGCAGCTTGACCACGGGTCCGTCCGGTGTCTCCAGGCGTAGATCCCCGGCCGCCTGTGCCTTCCGCTCGACCACCGCCAGGAGTTCGCATTCTCCCGAGGCGGTGACGACGGCATCGACCACCGTTCCGGCACCCTGGCGGCTGGAGCTTTCGGGGCTGAACAGCGGTGTGCCCGGCGGCGGGGCCTCGGCCAGGATCAGGGTGCCCAGGTAGGCGCGGCGCTTCACCTTGCCGAGGTGGTGCAGGCGGGCAACCACCTCCTGGCCGACGTAGCAGCCCTTGGTAAAGCTGATGCCACCGATCCGGTCGTAGTTGAGCATCTGCGGGATGAAGGTCTCGGTTGTCTCGGCATGGATCCAGCCGAGGCCACTGCGGATATCGAGCAGGCGCCACGCCGCCTCGTTGCAGGCTTTGGCATCGGCGGCTTCGAGGGTGCGCCAGGTCTCGATGGCGCTGTCGATCGGCAGTACCAGTTCGAAGCGCGGTGTCTCTCCTGGCAGTCGCAGCACGGTAACGCCATCAGCGGTCACCTGCCGGAAGGGGGTGTCAGGCAGGCGGCCTACCAGCCGTGTCGCCACGGCTTCGGCTGCCGAGCCCCAGGCTCCGAGCAGGACCAGGGTGTCATTGACGTGATTGATGGTCGCCTTGCTGCGCATCAGGAACATGCGCAGGCGCCGGGTCACGGCTTCTGCCAGCGCCTGAGGGAACTGGAGGTAGAAGCTGCCGTCCGCTTCCCAGGCGAGGAAGCTGGCAAGCGCCCGTCCCTTCGGGGTCAGGTGGGCGGCCGGCAGTACGTCGCCGCTGGCGAGTTGGTGGACGTCGCAGGTCAACTGGCCCTGGAGGAACGATTCTGCCTCGGCACCGGTCACGGTCAGCAGTGCCTGGGCTCCGAGGTCGCAGAAACCGTCCTCAGGCAGAGGACCGGTAAGGGTCGAGGCCACCTCGCCGGTTGGTAGTGCCAGTCGAGAGAGATGGTCGTGCCAGTCGGTGATCGTCATCAGGCGGCTCCGGGGGCGGGATCTCGGGATGATTCTAACCGTCGGTGAGGCAGGATTGGGACAGCCTCCACGTGCCAATGGACACGGCGGCATGTTTCCAATCTTAGCTTATCCCCCTATAATGCACGCTTATCGGCAGTTGATGGGTATCCGCATCCACGCTGCCCCAGGGGACCTATCGAACCCGGCCAGAGCACGCCAGGCCTGACCGGCCCGCCTAGGGCCTCTGTTGTCACAGGTATCTGTGCGACGCGCATGCGATCGGGCCATTGACCGCCAGCCGGTCGAGGGTTCGTGGCTAGAAACGCGCTTTGAGTTGAGGGGACTTATGCAAAGCAAATCGCAACGTCCGGTGTTTCTCGACCTGATGGTCCTGACTCCCAGGATGCCACTGGTCGCGATCATGTCGATCCTGAATCGCGCCACGGGTGCACTGTTGTTCATCTCGGCGCCCCTGCTCATCTACCTCCTCGGGGTCTCGCTCGACGGGCCGGCAGGCTTCGAACGGGCGCTGGTGCTGCTTGACGGTTTCCTGGTCAAGCTCTGGCTGTTCGTGCTGATCTGGGCGGTCGCCCACCACATGCTTGCCGGTATCCGCTTTCTTCTGATCGACATCGATGTCGGTGTGGAGAAAGAGCAGGCGCAGAAGAGTGCGCTCGGGGTGCTCGTTGGTGGCGCTGCCGTGGCCGCCATCACCTTGATAGGAATCATGTTATGAGCCGCCAGGCAGCAGGCATGCGGGCCTGGATTCTGCAGCGAATCACCGGCGCCTACATCGCGCTGTTCGTCGTCTACCTGGCCGCGATCCTCCTGTTCGCCGCACCGGCGGACCACGCTGCCTGGAGCGGGTGGGTCGCCTCGCCAGGGGTGACCGTCACCGGGATGCTCTTCTTTATTGCCGTGCTGCTGCATGCCTGGGTCGGTGTGCGCGACATCCTGATCGACTACGTCCACCACGCCGGGCTGCGTCTCGGTGCCATGATCGGCGTCGCGCTGATCCTGCTCGGCAGCGGCATCTGGGCGGCCAAGATCCTGCTTCTGACGGTGCACTCATGACTATCAATCGACGCAAATTCGACACCCTGGTGATCGGGGCCGGCGGTGGCGGCCTGCGCGCCGCGCTGCACCTGGCCCGGGAAGGGGTCCGCACTGCTGTGGTCTCCAAGGTGTTCCCGACCCGCTCGCATACCGTGGCGGCGCAGGGAGGCATCAACGCCGCGCTGGCCAACATGGTGCCGGACAACTGGCACTGGCACATGTTCGACACCGTCAAGGGTGGCGATTACCTTGGCGATCAGGACGCCATCGAGTACATGTGCGAGGTGGCGCCGAAGATCGTCTACGAACTCGAGCACTTCGGTGTGCCGTTCTCGCGCACCGAGAAGGGCCAAATCTACCAGCGCCCGTTCGGCGGCCAGAGCCAGAACTTCGGTGGCGATCAGGCGGCACGCACCTGCGCCGCGGCCGACCGCACCGGTCATGCGATGCTGCACGCGCTCTACCAGCAGAACATCGCCGCCAACAGCCACTTCTTCGACGAGTATTTCGCCATCGACCTGCTGCGTGACGACGACGGCACCATCACCGGCGCGCTGGTGATCGAGATCGAGACCGGCGAACCGCTGATCATCGAGGCCAAGGCGACGCTGCTGGCGACCGGTGGTTGCGGCCAGATGTACAAGACCAACACCAACGCCCACGTCAATACAGGTGACGGCATGGCGATGGCGCTACGCGCCGGCATCCCGTTGCAGGACATGGAGTTCTTCCAGTTCCACCCGACCGGTATTGCCGGACGCGGCCTGCTGTTGACCGAGGGCTGCCGCGGTGAGGGTGGCTACCTGGTCAACAAGGACGGCGAGCGTTTCATGGAGCGCTATGCACCGAACGCCAAGGACCTGGCCAGCCGTGACGTGGTCAGCCGGGCGATCTACACCGAGGTCAAAGAGGGGCGCGGTTGCGGTTCGGAAGGCGACCATGTCTTCCTCAAGCTCTCCCACCTTGGTGCCGACGTCATCATGAAGCGGTTGCCCGGTATCCGTGACATCTGCATGACCTTCCTGGACAAGGACCCGATCACCGACCTGATCCCGATCTACCCGACGGCCCACTACGTCATGGGCGGTATCCCGACCAACCGCACCGGCGAAGTGGTCACGGTGGGCAAGAAGAAGGGGTCGGAAGAGGTGGTCACGGGACTCTACGCGGCTGGCGAATGCGCCTGCGTTTCGGTTCATGGCGCCAACCGTCTCGGTGGCAATTCGCTGCTCGATATCGTCGTTTTCGGTCGTGCCGCGGCGGAGAACATGATCGAGTACGTGCGTGCCAATCAGGAGCACCGTAGCCTGCCCGAGGCCTCGTTGGAGAAGATCGAGGCTCGCCTGGCACGCTGGGAAGAGACCGGCGAGGGTCCGTCGGTACTCGATCTGCGCAACGAGCTCAAAACGGCGATGGAAACCTACTGTGGCGTCTACCGCGACGAGGAGACCCTCGCCACCGGCGTCAAGAAGGTTGCCGAAATCGTCGAGCGCATCAAGGAGGTGCGGCTCAAGGACCAGAGCAAGGTCTACAACACCTCACGCATCGAGGCCCTGGAACTCGAGAATCTGGCCGACATCGCCATGGCCACGGTCACCTCGGCCCATGCGCGCAAGGAGAGCCGCGGCGCCCACTCGCGCGTCGACTTCCCGGAACGAGATGACGAGAACTGGATGCAGCACACCCTCTACCTGCGCGAGGGGCGCAAGCTGGCCTACAAGCCGGTGCGCACCCAGCCGCTGACGGTGGAAAGCTTCCCGCCGAAGAAGCGGACCTACTGAGCGGGCCTCCGGTCCAGCCGACGCCAACCACAGCGAGAGATCACCTCCCATGCGTTTTCGAATCTACCGCTACAATCCCGAGACCGATCGCGAGCCCTACATGCAGGAGTACGACCTGCCCGAGATCGGTGCCGACATGGTGGTCCGCGAGGCCCTGATCAAGATCAAGGGCGTGGACGAGACGCTCAGCTTTCGCCACTCCTGTGGCGAGGGCGTGTGCGGTTCCGACGCCATGAACATCAACGGCCGCTCGGCACTCGCCTGCCTGACCAAGCTGGCCGATTTGACCGAGCCGGTCGAGATACGCCCGGTCGCCGGCCTGCCGGTGGTTCGTGACCTGGTGGTCGACATGACCGCCTTCTATCGCCAGAACCGTGCGGTCAAGCCGTACCTGATCAACCGGGATCCAGTGCCTGAGACCGAGCACCTGCAGAGCATCGAGGAGCGCGAAAAGCTCGACGGTCTCTACGAGTGCATCATGTGCGGCTGCTGCTCGACCATGTGTCCGTCATTCTGGTGGAACCCTGACAAGTACCTCGGCCCGCAGGCGTTGCTGCAGGCGTGGCGCTTCCTCGCCGACAGTCGTGACCAGGCGACCGACGAGCGTCTTGACGACCTCGAGGGACCGTACAAGCTCTACCGTTGCCACACCATCATGAATTGCGTCGAGGTTTGCCCGAAGGGGCTCAATCCGACCAAGGCGATCGGTCACATCAAACAGCTGATGCTGAAAAAGGCGATCTGACGCCACTGCTGTGGACGCCGACCGTGCCCGCATCACCTGGGCCTGCCGACGAGGCATGCTTGAGCTCGACCTGCTGCTGGAAGGTTTCATGGAACGTGGCTACGACGCGTTACCCGAGGCCGAGCGGGCCAATTTCGAGCGCCTGCTGAAGACCGGCGACCAACAACTTCTTGCCTGGCTGATGGGCCACGAGGAGACGGATGAAAAGGAATTCATCCAGGTCATCGCGGCGATCCGCGCCAGCACCTGACCTGGCGCTACGCGCCTCACGCCAACTGCGGCTCCTGTCGCTCGCGGCCCACGGGACGGCCTTGGCGTTGTTGGCGACAATCCCCTGGCCGACCCCCGCACTCCTGCTAATCGGCCTCCTGTTGCTGGTAAGTGCCTGGCGTGGGATCAAACCGTCACCATGGACACGGCTGGTGGCCTCGGGTGACGGCCGCTGGTGGCTGACCCTTCGCGACGGTACCGAATGCCAGGCACGGTTGGGTGGCGGCGGTTTGCGCCACCCCTGGCTGGTGACGCTCCCTTTTCATTGCGGCGACGGCCGGCACTGTGTGGTGACGGTCTGTGCCGATACCGTAACGGCGGCAGAGCACTCCGCGCTGCGGCGCTGGCTGGCGGGCGCCGGGGAAGTCAGAGCGGACGGTCGTTGAACGGCTGGGCGGGTATGTTCGGCGGCGTCAGGACGGTATCGACTGGTACCTTCGTGTCGTCGGCTTGCGGGTGATCAAGCGTGTAGTGCAGCCCACGGCTTTCGCGCCGGGCCAGTGCCGAGCGGATGATCAGTTCGGCGACCACGGCCAGGTGGCGCAGTTCGAGCAGGTCGTTGGTGACACGGAAATTGCCGTAGTACTCGGCAATTTCGCGCAGCAGCAGTCCGACCCGGTTCCTGGCGCGTTGCAGTCGCTTGTCGCTGCGCACGATGCCTACGTAGTCCCACATGAAACGGCGCAGCTCGTCCCAGTTGTGCGCCACCACGACCTCTTCATCGGAGTCGGTCACCCGGCTTTCGTCCCAGGCGTGTGGTGCGGGTGTCGAAGGGAGATCGGGCAGCAGTTCACGGATATCGGCGGCGGCGGCACGAGCGAACACCAGGCATTCGAGCAACGAGTTGCTGGCCATGCGATTGGCGCCGTGCAGCCCGGTGCAGGCGGTCTCGCCAACGGCGTAGAGTCCCCTCACGTCGCTGCGCCCACGCAGGTCGGAAAGTACGCCGCCGCAGGTGTAGTGGGCGGCGGGAACGACCGGGATCGGTTCCCGGGTGATGTCGATACCCAGCTCGAGGCAGCGGGCGTGGACGGTCGGGAAGTGGCTGCGGATGAACTCCTCACCCTGGTGGCTGATGTCGAGGTGGACGCAGTCGATGCCGAGCCGCTTGATCTCGTGATCGATGGCGCGGGCGACGACGTCACGCGGTGCCAGCTCGGCACGCGGGTCGAAATTCGGCATGAAGCGGGTGCCGTCAGGCAGCAGCAAGCGGCCACCCTCGCCGCGGACCGCCTCGGTAATCAGGAACGACTTCGCCTCGGGATGGTAGAGGCAGGTCGGGTGGAACTGGTTGAACTCCAGATTGGCCACTCGACAGCCGGCGCGCCACGCCATGGCGATGCCGTCGCCGGTCGCGCCATCCGGGTTGCTGGTGTAGAGATAGACCTTGCTTGCTCCGCCGCTGGCCAGGATGACGCTGCGCGCGCTGAAGGTGACGACCTCCTCGCGTTCGCGGTCGAGGACGTAGGCGCCGGTGCAGCGCCTGTTGTCTTCGGTACCGGTTCGGATCAAGTCGATGGCGATGTGGCGCCCGAACAGGTGAATACGTGGATGGGCGCGGGCGTGGTCGAGCAGGGTCTCCTCGATGCTGCGGCCGGTGTAGTCGGCGGCATGGATCACCCGGCGGTGACTGTGGCCGCCCTCGCGGGTCAGGTGATAGACGGGGTGGCCGTCGACCCCGGTTTCGCGGGTAAATGGAACCCCGAGTTCGATCAGCCAGCCGATTGCCTCGGCCGAGTGCTCGACGGTGTAGCGGACCGTGTCAGGGTTGCACAGGCCGGCGCCGGCGGTGAGGGTGTCGTCGACATGGGCGGTGATCGAGTCGCTGCGATCGATTACTGCCGCAACGCCTCCCTGCGCATAACGGGTCGAGCACTCCTCGAGGACCCCTTTGGCGAGGACTGCGACGTCAGCGACGTCGGCCAGGTGCAGGGCGGCGGTGAGACCGGCCGCGCCACTGCCGATCACCAGCACGTCGTGTCGGTGGTGCGTGTGCATGACCTCCGAGAGGGATCGAAGTTAAGATGGTGGCGAGGACCGGCGCCCACGTGACGCCGTACACATTAATAATGGAAAAGAAAGTCTAGCACGAGGCAATCGCACTTCCGCGAACTTAACCATGCACCCGTTGTCTATTCAGCAGCCCACGGTCCGACGGCACCCTAACGACGGAGTCCGTGGCCATGAGTGAGCGAAACGTCGATCTCGCACTGGTTCGCCGGGTCCAGCAGGGTGAACGACAAGCGTTCGATGTTCTCGTTCTCAAGTATCAGCACAAGGTGGTCAAGTTGGTAGCGCGCTACGTTTCCGATCAGAGCGAGGCGCTGGATGTCACCCAGGAGGCCTTTCTCAAGGCCTACCGGGCGATCCGCAAGTTCCGCGGCGACAGTGCGTTCTACACCTGGCTCTACCGGATTGCGATCAATACGGCGAAGAACTACTTGGTGGCACAGAATCGGCGACCGTTGGAGACCGACATCGACCTGCAACCACCGGAGCAACTCGAGGGCCCGGGACCGCTATCGCTGCGCGAGAACGCGACCCCCGAGAACCTGTTGCAGCGTGACGAGGTCGAAGCGACCGTGTACAGCGCCATCGAGGCGTTGCCAGAAGACTTGCGCACCGCGATTACCTTGCGCGAATTCGAGGGACTCAGCTACGAGGAGATTGCGTTGGCCATGGGCTGTCCGGTGGGGACGGTCCGCTCGCGCATTTTCCGCGCCCGCGAGGCGATCAATAACAAGCTCGAGCCCTTGCTTTCGTGATGCCCGATGGGACAGAGGATGGCACCATGACGATAGAAGACGAACTGCTCTCGGCCCTGGTCGATGATGAACTTACTTTAGCTGAAACCGATAGCCAGCTTGCGGCCCTGGCCGGCGGACCGGACCGGCGCGACACCTGGGCGCGCTACCAGCTGATCGGTACCGCCATCCGTCGCGGCGTGCCCGATGTCTACGATCCGGGGCTCGCGACGCGTATCCAGGCCGCCATCGGCGACACCCTGCCTGATCCCGACGAAGGTGAGCCGGGCCTGCCGACGCCTGGTACGGCCTCCCCGAATTGGAAGCGAACGGCCAGCGGCATCGCCATGGCGGCTTCCGTCGCCGCGGTGGCGCTGTTCGGCGTTCGCTATTTCGCCGAACCCGAGCAGGGGGTCACGGTCGCTGCCACGGGGCCGGCCATAGCGTTTCAGGCTCTGCCGGTCGCAGCCACCGACGCCACGCCAGCGGTTGCCGTTACGCTCGACCAGGAGCGGATCAATGACTACTTGATCCGGCATAACGAATTCGCCGCTGCCGGCGGTTTGCGCGGCCTGCCACCCTACGTTCGGGTGGTCAGCGCGGAAGGCGCGGCTTCGGCACGCTGACACATGCCGTCGCCACTACCGACCATCGCACTGCTGTTGACCCTGTGCCCTGCGCTTGCCGCGGCGGCTTCGGAACCGTTGCGCGACCTGGCACGGATGAGCGAGGCGGTGACGAGCCTGAACTACCAGGGCACGTTCGTCTACGAACACGCCGGTGCCCTGGAGACGATGCGTATCGTCCACCAGGCCGATGCCGACGGTGAGCGCGAGCACCTGGTCTCGCTAGATGGCGACCGGCGCGAGGTGGTCCGCGACAGCGACGACGTGGTCTGCATCCTCGGCGATGCCGCGCCGGTGTTTCTCGATCGTCTCGAGGCCCGTTCGGCTTTTCCGGGACGGCCGCGAGGCGACATCGACCATCTCAAAGGAAACTACAGCATCGAGCAGGGCGACATGGCGCGTGTGGCTGGGCGCCAGGCACGCACGCTGGTGATCCGGGCCCAGGACGACCTGCGCTATGGCTACCGCTTGTGGCTCGATGAAGTCACCGGGTTGCCACTACGCTCGGAACTGGTCGGTGCCGATGACGAGGTACTGGAGCGGATCGTATTCACCGAGATCGATGTACTCGAGGCCGCAGACCCTGACCAGGCCGAGGCGATCCGTGCCCGCAAGGCGTGGGCACGCGGGGCGGTGAGTCACGCCCCGGTTCGCGCACAGGAAGGGTCGCATCGCTGGCAGGTGACCGAGCTTCCCAAGGGCTTCGAATTGACCGATTACCGCACCTTTCCCGCCGCCAGCGGTAATGGCGGAGTTGACCACCTGGTCTTCAGCGACGGCCTGGCCACGGTCTCGGTCTACGTCGAACCGGCCAGTGACAAGCCGCCACTGAACGGGGTACGGCGCACGGGTGCTGTCAGTACCTTCGCCCTGGTGCACGACGCGCACCAGGTGGTGGTGGTTGGTGACGTGCCGATGGCGACCGCACATGTCATCGGTACCGCGGTTCGCTCCCTGTCGGAACCTGCCCAGTGATAGAACGCGAGGCCCAAGTGGTCGCATGTGATGGCGACCGGGTTACGGTGACCGCACTACGGCAGACGACCTGCGGAGGTTGCGCGACTCGGAGTGGCTGTGGCGTCTCCGTTCTGGGCACACTTTTCGGCCGCCGGGCGACGACCGTGGTCCTGTCTGCCGAACCGGGGCTGGCGGTCGGCGACCGGGTCGTGATCGGCCTCGACGAGGCCGTACTTCTGCGCGGCGCCTTCATTGTCTACCTGCTGCCCGTGGCGCTGATGCTTTTGGCCGGGAGTGTCGGTGACCTGCTGGCCCGCCAGGCCGGCATGGCGTCGGATCTGCCGGCACTGGTAGCTGCCGCCGCCGGTCTCGCTGGCGGTCTTGCCCTGGCCGCGGCGAGGTTACGCCATGTTCGCCCGTCACCGGGCCGTTTCCTGCGCCGGGTCGGTCCCGAGGACCAACTGTCCGGCTCTTTACTTTCCCCTGCTGAGGACTGAAATAGATGACGCGATTCACCACTCCGCGCCGTGTGCGCACTCTTCTGACCGGACTGTTGCTGGTGGCCTGGAGCAGCCTGGCTACGGCAGATATCAATCTTCCCGATTTCACCGGGATGGTCGAGCAGTACAGTCCCGCGGTGGTCAATATCAGCACCACGCAGAAATTGACGCGGCAACCCCAACAACAACAGCAGTTCGAGATGCCAGATCTGCCCGAAGGGAGCCCGTTCGAGGATCTTTTCCGCCACTTCTTCGGTGAGGGTGGCGGCATGGAAATTCCCGAGCACGAGACCAAGTCGCTCGGTTCCGGGCTGATCATCTCGACGGACGGTTACGTCGTCACCAATGCCCACGTGATCAAGGATGCCGACGAGATCGTCGTCCGCCTGAACGACCGCCGCCAACTGGTTGCCGAGGTGGTTGGTTTCGATCTGCGCAGCGATGTCGCCTTGCTCAAGATTGACACCGACAATCTCCCGGTGGTCAAGGTCGGTGATTCTGACCAGCTCAAGGTCGGCGCCTGGGTGCTGGCGATCGGCTCACCGTTCGGCTTCGACTACTCGGTTACGGCCGGTATCGTCAGCGCCCTGGGGCGTAACCTGCCGCGCGAGAACTACGTCCCCTTCATCCAGACCGACGTGGCCATCAATCCGGGTAACTCCGGTGGTCCGCTGTTCAACCTCGATGGCGAGGTGATCGGCGTCAACTCGCAGATCTACAGCCGTACCGGTGGCTTCATGGGGCTGTCGTTCGCGATCCCGATCAACGTCGTGATGAACGTCACCGAGCAGCTCAAGACCAAGGGCAAGGTGAGCCGGGGCTGGCTCGGGGTGCTGATCCAGGACGTCACGCGTGAGCTGGCCGAGGCTTTCGGCATGGGCAAACCACAGGGCGCGCTGGTCTCCAAGGTGCTCGATGACAGTCCCGCGGCAGCGGCCGGATTCAAACCCGGCGACGTCATCGTCCGTTACAACGACCGCGAGGTCGCCGACTCGGCCAGTCTGCCGCCACTGGTTGGGCAGACGCGGGTTGGCAACAGCGCCGAGGTGGTGGTGATTCGCGAAGGGAAGGAGCAGACGCTCACAGTGACCATCGGTGAACTGCCGGGCGAGGATGCACTGGCTCAGGTGGTCCAACCCAAGCCCGACTCGGTCAGCGAAAAGCGGCTCGGCATCAAGGTCATCGAGGTGCCCGAAGCGCTACGTGAGGCGCTGGAATTGGCCGAGGGTGGAGTGCTGGTCGACGGCATCGAGTCCGGCGCCGCATCACGGGCCGGTGTGCGCCAGGGCGACGTCATCGTCATGCTCAATCAGCAGGCGATCGGCAGCTCGAACCAGTTCACCGAGTTGGTCGAGGCCCTACCCGAAGGCAAGTCGGTCGCCGTCCGCATCCAGCGCCAGAACGGGCCACTCTGGCTGGCATTGAAACTCGGCGACGAGTGATGCCGGAGGCGCAGCGGACGCTGCGGCTCTTCGGTCACAGCTACTGCAGCCTGTGTGACACCATGCACACCCAGCTCCTCGGCCTGGCCGGGGAGCTGGGTTTCCAGGTCGAGCTGGTCGACATCCACGACGACCCTGAGCTCGAGGACCGTTTCGGTGAACGGGTGCCGGTTCTCTGCGGGGGCGATGGGGAGATTTGTCATCACTTGCTCGACGAGACCGCGCTGCGCCGCTATTTGAGCGCGGCCTGATTTGCGCTATACTCCGGTCCCCTGAAAAATCATTTCGAATCAGGGCGTTGGGCGATGCATCGACATCGGTCTACGCCCTGATGTTCGTTCACCGGGTGGCTTACTGCCCGACCGGGCCCTATGCAGCAGATCCGCAATTTCTCGATCATCGCCCATATCGACCATGGCAAGTCGACCATGGCCGACCGCTTCATTCAGCACTGCGGTGGTTTGAGCGAGCGCGAGATGGAGGACCAGGTACTCGACTCGATGGATATCGAGCGCGAGCGTGGCATTACCATCAAGGCGCAGAGCGTTACGCTGAAATACCTGGCGGACGACGACATCACCTACCAGCTCAACTTCATCGACACCCCCGGGCATGTCGACTTCTCCTACGAGGTGTCGCGCTCGCTGGCGGCGTGCGAAGGGGCGCTGCTGGTGGTCGATGCGGCCCAGGGAGTCGAGGCGCAGAGCGTCGCCAACTGCTACACGGCCATCGAACAGGGGCTCGAGGTGGTGCCGGTGCTGAACAAGATCGACCTGCCGTCGGCCGAGCCGGAGCGGGTCTGCCGCGAAATCGAGGAGATCATCGGCATCGAGGCCGTCAACGCACTTTCGGTCAGCGCCAAGACCGGCGTCGGCATCCCGGAGCTGCTCGAGGAGCTGGTGCGGCGCGTCCCGCCGCCGGTCGGCGACCCGGAAGCTCCACTGCAAGCGCTGATCATCGACTCCTGGTTCGATCCCTACGTCGGGGTCATCTCACTGGTGCGGGTGGTCAACGGCGAGTTGCGGGTCAAGCAGAAGTTGCGGGTAATGTCGACCGGCCGCGACCACCTGGTCGAAAAGGTCGGCATCTTCACGCCGAAACGGACCGGTCTCGAACGGCTCGGTACCGGCGAGGTCGGCTTCGTCATTGCCGGGATCAAGGAGATCGACGGCGCACCGGTCGGCGACACCCTGACCATGGCCGACCGTCCGGCACCTGAGCCACTACCTGGCTTCAAGCAGGTGCAGCCGCGGGTCTTTGCCGGATTGTTCCCGATCGACTCTGACGATTACGAGGATTTCCGCGAGGCGCTGCGCAAGCTGCGCCTGAACGATGCGGCGCTGTTTTTCGAGCCGGAGACCTCGCAGGCGCTCGGTTTCGGATTCCGCTGCGGCTTCCTCGGCATGCTGCACATGGAAATCGTCCAGCAGCGGCTCGAGCGCGAATACGACCTTTCGCTGATCACCACGGCGCCAACCGTGGTCTACGAGGTGGAGACCACCTCTGGCGAGGTGCTGACACTGGACAACCCGGCCGAGTTGCCGTCGGCCAACATCATCACCGATATCCGCGAACCGATCATTCGCGCATCCATCCTGGTGCCGCAGGACTACCTCGGGGCGGTGATCGGCCTGTGCGTCGAAAAGCGTGGCAACCAGGTGCGCATGCAGTACCTCGGCGGCCAGGTGGCGCTCGATTACGAATTGCCATTGAACGAGGTGGTGGTCGATTTCTTCGATCGCCTCAAGTCGGCCAGCCGCGGTTACGCTTCGTTCGACTACGAATTTTTGCGCTTCGAGTCGGCCAACCTGGTCAAGCTCGATATGCTGATCAACGGCGAACGGGTCGATGCGCTGTCGGTCATCGTCCATCGTGAACAGTCCTACGTTCGCGGGCGCGAGTTGTGCGAGCGGCTGCGCGAGATCATCCCGCGGCAGATGTTCGCGGTGGCGATCCAGGCGGCGATCGGGGCCCAGATCATCGCCCGTTCGACCGTCAGTGCCATGCGCAAGGACGTCACCGCCAAGTGCTACGGCGGCGACGCCACGCGTAAGCGCAAGCTGCTCGAAAAGCAGAAGGCGGGCAAGCGGCGGATGAAGCAGTTTGGCAAGGTAGAGATACCCCAGGACGCCTTCATGGCCGTGCTCCAGGTCAGCAACAAGCGCCACTAGCGGGCGGGAAATCGAGGAAGAGAGGCGACGATGGATTTCAATTTCCCACTGCTGCTGGTGATCGCCACCGCGCTGACTGGCGGCATCTGGCTGCTCGACATGGTTTGGTGGCGACCGCTACGACGTGCTGCGGTGGATCAGCTGCCGCGGGCGCTGGAGGCGGCCAAGGGCGGGGAAGATGCGGCCCCGGTGGAACTGCGTGAGCCCAAGGAACCACTGGTCGTCGAGTACGTCAAGTCGTTCTTCCCGATCATCCTCGCGGTACTGCTGCTGCGCTCGTTCGTAATCGAGCCGTTTCGAATCCCCTCCGGCTCGATGCTGCCGACGCTGCTGGTCGGCGATTTCATCCTGGTCAACAAGTACGCCTACGGCCTGCGCCTGCCGGTACTCAACACCAAGGTGATCGAGATCGGTAGCCCGCAGCGTGGCGATGTGGCCGTGTTCCGATATCCCCGAGATCCCTCAATCGACTATATTAAGCGTGTCGTCGGCCTGCCGGGTGATCGTATCGGCTATTTCGGCAAGCGACTGCACGTCAACGGCGAACCGGTATCATTGGTCGCTGATGGCAATGATGCGGAGGTGAGCTGCGGCATCAACAATGCCCCGGCGGACCGGTTGCTCGAGCAACTCGGCGCCATGCAGCACGCGATCCTGGTCTGTGGACGTCAGGGATCGCTGGAGGGCGAGTACGTCGTCCCTGCGGGACACTACTTCGTCATGGGTGACAACCGGGACAACAGCAACGACAGTCGCTACTGGGGTTTTGTGCCCGAAGGGAATCTGGTGGGGAAGGCCTTCATGATCTGGTTGAATATCGGGGAATGGGGTCGCATAGGCAGCTGGATCGAATAACACGGAGAGATCTCGATGGACAATTCAACAACCATGCGTGGACGGGAGCAGGGGCTGACTTTCATCGGGTACGTGCTCATCCTCGCCATCATCGGCTTTTTTGCGCTGATTATCCTGAAACTGACGCCGGTCTATCTCGAGTATTTCCGTGTCAAGCAGCAGGTCGAGTCGCTCATGGACATGGGTGGGTTGGAAGCCAAGGCGGCGGTCCAGGTCAAGAAGCTGCTACTGCGCCGCTTCTCGATCGACGATATCACCATTCCTCCGGGTGACATCAAGCTCGCAAAGAAGGGGCGCGTGGTCAAGCTACAGATCGCCTGGGTGAGAAGCACTTCTATGGTCGGCAATATCGACGCTCTGGCCACTTTCGAGATCAAAGAAGAATTTACCGTGAAGTGATGGTCGACGCCGAGGGGTTCGCGTCTCAACTCGGTCACCCGTTCGCAGACGGCAGTCTACTCGAACAGGCACTGACCCATCGCAGCGCTGGGGGCGCGCACAATGAGCGCCTCGAGTTTCTCGGTGATGCCCTGCTCGGGCTGGTGATCGCCGACGAGCTCTACCGCTTGCGACCGCACGCCGACGAGGGTGAACTCAGCCGCATGCGAGCCAGCCTGGTGCGGCGTGAGACCCTGGCCGAGCTGGCCCGTGACCTCGCCCTCGGCGATCACCTGCGCCTCGGTCCGGGCGAACTCAAGAGTGGCGGCTACCGGCGCGATTCGGTGCTGGCCAACGGTCTCGAGGCGGTAATCGGTGCCGCCTACCTCGATGGCGGGTTCGCCGCGGGACGCACATTGCTGCTGCGGCTCTACGCTGAACGCCTCGCCAACCTGCCGGCCGATGCCCCCGACAAGGACCCGAAGACACAGTTGCAGGAGTACCTGCAGGCACGCGGCCTGCCACTCCCCGATTACCGTGTGATCAACACCAGCGGCGAGGATCACGACCGAACGTTCACCGTGGAGTGCCGGGTTGACGGTCTGGCCGAGCCACTCAGTGGAAACGGCACCAGCCGGCGCAAGGCCGAGCAGGCGGCCGCGGGCCGTTCTTTGGCGCGGCTGGCGAGCGACTGATGGCCGCGCGTTGTGGTTTCGTCGCTATCGTCGGCCGGCCCAATGTCGGCAAGTCGACACTGGTAAACCGGCTCATTGGGCAGAAGCTGAGCATCACTTCACGACGGCCGCAGACGACGCGCCACGCCATCCTCGGCATTCACACCGTCGGCGATGCCCAGGCGATCCTGATCGACACCCCCGGGCTGCACAATCGACGCAAGGGAGCACTCAACCGCTACCTCAACCGCACAGCCGCCGCCTCGCTCGCCGACGTCGATGTGGTGGTGCTGGTCGTCGACCGCCTGCAGTGGACTGATGAGGATGAGGCGGTGCTGGAGCGGCTGCATGATCACCGCGCCCCGGTGTTGCTGGCGATCAACAAGGTCGACCTGCTCTCCGACAAGGGTGTGCTGCTGCCACGAATGGAGGCCCTCGCTGCAAGCGGGCGTTACACCGAGATTATCCCGCTGTCGGCGCATACCGGGGGCAATGTCGCGGCCCTCGAGAAACGTCTTATCGAACTGTTGCCCGAGGGCGAGCACATGTTCGCCGAGGACCAGTACACCGACCGCAGCGAGCGCTTCCTGGCTGCGGAAGTAGTACGCGAGAAACTGACCCGCCAACTCGACCAGGAGTTGCCTTACATCCTGTCGGTCGAAGTCGAACGATTCCAGCGCGGCAAGAAACTGCTGACCATCGACGCGGTCATCTGGGTCGAGCGTGCGAGCCAGAAGGCAATCGTCATCGGCCGCGGGGGCGAAGGACTGAAGCGGGTTGGCAGCCGCGCCCGCAAGGACCTGGAGCGTAAGTTCGGTCAGCAGGTGCTGTTGCACCTATGGGTTCGGGTGAAGGAGCGCTGGACCGACGACGAGCAGGCCCTGCAACGGCTCGGTTACGTGGAGCCCGGACGACAGGAGTGACGCAACACACTAACCTAGCGTTGCAACCCGCCTTCGTCCTGCATCGACGTCCCTACCGCGAGACCAGCCTTCTTGTTGAACTGCTGACGCAAACGGACGGGCGCGTGGGCGTAGTGGCCCGTGCAGCCCGCCGTCGGCGCGGGGCGCCACCGCTGGAACCGTTTGTCGAACTCCAGGTGCGCTGGCGAGGGCGTGGTGATCTCGGTCAGTTGCTCGACGCCGAAGGCACCACGTCACCACTTCGCCTGAGCGGTACGGCACTCTACAGCGGTTTCTACCTCAACGAGCTCCTGTTGCGCATGCTGCGGCGGCACGATCCCCACCCGGAACTCTACGCTGACTATTCTTCGGCCCTGGCCGCGCTCGTCGCCGCCTGTCCGACGGCCGTGGAACCGGTGCTGCGACTGTTCGAGTGCAGGCTGCTCGAAGCATGCGGTTACGGCCTGCAACTGCGCGAGGAGGCGACCAGCGGAACACCTATCGACCCCGAAGCGCTCTATCGATACGAACCGGAAGCTGGACCGGTTGCGGTGGCCGACAATGTCCGTGGCGGCCTGCTGGTGCACGGTCGAGCCCTGCTGGCGCTTGCGGCCGCTCAGGTCGAGACGGCAGCTGACCTGCGCGAACTGAAACGGCTGTTGCGCGGTGTGCTGGCGCCGCACCTGGGGTCGCGGCCGCTGACCAGCAGGGCGCTGTTTCGCGGCCAGGGGCGTACCGGTTCGCCAGCGCCGGACGGTGGAGGATGAGTATAATTTCACTCCACCTCCTCCGGATGACACGAGAGCCGAAATGACCAGCGAAGATCCGCTCCTGTTGGGTGTCAATGTCGACCACGTGGCCACGTTGCGTCAGCAGCGCGGCACCCGTTACCCCGACCCGGTCCAGTTGGCGCAGATCGCAGAGCAGGCCGGAGCCGACGGCATTACCGTCCATCTGCGTGAGGATCGGCGTCACATCCAGGACCGTGACGTCCAGCGCCTGGCCGAGGTGGTAGAGACTCGCCTGAATCTCGAGATGGCGGTGACCGCCGAAATGGTGGCGATCGCCGAGCAACTGCGTCCTGCCTACTGTTGCCTGGTGCCGGAAAAACGCGCCGAGCTGACCACCGAGGGTGGCCTCGATGTCGCCGGACAGCGTGAAAGTTTGAGTGAGGCCTGTCGACGTCTTGCCGCGGTCGGAATCCAGGTCTCGTTATTCGTTGATGCCGACCCGGTCCAACTCGAAGCCGCGGTGGCGGTCGGGGCCCCGCTGGTGGAACTGCACACCGGTCACTACGCCGACGCCCCGGAGCCCCAGCGGGGGCGGGAACTGCAGCGTGTGGCCGAGGCCGTGCGCCTTGGAATTGAACTCGGGTTGCAGGTCAACGCCGGCCACGGCCTCAATTACCATAATGTGCAGCCGATCGCGGCACTGACCGGGATCACTGAGCTGAACATAGGCCATGCTATCGTCGCTCGCGCGGTGGTCGACGGCATGGGTGAGGCCGTTCGGACAATGAAGTCCCTGATGGTCCAGGCCAGGGCCTGAAACGCTTTTCTGAGCAGATCGGATGGCAATCCACGGCATCGGCAGCGACCTGATCCGGGTCTCCCGTCTGGCGGCGGTGCTGCAGCGTCATGGCGACCGATTTGCCGCCCGCATCCTCGCCGCGGAGGAGCAGCGCGACTACGCGTCGACCCCGGACCGTGCCGCTTTCCTGGCCAAGCGCTGGGCCGCCAAGGAGGCGGCGGCCAAGGCGCTCGGTACCGGTATCCGTGACGGCTTGCGCCTGGCCCACTTCGCCGTCGGGCATGACGCCATGGGCCGGCCGACGCTGAGTCTGACGGGGCGCGCGTCCGAGCTCGCGGAAGCGGCCGGGATTGTCGCCAGTCATCTCAGCATCAGTGACGAGGGTGGGTGGGCCCAGGCGTTCGTCGTGCTCGAGCGGGAGGCTCGCCAGACACGACCCTGAGCGAGGCCTTCAGCCGGCCTGCCGTTCAGCTTCGGCGGCTGCGTGGTCCAGTTCTTCCCGGACGATCGCCAGCAGGGCCTCGGCCTGTTCGAGGCGGCCATCGTCGAGTGACTCCTCGGCGTTTCCGACCGCTTGCGACAGTCGTGGCAGGGCACAGTATTCGGCTGAGCCGCGCAGTTTGTGCAGTATCGACTTGAGCGTAACCGGGTCACCACCGCGCCAACCTTCATCGAGGGCGGCACGATGCTGCGGCACTTCGCTGAGGAACATTCTCAGCATCTCCCGCGCCAGTTCCGGTCGTCCGCCAGTGATCGCCAACGCCCCTGCCAGGTCGTGGACCGGGTTCTCCGTGGGCGTGGGTAGTGGTGTCGCCGGCGCCGGGATTTCGCCCGGGGCCTTGGTCGCTGTCGATAGCCAACGGCGCAGGACCTGCACCAGCAGTTGCTCGTCGAGCGGCTTGGTCAGGTGATCGTCCAGTCCGGCCGCCAGCGACCGCTCCCGTTCCCCATCCATCGCACTTGCGGTCAGGGCGATCACCGGTGGGCAGGCGTGTCCGAACCGGTCGTGCAGATGCCGGGCGGCCTCGATACCACCTATGCCGGGCATCTGCAGATCCATGAAGACCAGGTCGCAATCGTCACCCACGGCGGCGACCGCCTCGAGCCCGTCACGTGCCTCGGTCACGGTGGCGCCGTACTGTTTGAGCAGGGTGACGATCAGGGCCCGGTTGACCGCATTGTCGTCGGCCACGACCAGGTGCCGGCCGACGAGCCAGTGCTCATCCTCGCTATCGGTGCCAGGGCTTTTGACACGACGCGAATGGCCCTGTTCGAGAGTCTTGAGTAACAGGGGCTTCGGCGTGCACCACTCGGCACAGCCATGGCAGCGTGCTGGCTCGACCGGGTTGATGCTGTCGCAGGTCAGCACCAGGACCGGACCGTCATACCGGGCCCGAATTGCCGGCAGGCGCTGATCGCACAACAGGGAAGCCTCCTCGACGACCGCTTGGCCGACGACCACAAGGTCGATCGGGGAGTCGAGCAGATCGGTGAGGCGGGCCTCATCGCCGGTCGCCGTGACCCGTGCTCCGGCCAGTCGCAGCAAATCGGCCGAGGCACCGCGAGTCGCCGCCTCCTGTTCGAACAGCACCACATCTTGCCCTTCGAGGAGGGGATGCGCGCGCTCCGCCAGTCGTGACGCGCCCGCTCTCTCCAATGGCAGTTCAACCCAGAAGCGCGAGCCTTGACCGAGCGCACTGGTTACACCGATGTGCCCGCCGAGCAACTCGGACAACTGGCGAGAGATCGCCAGGCCGAGCCCGGTACCCGAGTGGTGGCGGGCCGCCGACGAGTCGACCTGGCTGAAGGCGGTGAACAGGCGGCCCTGTTCTTCTTCGGCGATACCGATCCCGGTGTCGATGACCTCGATACAGAGTCGTTCGTTCTCCCCGAAGCCAACGACCTGTGTCTCGAGCAAAATAACGCCCTGGTCGGTGAACTTGACGGCATTACCAAGGAGGTTATTGAGGATCTGTACCAGGCGCTGTCTGTCGCTGACGACCACGAGCGGAAGCGAGGCATCGAGCCGGTGGCACAACTCGAGCCCTTTTTGATGGGCCTGCACTGCGAACACCGCGATCAGTTCCTCGAGGGTGTCGACCAGGCTGAACTGCGCCGGTTCGACGGTCAGCTTCCCCGCCTCGATTTTCGACAGGTCGAGGATGTCGTTGATGATCGCCAGAAGCGACTGCGCCGACTGCTGGATCATCTCGACCTGGTCGTGCTGCCGGGTCGGCAGTTCCTCGCGCACGAGCAGTTTGCTGAAACCGATGATGCCGTTCATCGGCGTGCGGATCTCGTGGCTGACGTTGGCCAGGAAGCGGGACTTGGCCTCGGTCGCGGCCAGGGCCTCATCACGCGCACGGGTCAGTAACTGCTCGTCGTTCAGACGCTGCAATTCGAGAGACAATCGACGGGCCATCAGGCGCAACAGGTTCGAGCCGGCGGCGGTGGGGTACAGCGCCTGTGTGTGGGCGGCGAAGACGCAGCCGATGACAGCACCATGGCGGTCAACAATGGGCTCTGCATAGAGACTCTCGGCCTGGCCGTCGGGCAGTTGCGTAAGCCCAGGTTGGCGTCGTGCCAGGTCGCCGGCGATAGCCAATGAGATGCCCTCACTGGTCTCTGCGGCCAGGGTTTCGACCAGGGTCTTCGCTGCTGGATTGATCGATGATCCGCTGCGATCGATCAGCGCCAGGAGTTGCGGTGACGTGGTGTCATCGCTACCGGTTTCGACAATGCCGGTCCAGGCGCAGTCCAACCCGGTTTGTAGCGCCCGCGCAATATCCTGGAACATGCCGCTGCCACGGGTGCCTGCCTGCGACAGCTGGCCGATAGCACGGGCGATGCGGTGGGTCTCGGTAATGTCGTTGCCGATGCCGATCAGACCGGTGCTTGCACCTGAGGCGTCCTGCAGCCGGCGCACCGCCCAATTGACGTAGACCACGCGACCGTCACGTGTGACATGCCGGGTTGCCTCCTGGGTGGCCGCTTGGGAGTGCTCCTGCAGGGCCGTGAACTGGTCGCTGAAACGCTCATCGAGCAAGGTACCGACCATCGGTTTACCGGCGATCTCCTCCTCACGGTAGCCAAAGAAACTCTCGGCGAATTCGTTATAGAAGGTGATGCGTCCCTCGAGATCGGTCTTGAGGACGATGCTGTTGGCACTCTGAACCAGTTCCCTGTAGCGCGATTCCTGCGTGACCACGGTCTTCAGGGTCTCTCTCAGCTGCCCCGTCGCCGCATCGATCTCCTCCTGCATGCGCTGGCGCGACTGGCTCAGTGCCGCTGCCATATGGTTGATCCCTTGCTCCAGCACGCCCAATTCACCGGGGCTGTCGACCTTGGCCCGGGTCTCGAGGTCGCCACGGCCGATGCTGCGCACGGTCTCTGCCAGGTGATGGATACGCTCGCCAAGGCTGGCACTCATGCGGAAGGCGAGCATCCCGCCCAGGATCAGGCCGCCGAGGGTGATCAGGATGCTGTTACGGATGATGATATTGCGCTGCTGCTCCAGATTCGTGAGTGAGTACTGCAGCGAAACCCAGCCCAGCACCTCCGCTTCCACGGGCGGTTCCGGTACGTCACCGTCGATATCCAGTGGCCCGTCGACTGAACTCAGTGAGAGGGTCACCGGGTGGTGGTAGACCAGGTGCTGCCCGTTGTCGGACAGTTCGGTTCCCGGCCCGACAGGCAGGTGGTCGAACGGGGTCAGCCACGCCTCTGATGCTCCCCATTCGATCAACAGCCGACCGTCCGCGTCACGCAACATGCCGACTTCGAAGTCATCGGCCGAGCGAAGTGCCGCCGTCATCCCCAGGCTGCGCAGGTGTTCGACGTTGCCCGAGAAGAGGGCGAACTCGCTGGTTGAAGCGACGCTCTCGGCGTTCGCCTGGATGCGCTGCCTGGTGGTCTCTTCCAGCACATCGAGCCGGGTCTGCAGGTAGAACAGCATCAATACCAGCGCGATCAGCAGTGCCGGAACCAGGGCTACGATGAGGATCTGGCGGCGGATCTGGGACGGGCCGATCATCGTTCGGCCTCGCTCTGTTGGAGCGACTTGAACAGCACCTGGTCAGCCGGCAGGGTCAGGCCGAGGGAGCGGGCAACGTGGTGGTTCACCTCGATGGCAAAACGCTGGACATGATCCGGTGGGTCGAGTCGGTTTGTCTCGATGAAGCGGGCAATGGCCTTGCCGAGATCGTGGCCGATCGCTTCGGTGTCGGCATGGACCGCGAGCAGGGCGCCGGCCTTGACGTAGGCCGCGGAGAGACCGATCACCGGTTTGCGTTGGCGGTAGGCGGCGAGCAGGACTTTCTGCAGGGTGTAGCGGTTGTAGAGGGTTGCGTCGGGAGTAATCAGTAGTGCATCGGCGTAGCGCAGCAGTTGCTCGACACGCGGGATCAGGAGTTCCTGTTCCGGAACCACCGCGTCGATTATCTCGATTCCGCGATCACGGGCGGCGGCATGCAGTGGCTCGAGCATCGCCTCTTGACCCGGGCTGAGCAGTACCCCGAGTTGCTGCAGTTGGGGCAGGGCGAGACGGATCGCCTCGATCTGGCGTGTGGCCGGCTGATCGAGGAACAGGGCCGAGTGCCCATGTGGGTGCATGTCTGGTTCGGGAGAGGCGAGAAGTGCCGGGTAGAGGGCCATCGGGATGGCGGCGTGCAGCACTGGTACCGGAATATGGTGTCGAATGTCATGGGCCGCGCGGCTGCCCAGCGTCACGACCAGGGCTGTGGCGTCGCTGCGTTCCAGTGCCGCGGGGAGTTCATCGCCGCGGATCGACTGCAAATGGGCGCGGCTGCCACGGGTCGTGAGCTCTTTCCTGGCGGCGGCGAGAATGCGTTCGTGAATCGGCCCCTGATTGGAGACGACGAGGACTTCGACCGGATCGGCTGAGACCGGGGTGGTGAGAAACAGGAGCAGGAAGGAGGCGGTTAGGCGGGCCGTCACCATACGGCGAGCGATCCCGTGGCATACACCACCCAATATAGGTAAACGTTCCATGGTCTGGCTGAGTGAGCGGTCCTGCGCACCGTGCGGGCCTGACCCTCCTCCACCCCAGGAAACTGGCGACCCATCATATCGTTAGTGTTCTACGAGCGATTATGCAGCAGCCCCATGCACAATGCACTCGGGTGGGTGCTGGCCGCGCCGACCGGCCTGCGGGTATGCTTCGGCCCGAATCCACCCGAGGGGGCCTGATGCACTACCCGACCCTGGACCGGCTAATCGGCCATACGCCGATGGTCCGGTTGCAACGCCTCCCGGTCGCCAACGACAACACTTTGCTGGTCAAGCTCGAGGGCGATAACCCGGCCGGATCGGTCAAGGACCGGCCGGCGCTGAGCATGATCAGCCACGCCGAGGCGCGCGGCGAGATCCACCCGGGAGATACACTGATCGAGGCGACCAGTGGCAACACCGGTATCGCTCTGGCGATGGCCGCCGCCATTCGCGGTTACCGCATGCAGCTGATCATGCCGGACAACCTGAGCCTTGAACGACGTGCCGTCATGTGTGCCTTCGGCGCCGAAATGATTCTGGTGTCGCAACAGGAGGGCATGGAAGGGGCACGTGATCTTGCCCAGGCGATGGAGCGCGACGGGCGTGGCAGGGTGCTCGACCAGTTCGCCAACCCGGACAATCCGCGAGCCCACTACGAGGGCACCGGCCCCGAGATCTGGCAGGCGACGGCGGGTCGGGTCACCCATTTCGTTAGCTCGATGGGCACCACCGGCACCATCATGGGAGTGTCGCGCTATCTCAAGGAGCAGAATCCGTCGGTACAGGTGGTCGGGGTGCAGCCGGCCGAGGGAGCCAGCATCCCGGGGATTCGCCGCTGGGCCGAGGCCTATCTGCCTAAGATTTTCGAACCGGAACGTGTCGACCGCGTGATCGACGTCACCCAGCAGGAGGCGGAAGAGACGACCCGCGCACTGGCGGCACGCGAAGGTATTTTCGCCGGCGTCTCCTCTGGCGGTGCCGTCGCGGCGGCCCGACGCCTGGCCGAAGAGGTCAGCGAGGCACTGATCGTGGTCATCGTCTGTGACCGCGGCGACCGCTACCTTTCGACCGGGGTTTTTCCCGGCGATTGATCCTTGCACCGTTCGTTCGTTTCGGCTGCTAGGCAATTCAGGATTCCCGTTCGCCTGTCACGTATCGCCTGGCTGCCGCTGGCGTGCCTGCTCACCGGCGCCGACGCGACATCCGATCCGCCGGGAGGGTCGCTGCAACTCGAGGAACTTGCCGGCGTAGGCTGGAACGCACAGCGGTTGGAACTCGACTGGAGTTGGGGCGAAGGGACCACGTTGGCCTTGCGGGTGACGGTCGGGGCTCTCGACCTGGAACGGGCCGGTCGCTTCGGCGATTTGCGCCTGGCGTGCCCGCAGACCTCTCTTGCGGCCGGTGTCGCCCGCTGTCCGGCAGCGACTGCGCAATTTACCAACGCGGCCGGCACCCCGGTCACGGCACGCCTCGCCTTCAGCTACGACATGGTCAGGGACGAGCTGACGCTCGATCTGCAGCAACTGGATCACTGTGACGGCCGGGTATCGGGCCGGGCCTCTGCCGGCTCGATGGGCTGGAGTGCGAAGCTGACCGCCAATCATTTGGCCGCCAAATGTCTGGCGCAGGCCGGCTGGCTACCCGATCCGCTGCCGGTCGAGTTCACCGCCGGCGGTATCGACGGTAGCGTGGAGATCACGGCAGGCGATGCGCGGCTGGAACTGGTCGCGGATCTGTCGGTTCGCGATCTCGCGTTCGGTGACCAAAGCGGAGATTTCGCCGGCGAGGAAATCGGGGGGCAGCTGCAGGGTCGCTGGCAGCGTGACGGCGAGGGCTGGCAGGGCGAGATCGGTCTGCAACTCGAGCGCGGGGTGGTGTTTCGTGACCCGGTACTGGTCGATGCCGAGGTCACCCCGTTCACGGTGACAATGTCGGCGCGCCACGCTGAGGGCAATCTGGAGGTGACCGCACTGGAGGTCGACCAGGGTGATGCCCTCGCGTTCTCCGGTCGACTCGAGCTGGCGCCTGATCCATGGCGCGTGACCGCGGCCGACATCGAGTTTGCCAGCCGAGAGCTCGAAGGTCTTTACACCACCTGGCTGCAGCCCTACCTGATCGGTACGGCACTCGACGACATGGAGGTCAGCGGCGCGGTCGCCGGTCGGGTCAACGGCGCGCCGGGTGCATGGCAGATCGAAGCCGAACTGGAGCAGATGGACCTGCTCGATCGCCAGGGCCGGTTCGCCCTTGGCGGCATCACGGGTGACGTGGCCTGGGGTGATGCAGGTACGCGTCCGAGCAGGCTGCGGTGGGCCGGCGGCCAGGTGCTGCATCTCGCCCTCGGCGGTGCCGAGGCAAGCTTCACGCTGCGCGACGGGGCACTGGAGTTGCTAGCGCCGCTGCGCCAACCGCTGGTTGATGGCGCGTTGGCGATCACCACGCTGGAGGCGGCCGGGATCGGCTCCGGGGCCGCGCGGATGAAGCTCGAGGGTGGTCTCGAGCCGGTCTCGCTCGAGGCGCTCGGTTATGCATTCGGCTGGCCCTCCATGGCCGGGCAGATCGGCGGCACCGTACCGGCTTTGACCTATGCTGACGGCACTCTCGCCGTAGCTGGCGAGTTGCGGGTCGACGTCTTCGACGGCGTGATCCGGATTCATGATCCGCGCCTGGCACGGCCGCTTGGCCCGGTCGCTGCGCTGCAGGCCGACGTCGACATCGAGGGGATGGATCTCGAACTGCTGACACGAACCTTCACCATCGGCCGCATCGAGGGCCGGCTTGGCGGGCGCATCGACGGCCTGCTGTTGCACGACTGGCGCCCGGTCCGTTTCGACGCCAGGTTGGCGACCCCACCTGGCGATGACTCGCGCCACCGTATCAGCCAGCGGGCGGTCAACAGCATCACCAGCGTCGGTGGTCTGGGTGGGGTGCTGTCGCAGAGCGCGCTGCGTTTCTTCGACGAGTTCGGCTACAGTCGGCTCGGTTTCAGCTGCCGGTTGCGTGGGGCGGTGTGCGAGCTCGACGGTGTCGAACCGGCGGCGGGCGGCTATTATCTGGTCAAGGGTGGGGGGCTCCCGCGCATCGACATCATCGGTCACGTGCGGCGGGTCGACTGGGCCGAACTGGTCGATCGCCTGCAGCGGGCGATGGCCGCGCCGGCCCCGGTGGTGGAGTAGGCCACCGGAGTTGCAGGCGGTCAGGACCGGTCATGTGGTTCAGCGCCGGTTCAGCCCCTTTCCCCGACACTGTCAACGTCTGCTATCGAGATCCAAGGAGAGCACGATGCGTCTGCGCCAACCGCTGTCACTGCTGCCAGTCCTGCTGGCGACCGCCTGTGTGACCATCAACATCTACTTCCCGGCCGCGGCGGCCGAGAAGGCGGCTGACCGCATCATCGAGGAGGTATGGGGGAGCGAACCCGACACCGTCCCGCCGGCTGAAAAGGAGCAGTCGGGTTTTGACCCGGCATGGCTCGATTGGCTGGTGCGCCCGGCCCACGCGGCCGAGGCTGATCTCAACGTGTCCTCGCCGGCGATCGATCAGTTGACGGCGTCGATGCGTGCCCGTCATGGCCGGTTGGAGCCGTTCTATGCCTCCGGCGCTGTCGGACTGACCGGTAACGGCCAGGTGGCCGTTCGCGACGCGACCGCGATCGGTGTCCGTGATCGGAACAAGGTAAAGAAGCTGGTGGCCGACGAGAACGCCGACCGCAACGCCCTCTACCGCGAGATCGCGCGGGTCAACGGTCAGCCGGAGTGGGAAGCGGAAATCCGCACCACCTTCGCCCGGCGCTGGATCGACAACGCCCCTGCCGGGTGGTGGTATCAGGCTGGCGGAGGCTGGCAGCAGAAGCACTGACCGGCCACTAGACCGATCACCGTTTCAACAGCCGTTGGCGCTGGCGCTGCCAGTCGCGGTCACGCTCGGTGTCGCGCTTGTCGTGCTGTTTCTTGCCCTTGGCTAGCGCTATCTCGAGCTTGGCGCGACCGCGCTTCCAGTACATCGCCAAGGGGACCAGGGTGAAACCGCGGCGCTCGACGGCACCTATCAGGCGGTCGAGTTCACGCCGTTGCAGCAGCAGCTTGCGCGTCCGCGTCGGATCGGGATGGACGTGGGTCGAGGCCGATGCGAGGGGCGAGATGTGGGCGCCGAGCAGCCAGATCTCGCCCTGGCGGATGACCACGTAACTCTCCTTGAGCTGCAGCAGGCCGGCACGCAGGCCCTTGACCTCCCATCCCTCGAGCACCAGGCCCGCCTCGAAGCGCTCCTCGATGAAGTAGTCGTGCCGCGCCTTGGAATTGGCAGCGATGGTTTTGGTGCCTGACGGCGTCTTCTTTTCTCTGGTCTTGGCCATCGGCGGAGTATAGGGGAGCGGACGAAGGACGGGCCAGGCAAAGCGGCTCGCTTGTGGCTCCTCGTGCCAATGCCGACAATGGGCCCTGTTGCCGTGAGAGGGGGAGCCATGGAGCGCGACGGGTCTGCGCGCGTCGCGCGCTGGAGCAGCCACCGGGCATTCGTGATCGCGGCCGTGGGCGCCACGGTCGGCTTGGGCAACGCTTGGCGTTTCCCGCACCTGGTCACCGAGTTCGGGGGTGGCGCCTTTGTTCTCGTCTATCTTCTCGCCCTGCTGTTGCTCGGTCTGCCGCTGTTGCTTGCCGAGTTGGTGTTGGCACGGCGTACCAACGGTGCCTTGTCAGCCACGTTCACGGCCGAGATGCGTGCGGCCCAGTTGGCCCCAGGTTGGCACCTCCTGCCATGGCTGACGCTCGCCGCGGCATGGCTGGTGCTTGCCGGACTGCTGGTGATCGGTGGTTGGCTGCTGGCTTACCTGGCCACGGCGATCGGCGGTGGTTTTTCCGGTATCACAGCCCACGGCGTGGCGTTACGTTTCGATGCCCTGGCCCGGGCACCGGAGGCCGGCATCGGTTGGCTCACCCTGTATCTGGGCAGCGCGGTCGCGGTTTCGGCCGTCGGTGTGCGGCGCGGGCTGGAGCGTGCGGCCACGGTCGGCCTCTCCCTGGTGATCGGAAGCTGGGGTCTGGCCCTTGTTATTCTGCTGTTCGGCGGCCAACTCGGTGTCGGCCTGGACCGGATGCTGGTTTTCGATCCCGCGGCACTCGGTGTTGACGGGCTCCTGGCAGCCATGTCGCAGGCCTTCTTCACCCTGACACTCGGCGCGGGGGTGATGCACGCCTACGGTGTCCACCTGCCGCCCGGTGGCTCATTGCCCGGACTTGCACTGCGGGTGGTTCTCGGCGATACCGTTCTGGCCCTGCTGGTGGCGACACTGGTGTTGGCCCTGTTGGCCACGACCGGGCAGGATGTCGCTGCCGGACCGGTGCTGCTGTTTGGCACCATGCCGACCGCGCTAGGTGGGTTGCCGGGTGGAGGTTGGCTCGCCGTGCTGCTCTACGCGAGCTTCGCCCTCGTGGCCTGGCTGACCTCGCTGGCGCTGCTCGAACCGCTGGTTCTGGCACTGGCTGCCGGGTTTCGCTGCGGCCGATTTCGCGCGGCCCTGCTCGTCGGCCTGTCGCTCTGGTCGGCTGGTCTGCTGCTGGTCATCTCGTTCGCTTTCAACCCTGGCGGTCGCTGGGTTGGTCACGGCCCGTTTGGTTGGGTCGAATTTGCCGGCGGGCGCCTGCTGGTGCCGCTGTCGGCCCTGCTGCTGGCGCTGTTCGTCGGCTGGTTGTTACCAGAGCCTGAGCGCCGCGGCGTCCTGGCGTTGGTGCCGGAGCGATACTACCGTGCCTGGCGCACACTGCTTCGCTACGCCGTCCCGCCGTTGCTGCTTCTGGTCTTTCTCGCTGGGGCTGGTATCCTCCGGGGCCCGTTATGAAGGCGATCAGCAAGCAGGCATTGGTGCCATACACCCCCGCGGAGGTCTACGCGCTGGTGAACGACGTCGCCGCCTATTCGCAATTCCTCCCCTGGTGTTCCAATTCGGAGGTGCTGCATGCTGACGCCGATCATGTGCACGCCCGGATCGAGATGCACCGTGGTGCCTTGCGGAAGAGTTTCACCACCCGCAACCGGATCCAGAAGGACAAGATGATCGAGGTCCGACTGCTCGAAGGACCGTTTCGTCACCTGGAAGGTTACTGGCGCTTCGATCCACTCGGTGACCGTGGCTGCAGGATCGCCTTCGACATGCAGTTCGAGTTCGCCAATCGCCTGGTCGACGCTACCCTCGGGCCGATATTCCAGCAGATTGCGCGCACGCTGGTCGACTCCTTCTGTAAGCGTGCGGAGACGGTCTATGGCAAGCGCTGACCTGTTGCACATCGAGGTCGTCTACGCGGCCGCCGACGACCAGCTTCTGCTGCCCATCGAGATCGCGCCGGGAAGCACGGTCGAACATGCGATCCGCTACTCTGGGATGCTCGACCGCTTCCCAGAGATCGATCTGACGCGCAACAAGGTGGGGGTATTCGGCAAGGTGTGCCGGCTCGATCGCGTACTCGAGGAAAGTGACCGGATCGAAATTTACCGTGGTCTGGTCGCCGACCCGAAGTCGGCGAAGAAGCGTGCCAAGGATTGATCCGGTTTAACGGGTCCGGGTCAAGTCCCCCCGGTGGCGGAGCCGTCGGCGGTCTTGGCCGGAGCCGCTGGAGAGGGCTCCTCGTCGCTGGAGAAATCCCAGTCGGTCATCGTGTCCCAGGCACGGTCGAGGACGCCCCGTGAATCGGGCACTTCACCGGTCACGGCGACGGTTCGCGGACCGCTGGCGGCGATCACATCAGGCGGCAGCTGCGGCGGCTCACCTTCGATCCGCTGCAGCACGTCGCCAGCGAAGAACAGCGTTATGTGATGGCTCACCGGATCACCCCGGCCCGGTTTGAAACTGAAGTAATAGTCCCAGCGACCTACGTTGAAGGTGTCGATGATCATCGGCGTGCCCATGACGAAGCGCACCTGTTCCCGGGTCATGCCGGGCTTGAGCTCGTTGAAACTCGCCGGGGTGACGACATTGCCCTGTTGGACGTCGATCCGGAAGACACCGGGAATACGGTCGACGCTGCAGGCCGAAAGCAGCAGGGCGGCCGAGAGGCCGAACAGGTAGCGTCTGACAGTCATCATCTGGTGGTCCCGGGCGAAACGCGGCGATGATAGCGTATAACGTAGGGCAACTCACGGGGTGGCGCGGGAGAGTGGCCGATGGACAACCGCGATCTCAAGAAAGCGGGCCTGAAAGTGACCCTGCCACGGGTCAAGATTCTGCGCGTCCTCGAGTCCCACGCCGCCCGCCATCTCAGTGTCGACGAGATCTACCAGCTGCTGACGGCCGGGGGTGAGGAGGTCGGCCTGGCGACGGTCTACCGCGTGCTGACCCAGTTCGAGGAAGCAGGGCTGGTCATCAAGCACAATTTCGAGGGTGGCCAGGCGGTCTACGAACTGAACCAGGGTGAGCACCACGACCACATCGTCTGCATCCGCTGCGGCCGGGTGGATGAATTCGTCGACGACCGGATCGAGGCGCTGCAGCAGAGTATCGCTACCGATGCCGGCTACGAGATCACCGACCACCAGCTGACCATCCACGGCCTCTGCCCGCGTTGCCGGGGCTGATTCGGCTGGGCCTAGCCGGTGCGGGCCAGTGCGATCATCTCTTCGGCATGGGCCCGTGTCTGAGCCGTGATTTTCAGGCCACCTAGCATCCTTGCCAACTCCTCGACCCGTGCCTTGCGGTCGAGCGGGGTCACGGCGGTGCTGGTCACCGCCTCCTCGGCCTGCTTGCTTACCTGCAGGTGACCGTGGGCCTGCGCCGCGACCTGCGGCAGGTGGGTGATGCAGAACACCTGGCGCGCCTCGGCGAGGTCACGCAGCAGGCGACCGACGATTTCGGCGACCCGCCCGCCGATGCCGACGTCAACCTCGTCGTAAACCAGCGTCGGCACGTCGACACTGGCCGCTGTCGCCGCCTGGATGGCCAGGCTGATGCGCGACAACTCGCCCCCCGATGCGACCTGGCCCAGCGCCTGCGGCGGCTGGTCGGGATTGGCGCTGACCAGGAACCGGACCCGTTCATTGCCGCCAGCGGAGCCCTGGGCGTCATTGAGTGGTTGCAACTCGACTTCAAACCGGCCGCCCGGCATCGCCAGCAGCTGCAGCGAGTCGGTCACCACCGCGGCCAGCGCCGTGCCGGCGGCGGCGCGCCGCCGACTCAGCTCCGTGGCGGTGCGGTCGTACTCCGCCGCGGCCCCGGTCGCGGCCTCCGTAAGTCGCGCCAGTTGTGCATCCGGGTCCTCGTCGTCACCCAGTTCCTCCATCAGCGAGGCGTGCAATTGCGGCAGCTCATCGGGTGCCACGCGGTACTTGCGCCCGGTCTCGTGGAGCGCTTCGAGGCGTCTCTCGGCCTGCGTCAGTCGTCCGGGATCGAGGTCGATCCTGTCGGCGCAGTGGCGCAGGCCCGAGGCGCTCTCCTGGACCCGGATCAGTGCATCCTCGAGCGCCTCGGCATGGTCCGCGAGCGTCGGATCGAGGCGTTGCAGTTCAGCCAGTTCCCGCGTGGCACGACCGAGACGGTCGTGCACGCTTCCCTCGTCGGCTTCGTAGAGGCCGTCGCATAACGTCCCCAGAGCAGCGACCAGTTCGTCGGCGTGGGCCAGGCGCCGGTGCTCCTCCCCGAGGGCGGCGAACTCCCCTGGCTGGGGCGCGAGCGTGTTGAGCTCGTCGAGCTGGAAGCGCAGCAGAGCTCGCCGCTCGCCGTCACGCGCCTGGTCATTGGCCAGCGCCGTACGCGCGGTTTCGGCCTCGTTCCAGGCGTGGTAGGCGGTGGCGACGGTGTCGGCGGAAGGCTGGTTGCGACCCCAGGTGTCGAGCATCCGTCGCTGGCTTTCGGCGCGCAGCAGGGACTGGTGTTCGTGCTGGCCGTGGATATCGGCGAGCTGTTCACCGAGACCTTTCAGGTCCTGCAGGGTGACCGGCGTGCCGTTGATGAAGGCCCGCGAGCGCCCCGCGCGCGCCACCACCCGGCGGATCAGGCACTGGCTGGCGTCGGCCAGGCCGCGTTCATCGAGCCAGGCCCGGGGCAGGTCGAGGTCGCCAAGGTCGAACTCGGCGGTGACCTCGGCGCGATCGCACCCGGCACGGATCTGGCGCGGCTCGGCACGGTCACCGAGCACCAGGCCGAGGGCGTCGACCAGCATCGACTTACCGGCACCGGTCTCACCGGTGAGCACGGTCAGCCCGGGACCGAGTTCGAGCTCGACGTTCTCGATCAGCGCAAAGTCACGGATTTGCAGGTAGGTCAGCATCGGGCAGGCATCAGAGCCGTTTATGCCAGTGAAACTTCTCGCGCAGGATCTCGAAATAGCGGTAGTCGCTGGGATGGATAAGCTGCACCGGGTGCTCGCGCCGACGGATCGAAACCCGGTCATCCGGTAGCAGGGCGATCTTGATCTGGCCGTCGCAGGTGACCAGGGCGTCGGTATCACGCACCACGATTTCGACGTGGTCGTCTCCGGAGAGCACCGTCGGTCGGTTGGTCAGGGTATGTGGGCAGATCGGCACCAGGACCAGGGCGTTGAGCTTCGGGTGCATGATCGGGCCGCCACCGGAGAGGGCATAGGCAGTCGAACCGCTGGGCGTGGAGACGATCAGCCCGTCCGAGCGCAGCGGGTAGAGGAAGTCGCCGTTGACGTAGGTGTCGAACTCGATCATCCGCGCGACGTCGGTCTTGTGTACGACCACATCGTTGAAGGCGTTGCTCTCGGCGATCTGCTCCCCCTCGCGGGTGATGCAGGCATGCAGCAGCAGCCGCTCCTCGCACAGGTAGTCGCCGGCAAGGATCGGGTCGAGGCGCTCGAGCATCTGGTCCGGGGAGACGTCGACCAGGAAACCGATGCGGCCGAGGTTGATACCGAGCAGGGGCACGCGGTAATCGGTCAGGCTGCGTGCGGCGGCCAGCAGGGTGCCGTCACCGCCGACCACGATGGCCAGGTCACACTGCTCGCCGAGTTCATCGCGCTCGGCTACGGGGAAGGCGCCATCGGTAAGGAGGTGGCTGCTGCTGGCGTCGACCACCACCTCCAGCCCGAGCTCGAGCAGGTGCTGGCCGACTTGCTCCAGGGTGCTGCCCACCTCGGGGCTGTTGTACTTGCCGATCAGGCCGATCTTGGTAAAGGCGCTGGACATCGGGTCTCCATGGCTGGCATCGGGGGACACGGCACACCGCCGCTGCAGCTTAAGCTAGCATGCGGCCACCCGGGTCGTCAGCCATGCCTTGACAGTCTCTTCGGCGAGTTGCTAGCGTCGGTTTGGCACTCTGAAGCGAAGAGTGCCAGTTCCGGCAGTGATACGGCCGCCACCCAACAGGATCGCCCGACCTTGGCAGAACATCAGCAACTGACCGAGCGCGCCCGCCAACTGCTGCGGGTGCTGGTCGAAAAGTATATCAGCGAGGGCCAGCCGGTCGGTTCGCGCACGCTGTCGCGCGCCGCCGGTCTCGAGTTGAGCGCGGCGACCATCCGCAACGTCATGGCCGACCTCGAGGACATGGGCCTGGTGGTCTCGCCACACACCTCGGCCGGTCGGGTGCCCACCGCCAAAGGATTCCGCTTTTTCGTCGACTCGCTGGTGTCCCTGAAGCGGCTCGAGGACTACGAAATAGCGAGCCTGCGCAGCCGCCTGCAGGGTGAGGGAAACGACAAGGAACTGCTCGAGAGTGCCTCGCGCATGCTCTCCGACATGACGCGCATGGCCGGCCTGGTGATGATCCCGCGGCGTGCCCGCTTTGCCCTGCGCCACGTCGAGTTCCTGCCGCTCGCCGAACAGCGCATCCTGGCGATCCTGGTGGTTAACGAGCGCGAAGTGCAGAACCGTGTCATCCATACCGAGCGGCAGTACAGCGAATCGGAACTGCAGCAGGCCGCCAACTACCTCAATGAAAACTTCGTCGGGCGCGATATCCTCGCCATCCGCGACACTCTCGCCGCCGAGCTGAGCGAGACACGTGACTCGATGAACCGGATGATGCTGACGACTATCGACATCGCCAATTCAGCCTTCAGCCCGGCTGCGGACGGCGACGATTTCGTGCTCTCGGGCCAGACCCGGCTGATGGGTATCGACGAACTCGGCGATGTCGACAAGCTGCGCCAGCTGTTCGAAGCGTTCCAGCGCAAGCGCCAGCTGCTGGGCCTGCTAGACCGCTGCCTGCAGGCCGATGGCATGCATATTTTCATCGGCGAGGAGGCAGGGCAGTCGGTATTCGACGACTGCAGCGTGGTGACCTCGACCTACGCCATCGATGGCGAGGCGGTGGGCGTGCTCGGCGTCATCGGTCCGACGCGGATGGACTACGAGCGGGTCATCCCGGTGGTCAATGTCACCGCCAAGCTTCTCGGCGCGGCCTTGAAGTCGGACTGACCCGCCCCCATACATCTGGAGATTTGATTTCGGGACGCGCCGACGGCGTGTTCCTGTAACTGGAGATCGAGACGGCATGAATGACAAGCAGACGGTCGCCGGGACCGTGGAGGACACCGAGGCAGCCAAAACTGCCGAAACTGTCGGGAATACCCAGACCGCAGAGGGTGTCGGGAGCGCCGGAGCCGAGGACAGCCCGGAGCAGGCCACCACGACCGAGTCGTTGGTAGAGCCTGAGGGTAGCGACGATCCGCTGGCGCGGCTGAAGGTACTCGAGGTTGAGCTGGAACAGGTGCGACGCGAGTCGGAGGAAAGGCAGGAACAGCTCCTGCGCACCCGCGCCGACATGGACAACCTGCGCAAGCGCACCGCGCGCGAGCTCGAGAATGCCCACAAGTTTGCCCTGGATCGCTTCGCCCTCGAACTGCTGCCGGTGCGAGACAGTCTCGAACTCGGATTGGACGCGGCCTCGGCCGACAGTGCCGATGTGGCCAAGCTGCACGAGGGGAGCAAGCTGACCCTGAAGATGTTGACCACGGCACTGGAGAAATCCGGCATCGTCGAAGTGGTACCCGAGGGCGAAAAATTCAACCCCGACCTGCACCAGGCGATGTCGACCCAACCGAGCAGTGAAGTCGAACCGGGCCAGGTGATGACCGTCTACCAGAAGGGCTACACCCTCAACGACCGCCTGTTGCGTCCGGCGCTGGTGATCGTCTCGGCCGCCCCCCCAGAGCCCACGGCAGACGCCTGAGGGGCTTGAATTCAATCCACCGCCACCCCACTTAGGTGGCAGGACAACCTTTCCCGCGATCAGCAGGTTTACGGAGTACAGACATGGGCAAGATCATCGGCATTGACCTCGGCACCACCAATTCGTGCGTGGCGATCATGGAAGACGGCAACCCGCGCGTCATCGAGAACAGCGAGGGCGACCGCACCACGCCGTCGGTCGTCGCCTTTACCAAGGACGACGAGATCCTGGTCGGCCAGTCGGCCAAGCGCCAGGCCGTGACCAATCCTGACAACACCCTGTTCGCGATCAAGCGGCTGATCGGACGCAAGTTCACCGACGACGTCGTCCAGCGCGACATCAAGATGGTGCCCTACACCATCGCCAAGGCCGACAACGGCGACGCCTGGGTCGAGGCTCAGGGCAAGAAGATCGCTCCGCAAGAGGTCTCGGCGCGGATCCTGCAGAAGATGAAGAAGACCGCCGAGGACTACCTCGGTGAGACCGTCACCGAGGCGGTGATCACCGTCCCGGCCTACTTCAACGATTCCCAGCGCCAGGCGACCAAGGACGCCGGCCGGATCGCCGGGCTCGAAGTCAAGCGCATCATCAACGAGCCGACCGCGGCGGCTCTCGCCTACGGCATGGACAAGAAGCGCGGCGACGCCAAGCTCGCGGTCTACGACCTCGGTGGCGGCACCTTCGACATCTCGATCATCGAGATCGCCGAGGTCGACGGCGAGCACCAGTTCGAGGTGCTCTCGACCAACGGCGACACCTTCCTCGGTGGCGAGGATTTCGACCTGCGCCTGATCGATTACATCTCCGACGAGTTCAAGAAGGAGTCGACGGTCGACCTGCACAACGACCCGCTGGCCCTGCAGCGGCTCAAGGAGGCCGCCGAGAAGGCCAAGATCGAGCTCTCCTCAAGCACCCAGACCGAGGTCAACCTGCCCTACATCACTGCCGATGCCAGCGGACCCAAGCATCTGAACATGAAGCTGACCCGGGCCAAGCTCGAGGCGCTGGTCGAGGACCTGATCGCACGCACCATCGGCCCGTGCAAGACCGCGCTGAAGGACGCCGGGCTGCCGGCCTCCGAGATCGACGACATCATCCTGGTCGGTGGCCAGACGCGCATGCCCAAGGTGCAGGAAGTGGTCAAGGACTTCTTCGGCAAGGAGCCGCGCAAGGACGTCAACCCCGACGAGGCCGTGGCCATCGGTGCCTCGATCCAGGGCGGCGTGCTCGGTGGCGAGGTCAAGGACGTGCTGCTGCTCGACGTCACCCCGCTGTCGCTCGGTATCGAAACCCTGGGTGGCGTGATGACCAAGCTGATCGAGAAGAACACCACCATCCCGACCAAGGCGCAGCAGGTCTTTTCGACCGCCGACGACAACCAGGGCGCGGTCACCGTGCATGTGCTGCAGGGCGAGCGCGAGATGGCCTCCGGCAACAAGACGCTCGGCCGCTTCGACCTGGCCGACATCCCGCCGGCGCCGCGCGGTGTGCCGCAGATCGAGGTCGGCTTCGACATCGACGCCAACGGCATCCTCAACGTCTCGGCCAAGGACAAGGCGACCGGCAAGGCGCAGTCGATCGTCATCAAGGCCTCGAGCGGTCTTTCCGACGAGGAGATCGAGCGCATGGTCAACGACGCTGAGGCCAACGCGGCCGAGGACAAGCGCATGCGCGAGCTGGTCGATGCTCGCAACCAGGCTGAGAACATGATCCACGCGACCAGCAAGTCGCTGAAGGAACTCGACGACCAGGTCGAGGAGGCCGAGAAGCAGGAGATTGAGGGCGCGATCGAGGCGTTGCGCAAGGCGGTCGAGGGCGAGGACAAGGATGACATTGACACCAAGACCGCGGCTCTGGCCGAGGTCTCCGGCAAGCTCGCCGAGCGGGTCTACAAGCAGCAGGCCGAGAGTGGCCAGGAGGCTGGCGAAGCAGGCGAGGGCGCGACCGAAGCGCCGGCCGGCGAGGCGAAGAACGACGTCGTCGACGCCGAGTTCGAGGAAGTCAAGGACGACAAGTAAGCACCGCCGCGCTTGGCGCGGCGGCGGATCACGGCCACGGCCGCGGTGGCGCCCTGCCAGGGGCGCTTTCCCGTGCCCGTGGCCTGAGCATTGAGTGACGATGGCCAAACGCGACTACTACGAAGTCCTCGGCGTCTCCAAGACCGCCAGCGAGGCCGATATCAAGAAGGCTTTTCGCCGGCTGGCGATGAAGCATCATCCTGACCGCAATCCGGACGACTCGGTCGCCGAAGATCGGTTCAAGGAGGCAAAGGAGGCCTACGACGTCCTCGGCGACGCACAAAAACGTGCCGCCTACGACCAGTTCGGCCACGCCGGTGTCGACCCGTCATTCGGTGCCGGGGGCGGACCCGGTGGCCCTGGCGGGGGCAACTTCAGCGACATTTTCGGCGACGTCTTCGGCGACATCTTCGGTGGTGGCCGCGGCGGTCGGCAACAGGGCTATCGCGGCGCCGACCTGCGCTACAACCTTACCCTTTCCCTCGAGGAGGTGGTGCACGGCACCACGGTCAAGATCCGCGTCCCCACCCTGGCCGCCTGCGAGACCTGTGACGGCAGCGGGGCCCGCAAAGGGAGCCAGCCGACCAAGTGCGGCACCTGCGGTGGCGTCGGCCAGGTGCGCATGCAGCAGGGCTTCTTCTCGATCCAGCAGACTTGTCCGCGTTGTCATGGCGAGGGGGTGACGATCAGCGACCCGTGCCCCAAGTGCCGTGGCGCCGGTCGGGTCGAGGAGTCGCGCACGCTGTCGGTCAAGGTCCCGGCAGGGGTCGACAATGGCGACCGCATCCGCCTCGCCGGCGAAGGTGAGGCAGGCGAAAAAGGTGCGCCGCCCGGCGACCTGTACGTCCAGATCCGGGTCAAGGAGCACGCGATCTTCAGCCGCGAGGGTAATGACCTCTATTGCGAAGTGCCGATCGGTTTCGTCACCGCGGTCCTTGGCGGTGAACTCGCGGTTCCGACCCTGGAAGGCCGCGTGATGCTCAAGATCCCGCCTGAGACCCAGTCGGGCAAGGTATTCCGCCTGCGCGCCAAGGGCGTGCGCCCGGTCCGTGGAGGCGCTACCGGCGACCTGTTGTGCCGGGTCGCGGTCGAGACTCCGATCAATCTCAACGAGGAGCAGAAACGCCTGCTGCGCGAATTGGATGCGACCATGGAGCGCAACGGCGGCCATCACAGCCCGAAACAGAGCTCGTGGCTGGATGGCGTGCGCAGCTTTTTCGATGGCATGAAGCACTGAACCGGCCTGGCGCCGGTGCTCAAGGGGGGAGACGATGACCAGGATCGCGATCAACGGTGCCGGTGGGCGCATGGGGCGGGCGCTGATCGAGGCGTGCCGAGACGACGCCACGGCCGAACTGCAGGTGGCGATCGACCGCCCCGATAGCGGCCTGGTTGGGGTCGATGCCGGTGACATGGCCGGGCTAGGTAACCTTGGGGTGGCGGTCGGTGACGGCCTGGGGGCTTTAGGCGACGGTTTCGAGGTGCTGATCGATTTCACTGCTCCGGCGGCGACCATGGCCTCGCTGGCCTACTGTCGCGAGCATCGCCGGCGGCTGGTGATCGGAACCACCGGCTTCGACGCGGCGCAGAAGGAGGCGATCACCAGCGCAGCGGAGGAGATAGCCATCGTTTTCGCGCCAAACATGAGCGTCGGCGTCAACCTCACCTTCAAGCTGGCCGAGATCGCCGCCCAGGTGCTCGGTGACAGCGTCGACATCGAGATCATCGAGGCCCATCACCGGCACAAGGTCGACGCCCCGTCGGGAACGGCACTGCGTCTCGGCGAGGTGGTTGCCGGTGCACTTGGTCGGGACCTGGCCGAGTGCGCGGTCTACGGCCGTGAGGGCCACACCGGTCCGCGCGATCGGGCCACCATCGGTTTCGAGACCATTCGCGCCGGCGATATTGTCGGTGAGCACACGGTGCTCTATGCCGCCACCGGCGAGCGGGTCGAGATCACCCACCGCGCCGCGAGCCGGATGACCTTTGCCCAAGGGGCCGTGCGCGCCGCCAACTGGCTGGTCGGCAGGGAGCGTGGCCTGTTCGACATGCAGGATGTGCTCGACCTGCGCTGATACGGCTCACGGTCTGCCAATGGGCGGGAATCAGCCACTGGCAGGAATTCAATGACTTGTGTCATGAGCCTGAATTGAATTCCATTTCGCGATCCCGTTTTTCGGACCGGATTGCGTGGACACCCCGGGGCGGCTTGGCTAGAATGGCGCCCGATCCGCGCCGGTCCATCTGACCGATTTCCGAAGCGGGAGTGGCTGCACGGCCCCTCCCGCTTTGCATGTACGCCCAGGAGGCAGCCTTGAGAGCCCCCGCGCTGCTCGCCCTAGAAGATGGCAGCCTGTTTCACGGCGAGTCCATCGGTGCCGTAGGGCAGTCCGTTGGAGAGGTGGTATTCAATACCGCCATGACCGGCTATCAGGAGATCGCCACCGATCCCTCTTATCGTCGGCAGATCGTCACCCTGACCTACCCGCACATTGGCAATACCGGCATCAACGCGGCCGACGAGGAGTCGTCTGGCATCATGTGCGCCGGACTGGTGATCCGTGACCTGCCGCTGCTGCCAAGCAACTTCCGTTCTGAACAGTGTCTCGAGGACTACCTCACGGCCCAGAGCGTGGTCGGTATCGCCGGCATCGACACCCGCAGGCTGACCCGGATCCTGCGTGAGAAGGGGGCCCAGGCCGGCTGCCTGGTGGCCGGTGACGCGCTCTCCGACGAGGCCGCCGTCGCCGCGGCACGCGCCTTCCCGGGACTGCAGGGCATGGACCTGGCACGCGAGGTGACCGCTCCGGAGCGCTACACTTGGCGCCAGGGCACCTGGAGCCTGGAGCAGGGCTTGCCCGAAGAGAGCGAGGAACTGCCCTACCACGTCGTCGCCTACGACTTCGGCGTCAAGCGCAACATTCTGCGCATGCTGGTCGATCGCGGTTGCCGGCTGACCGTGGTTCCCGCTGAGACGACGGCCGCCGAGGTGCTGGCGCTGGAACCCGACGGCGTCTTTCTCTCCAACGGCCCCGGCGACCCGGAGCCGTGCGCCTACGCCATCGACGCCATCGGCGAACTGCTCGACAGCGGCATCCCCCTGTTCGGCATCTGCCTCGGTCACCAGTTGCTGGCACTGGCCAGCGGAGCGCGTACCTCCAAAATGAAGTTCGGCCACCATGGCGCCAACCACCCGGTCCAGGACCTGGCCAGCGGGCGGGTGATGATCAGCAGCCAGAACCACGGTTTCGCCGTCGACGAGGCGTCACTGCCGGCCACCCTGATCCCGACCCATCGCTCGCTGTTCGATGGCACCCTGCAGGGGGTTGCGCACACCGAGCACCCGGCGTTCGGTTTCCAGGGCCACCCCGAGGCCAGTCCCGGGCCACATGACGTGGCACCGTTGTTCGACCGCTTTCTCGACGCCATCCGCGCGCGTCACGGCGAGGACTGACGGCCATGCCCAAGCGGACCGACATCAAAACCGTCCTGATCATCGGCGCCGGCCCGATCGTCATCGGCCAGGCGTGCGAGTTCGACTACTCCGGCGCGCAGGCGTGCAAGGCGCTGCGCGAGGAGGGCTACCGGGTCGTGCTGGTCAACTCCAATCCGGCGACCATCATGACCGACCCGGAGACCGCCGACGCGATTTACATCGAGCCGGTCGACTGGCAGACGGTGGCGCGCATCATCGAGGCCGAGCGGCCCGACGCCCTGCTGCCGACCATGGGCGGCCAGACCGGGCTCAACTGTGCCCTTGACCTGGCCCGTGAAGGCGTCCTCGACCAGTATGGGGTCGAGCTGATTGGCGCCTCGCGAGACGCCATCGACAAGGCGGAGGATCGCGAACGCTTCCGCGAGGCGATGACCGCCATCGGTCTGGGTTCCGCCCGCTCGGCACTGGCGCACAGCCTCGAAGAGGCGCTGCAGGTCCAGGTCCAGATCGGGTTCCCGACCATCATCCGCCCATCGTTCACCCTCGGCGGCAGCGGTGGTGGTATCGCCTACAACCGCGAGGAGTTTGTCGAGATCTGCCATCGCGGCCTCGACCTGTCGCCGACCAACGAGCTGCTGATCGAAGAGTCGCTGCTCGGCTGGAAAGAGTTCGAGATGGAGGTGGTGCGTGACAAGCGCGACAACTGCATCATCGTCTGCTCAATCGAGAACCTGGATCCGATGGGGGTCCACACCGGAGACTCGATCACCGTCGCTCCGGCGCAGACGCTGACCGACAAGGAATACCAGATCCTGCGCGATGCCTCGATTGCGGTGCTGCGCGAAATCGGCGTCGAGACCGGCGGTTCCAACGTGCAGTTTGCGATCAATCCCGACGACGGCCGCATGATCGTCATCGAGATGAATCCGCGCGTATCGCGCTCGTCGGCTCTGGCGTCGAAGGCCACGGGTTTCCCCATCGCCAAGGTCGCAGCCAAGCTGGCGGTCGGCTACACCCTCGACGAGCTGAAAAATGACATCACCGGGGGCGCCACCCCGGCCTCGTTCGAGCCGGCCATCGACTACGTCGTCACCAAGATCCCGCGATTCACCTTCGAAAAGTTCCCGCACGCCGAACCGCGCCTGACCACGCAGATGAAGTCGGTCGGCGAGGTGATGGCGATCGGCCGCACTTTCCAGGAGTCGCTGCAGAAGGCACTGCGCGGCCTCGAGACCGGCATCGACGGTCTCGACGAGGTGCTTAGCCCTGACAGCGAGGGGGCCAAGGAACGCTTTCGCCTGGAGTTGCAGGAGCCGGGTCCCGAGCGCCTGCTCTACGTGGCCGACGCCATGCGCGCTGGCATGAACCTCGACCGGGTCCATGAACTTACCAAGATCGATCCCTGGTTCTTGGTACAGATCGAGGCCCTGGTCCACGCCGAGGCACGCGTGGCCGAGAACGGCATTGCCGGGCTCTCCGCCGGACGCCTGCGCGCGCTCAAGCGCAGCGGTTTTTCCGACCTGCGCCTGGCGCGGCTGTGCGAGGTCGACGAGGCGACGATCCGGACCCGGCGTCACGAACTCGGCATTCGCCCGGTCTACAAGCGGGTCGACACCTGCGCCGCCGAATTTGCCACCTCGACCGCCTACATGTACTCGACCTACGAGGAGGAGTGCGAGGCGGAGCCGACCGGACGCGACAAGATCATGGTTCTCGGTGGCGGTCCGAACCGCATTGGTCAGGGCATCGAGTTCGACTACTGTTGCGTCCACGCGGCTCTGGCGTTGCGCGAAGACGGCTACGAGACCATCATGGTCAACTGCAACCCGGAGACCGTCTCCACCGACTACGACACCTCCGATCGTCTCTACTTCGAGCCGCTGACCCTCGAGGATGTGCTCGAGGTCGTCGACAAGGAGCGGCCCAAGGGGGTCATTGTCCAGTTTGGCGGCCAGACGCCGCTGAAGCTGGCGCGCGCCCTGGAGAAGGCCGGGGTGCCGATTATCGGCACCTCGCCGGATGCCATCGACCGGGCCGAGGACCGCGAACGTTTCCAGAAGATGATCGACAAGCTCGGCCTGCGCCAGCCACCGAACCGCACCGCGCGCAGTGCCGACGACGCCCTGCGCCTGGCAGCCGAAATCGGCTACCCGCTGGTCGTTCGTCCCTCCTACGTCCTCGGCGGACGCGGCATGGAGATCGTCTACAACGAGGACGACCTGTTGCGCTACATGCACGAAGCGATCCGCGTCTCCAACGAGTCGCCGGTGTTGCTCGACCGCTTTCTCGACGATGCTGTCGAGGTCGACGTCGACGCCATCTGCGACGGCGAACAGGTGCTGATCGGCGGCATCATGGAGCACATCGAGCAGGCCGGCGTGCACTCCGGCGACTCCGCCTGCTCTCTGCCGCCGTACTCGCTCGACCACAGCATGCAGGAACGGCTGGCCGAGCAGGTGCGGCAGATGGCGCTGGAACTCGGCGTGGTCGGCCTGATGAACACCCAGTTCGCACTGCAGGGCGACGACATCTACATCCTCGAGGTCAACCCGCGGGCGTCGCGTACCGTGCCGTTCGTCTCCAAGACCATCGGCACACCGCTGGCCAAAATCGCGGCGCGCTGCATGGCTGGCCGTTCACTGGCGGAGCAGGGAGTGACCGAAGCGCGGATCCCGGGCTATTTCTCGGTCAAGGAGGCGGTGTTCCCGTTTGCCAAGTTCCCCGGCGTCGACCCACTGCTCGGACCGGAGATGAAATCGACCGGCGAAGTGATGGGCGTCGGCGCCAGCTTCGGCGAGGCCTTCGCCAAGGCGACCCAAGGTGCCGGCAGCGTGCTGCCACGTGGCGGCAAGGCGCTGATCAGCGTGCGTGATGCGGACAAGACCGGCATGGTCGAACTGGCCCGTTCCCTGGTCGACCTCGGCTTTGAGCTGGTAGGTACCCGCGGTACCGCGCGGCTGCTTAACGATCTCGGCGTGCCGTGCGCGGCAATCAACAAGGTCGCCGAGGGGCGGCCACACGTGGTCGACATGATCAAGAACGATGAGATCAGCCTGATCATCAATACCACCGAGGGCAAGCCGGCCATCTCAGACTCGTTCGCGATCCGGCGCGAGGCCCTGAACCACAAAGTGACCTACACGACGACCCTGGCCGGGGCGCGGGCGACGGTCATGGCACTGCACTGCCTTGACGAAGTCGATGTCCACCGGCTGCAGGACCTGCACCAGGAGAGGGTGACATGAACAAGGTACCCCTGACCGCGCGTGGCGCCGAAAAGCTGCACGTGGAACTCAAAGAACTGAAGTCGGAAGCCCGTCCGCAGGTGATCAAGGCGATCGCTGAAGCGCGAGCCCACGGCGACCTGAAAGAGAACGCCGAGTACCACGCCGCGCGAGAACAGCAGGGCTTCATCGAGGCACGCATCCGCGACATCGAGCACAAGCTTGCCCACGCCCAGGTGATCGATGTCACCAAGCTCAACGCAGGGGGCAAGGTGGTGTTTGGCGCCACCGTCGAGCTGCTCGACGAGGAGAGCGGCAACGAGGTGCGCTACCAGATCGTCGGTGAGGACGAGGCCGACATCAAGGCGGGGCGGGTATCGATCACTTCGCCGATTGCGCGGGCGCTGATCGGCAAGCAGGAGGGCGATGCCGTAGACCTGCGCACGCCGGGGGGCGATCGCAGCTATGAGATCCTTGCCGTCGAGTACGTCTAGTCGAGCTTGATGCGCGGCTGTTCCGGGTGACGACGGTAGAGCAGGGCCACGTGACCGACCCGCTGCACCAGTTCCGCCCCGCTGTGGCTGCAGATCGACGCGATCATGACGTCACGTTCTTCCCGGTCGCCGGCATTGACCCTGACCTTGATCAGTTCGTGGTGGGCCAGGGCCCCGTCGATCTCGGCGTGTACCGCCTCGTGCAGCCCCTGGCCGCCGACGATCACCACCGGCTTGCGTGCGTGACCGAGCTGGCGCAGCTTGCGCCTGTGCCGTGTGGAGAGTGACATCGTGATCAGATCCTGGCCGCGTGGAGGGCGCACAGTTTACCCGAAGCCTTGTTCCGCGGCACCGGCGGCGCGGGGCTGAGCATGGCACGCAGCAAAAGCAGCGAACGCTGGTTGCGCGAACATTTCGGTGACACCTTCGTGCGCCAGGCCCAGGCTCTCGGTCTGCGTTCGCGTGCCGCTTTCAAGCTACTCGAGATCGACAAGCGCGATCGCCTGATGCGCCCGGGGATGACCGTCGTCGATCTCGGCGCCGCCCCCGGCGGCTGGTCCCAGGTGGTTGCTGACCGGATCGGGGCAAAGGGGCGGGTGGTCGCCCTCGACTTGCTGCTGATCGATCCGCTGCCCGGTGTCACGCTGTTGCAGGGTGACTTTACCGAGCAGGCGGTCCTCGACCGGTTGCTGGGACAGCTGGATGGGCGACCGGTCGACCTTGTATTGTCGGATATGGCCCCCAATATGAGTGGCATGAAGGCGGTTGATCAGCCACGTGCGGCCCTGTTGGCGGAACTCGCCCTCGACTGTGCCAGGCAGGTGCTGCGCCCCGGAGGCGACCTGCTGCTAAAAATGTTCCAGGGCGAGGGCTTCGATCCACTGCTGGCCGAGTTGCGTGCGGCGTTTGCCAAAGTTGTGGTGCGCAAGCCACAGGCATCGCGCCCGCGAAGCCGCGAAGTCTACCTTCTGGCCCGGAACTATCGGCTGGTGTAAGGTACTAATCCACCAGCCCCGCCCCCTTTTTTTACCCTCCCTGACAGGTCGAAAGCGTTGAACGATATGGCAAGAAATATGCTCCTTTGGGTCATCATCGCGGTGGTGTTGATGACCGTGTTCAACAACTTCGGCAACCGGCCGACCAGTGCCCAGCGGCTGGCCTATTCCGAGTTTGTCACCCAGGTCAACGACGGCCAGGTGTCTCGGGTGGTGATCGAGGGGCGTACGGTGCAGGGCGTGCTGCACAACGGCGAGAAGTTCACCACGTTCACTCCCGATGACGACGGCCTGATCGGCGACCTGCTACGCAACGGCGTCGAGATCGATGCGCGCGCCCCCGAAGGGCAGTCGATGCTGATGCAGATCTTCATTTCCTGGTTCCCGATGCTGCTGCTGATCGGTGTCTGGATCTTCTTCATGCGCCAGATGCAGGGCGGCGCCGGCGGTCGGGGGGCGATGTCCTTCGGTAAGAGCCGCGCACGTATGCTCAGCGAGGATCAGGTCAAGGTCACCTTCGGCGACGTCGCCGGCGTCGACGAGGCCAAGGACGAGGTGGTCGAAATAGTCGAGTTCCTGCGTGACCCGTCCAAGTTCCAGCGCCTCGGCGGCAAGATACCGCGCGGCGTGCTGATGGTCGGCTCGCCCGGCACCGGCAAGACCCTGCTCGCACGCGCCATCGCCGGCGAGGCGCGAGTCCCGTTCTACACCATTTCCGGCTCCGATTTCGTCGAGATGTTCGTCGGTGTCGGCGCCTCACGCGTGCGCGACATGTTCGAGCAGGCGAAGAAAAATGCCCCGTGCATCATATTCATTGACGAGATCGACGCTGTCGGCCGTCATCGAGGTGCCGGCCTCGGGGGCGGTCACGACGAACGCGAGCAGACCCTGAACCAGCTGCTGGTTGAGATGGATGGCTTCGAGGGCAACGAGGGGGTGATCGTCATCGCCGCCACCAACCGCCCGGACGTCCTCGATCCGGCGCTGCTGCGACCTGGACGTTTCGACCGCCAGGTGGTGGTGCCCCTGCCCGACGTCCGCGGACGCGAGCAGATCCTCAAGGTCCACGTGCGCAAGGTGCCGGTGGCGGAAAAAGTCAACATGTCGATCATCGCCCGTGGCACCCCAGGCTTCTCCGGTGCCGATCTCGCCAACCTGATCAACGAGGCGGCGCTGTTCGCTGCTCGTGGCAACCGGCGCGTGGTCGAGATGGAACATTTCGAGAAGGCCAAGGACAAGATCATGATGGGCGCCGAGCGGCGCTCGATGGTCATGAGCGAGGACGAGAAGAAACTCACCGCCTACCACGAGTCAGGGCACGCCATCGTCGGCCGCTCGGTCCCGGATCATGACCCGGTGCACAAGGTCAGCATTATTCCGCGTGGGCGCGCCCTCGGCGTGACGTTGTTCCTGCCCGAGGATGACCGCTACAGCTACAGCAAGAAGCGTCTCGAGAGCCAACTCTCGAGCCTGTTCGGTGGACGGGTCGCGGAGGAACTGATCTTCGGTGAGGACGCGGTCACCACCGGTGCCCAGAATGACATCCACCGTGCCACCGAGATCGCCCGCAACATGGTGACCAAATGGGGCCTGTCCACGGAACTCGGTCCCCGTACCTACAGCGAGGATGACGGCGAGGTGTTCCTGGGCCACTCGGTGACCCAGCACAAGGTAGTCTCGGACGAGACGGCGCACGTTATCGACCAGGAGGTGCGTCGCTTCATCGATCGCAACTACGACCGCGCCATGCAGATCCTGACCGACAACATGGACAAACTGCACGCCATGGCCGAGGCCTTGATGAAATACGAGACCATCGATCGGCCGATGATCGACGACATCATGGAAGGCAAGCCGCCGCGCCCGCCCGAAAACTGGGACGACCATGAAACCCCGGGCGAGGGGGACACTCCGGGGGGGGAGACCGAGTCGACCCCGTCAGAACCGCGCGACAGCGGCATCGGCGGACCGGCCGGCCAGCACTGATCTCGCCGCGAGCGCCTGGGCCGGCTCCAGGACGGTTGTCGTGACCGTTTCAGATTTTTATGTCGACCTGCCGCGCGGCCGGCTCGACCTCACCCGGCCACGGGTGATGGGCATCCTCAACGTCACCCCCGACTCGTTCTCCGATGGCGGCGACTTCGCCGATCCCGGGCGGGCGACGGCGCATGCGCAGCAGATGGCGGCCGCGGGTGCGGCCCTGATCGACATCGGTGGCGAGTCGACCCGCCCCGGCGCGGTATCGGTGCCGTTGGACGAGGAACTGCGCCGTGTCGTGCCGGTGGTCGCCGCGGTTGCGAGCAGGATTTCCGTGCCGGTCTCTGTCGATACCAGCCGACCTGAAGTGATCCGTGCCGCAGCCGACGTCGGAGCGCAAATGGTCAACGACGTAAGGGCCCTGCAGCGGCCTGGCGCGGTCGAGGCCGTGGCCGAGTCGGGACTGGCCGCCTGCCTGATGCACATGCGTGGCGAGCCGGGTACGATGCAACAGGCGCCGGACTACCCGGACGGGGTGGTCACGGCAGTACGGGATTTCCTGGCCATGCGACTCGCCGACTGTGAGGCGCAGGGCGTGTCGGCCGAGAGGCTGCTGCTGGATCCGGGTTTTGGTTTCGGCAAGACCCTTGCCGACAACCTGGCGTTGCTCGCGTCCCTTGGCGACCTGGGTGAACTGGGCCGACCGCTGCTGGTCGGGCTGTCGCGCAAGTCGATGATCGGTGCGATCCTCGATGCACCGATCGAGCGGCGTCTGCATGGCAGCGTGGCGGCTGCGGTCTTGGCCGTCGATCGCGGGGCACGGCTGGTGCGCACCCATGACGTTGCCGCCACGGTCGAGGCGCTGGCGGTCTGCGCCGCTCTCGAGGCGATATCAACGGAGGAGACGACGCGTGAGTGAACGCAAGTACTTCGGTACCGATGGTATCCGTGGCCGGGTCGGCAGCGAACCGATCACTCCCGAGTTCGCGCTACGGCTCGGTTGGGCGGCAGGGCGCGTGCTCGCCCCCGAGGGCGGGGCGCGGGTGGTCATCGGCAAGGACACACGCATCTCCGGTTACATGTTCGAATCGGCGCTCGAGGCGGGCCTGGCCGCGGCCGGGCTCGACGTCCTCCTGACCGGCCCGATGCCGACTCCGGCGGTGGCCTATCTGACCCGCACCTTCCATGCCAGCGCCGGTATTGTCATCAGCGCCTCGCACAACCCCTTCGACGACAACGGCTTCAAGTTTTTCGGCCCCGACGGGCTCAAGCTGCCGGACAGTGTCGAGCAGCAGATCGAGGTCGAACTCGCCCGTCCGTTGCAGACCGTCGCCGCCGAGCGATTGGGCAAGGCCTCGCGTATTACCGACGCAGCCGGTCGGTATATCGAGCACTGCAAGGCGACCATCCCCAACGGCATCACCCTGCACGGACTCGACATCGTCGTCGACTGTGCTCACGGCGCCACCTACCAGGTCGCGCCGAGCGTGCTGCGCGAACTCGGCGCCACGGTCACCGTCATCGGTGCCGACCCGGATGGCCTCAACATTAATCTCGAGTGCGGCTCGACCGAAGTCGAGTCGCTGCGTGCCGCGGTGCGTGCCAGGGGTGCCGATCTCGGCCTGGCCCTCGACGGTGACGGTGACCGGTTGATCATGATCGACGCTGACGGGGAGGTGGTCGATGGCGACCAGCTGCTCTACATCGTTGCCTGCGATCGCCTGGCGCAGGGGGCGCTCGATGGGGGCGTGGTCGGGACCGTGATGAGCAACCTGGGATTGGAGCAGGCCCTGTCAGATCACGGCGTGCCCTTCGAGCGCGCCAAGGTCGGCGACCGCTACGTCCTCGAACGGTTGCACGCGCGTGGTTGGCGCCTTGGCGGCGAGAGCTCAGGCCACCTGATCTGCCTCGACCGCTCCACCACCGGCGACGGTACCGTCGCCGCCCTGCAGGTACTGGCCGCCGCCGTCCGCCAGCAGCGCAGCCTGGCTGAGCTGACCGCCGGAATGACGGTCTTCCCGCAGCAAATGCGCAACGTACGTGTCGCCCCGGGACAGAGACCGCTGGAACACCCCTCTGTGGCCGCTGCCATGACGGCGGCCGAGACGGCCCTAGGTGCCGAGGGCCGGGTTCTGCTGCGACCCTCGGGAACCGAGCCGGTGGTCCGGGTGATGGTCGAGGGGCGCGATGCCGGACAGGTCGCGCAACTGGTCGAACAACTGGCCGAAACCGTTACTTCGGCGGTCTGATCCCCCACCTCGCACATTGATTTTCTGGGGGGCTACCGGTATCCTTGGCGCGCTTTTTTCCCGCCGTCCACGACCACCCTGGATACCGACATGCGCCGACCGCTGGTTGCCGGCAACTGGAAGATGAACGGATCACGCGAGAGCGTCTCGGCGCTGCTCGACGGCCTGCTCGACGGTGCCGCTGGCGTCAAGCGAGCCGAAATGGCCGTCTGCCCCCCGGCCGTCTTCATCGCCGAGGCGGCGGCCAGGCTCGAGGGCGGCCCGATCGCGCTGGGTGCACAGGATCTCTCCGAACATTCGGCCGGTGCCTTCACCGGCGAGGTAGCCGGACCGATGCTGGTCGAGTACGGATGCCGTTTCGCCATCGTCGGCCACTCCGAACGTCGCGCCTATCATGGCGAGGACGATGCCCTGGTGGCGCGCAAGCTTTCCGCGGCCCAGGCGTTCGGTCTGACCCCGATTGCCTGCGTCGGCGAGACCCTGGAAGAGCGTGAATCAGGGGCTACCGAGGCTGTGATCGGGCGCCAGATCGACGCTTTGCTGGACGGTCCCGGAGTCGCCGCGCTGGCCGCAGCGGTCGTCGCCTACGAGCCGGTCTGGGCGATCGGCACCGGGCTCACCGCCACCCCGGAGCAGGCACAGGCGGTCCACGCCTTCATCCGTGGACGGGTCACGGCGCGCGACGCCACGGTCGCCGCCGGACTGCGTATCCTCTACGGTGGCAGCGTCAAGGGCGGCAACGCCTCCGAACTGTTCGCCATGGACGACATCGACGGTGGCCTGATCGGCGGCGCCGCGCTGGACGTCAACGAGTTTCTTACCATTTGCCGGGCCGCCTGAGCCCCGTTACACCTGGACAGACGATGCAAACGATCCTCCTGGTTATCCACGTACTGATTGCCCTGTCGCTGATCGCGCTGGTGCTGCTGCAGCACGGCAAGGGCGCCGACATGGGCGCCGCCTTCGGCAGCGGGGCTTCTTCGACGGTGTTCGGTTCACAAGGCGCGGGCTCCTTCATGACCCGTACCACGGCCGTCCTCGCGGCGCTGTTTTTCGCCACCAGCCTCGGACTTGCCTTTCTCGCCACGCGCGCAGGTGACGTACGCCAGGGCAGCGTGGTCGACCGGGTCGAGGCGCCAATCCAGGCGCCTGTCCTGGAACAGCCTGCCGGTGGAGCGGGCGACGTACCGCAACTGCCGTCGAAACCTCAATAATTTTTGTGATCAACCGATAATCTGATATTATGAGTTGCTTGAATTCGCCGAGGTGGTGAAATTGGTAGACACGCCGTCTTGAGGGGGCGGTAGCGCAAGCTGTGCCGGTTCGAGTCCGGCCCTCGGCACCAGAAACACCGCGCATCGACAGAGAGATCGCCGCAGGGTCGCGGCACTGTCGGTTGCGAAAATGCACAGGCGTCCTCGCCGCACGGCCACTCGCGGCCGCCAGGGAGAAGTGCACGCCCGACCGTACCCTGTCCGTGGGCTCGATGTCCCGGGCGTGACCGGCTGGAGAGTGGCTAGACGATGCTCGAGAACTACCTGCCGATCCTGATCTTTCTTGCCATCGGTCTCGTTACCGGCGGTGGCATGCTGGTGTCCGGCGCCGTCCTTGGTCCCCAGCGTCCCGATCCCGAGAAGAACTCGCCGTACGAGTGCGGCTTTGAGCCCTTCGAGGACGCACGGATGAAGTTTGATGTTCGCTACTACCTGGTAGCGATACTGTTCATTATTTTCGATCTTGAGATCGCGTTCCTGTTTCCCTGGGCTGTATCGCTCGACACGATCGGGACATTTGGCCTTGTTGCGATGGGCATATTTCTCGCGGTTCTGGTTGTCGGCTTCATCTACGAATGGAAAAAGGGGGCGCTGGAGTGGGACTAGCAACTAAGGCAGCGACTGCGGCACCTGCTGAAGATGCCGTGGGCGCCGGCGAGAGCCTGCAAGAAAAAGGATTCGTCGTCACCAGCGTGGATGCCGTGATGAACTGGGCGCGCACCGGTTCGCTGTGGCCGATGACGTTCG
>CAXMPC010000165.1:0-10800 GCA_964195335.1 uncultured Gammaproteobacteria bacterium | reverse complement strand
CGGGATCCTGTGAAGCTCCTGCCACCGACGTGCCATCCATGCCTTATGGGCCACATGCCCAGGACAACCAGTCTATGGAGCTGTCGGGGTCAGTGTCTGTCGGTTGCGGCAGTCAAAGAGGTGCGAAGTTGGCGTTATTAGTTGTCGGATTTCGATGACAGGACGGCGAGGCCATGAAATTGATCGAGCTTATAGGGCGGCTGGCATTGGGCCAGGCAGGTGTCGAGCCACCGGGTAGGAGTGCGAACCGGGAGTCCTGGGTGTACGGCCGAACGCGGAGGATCGTCGTGAATGAACGTGGTGAGAAAAGGCTTCCGGGCGGCCATCACCGCCTGGGAGTGATGACTGATGGAAGGCGTCCCTAACCCGGCAGTGCCGAGATCAGGAAGAGCGTCTGCAACGCATCGGTAGGTTTAACGTCACCAAAAGTGTTGCGGAAGATTTCCACGATCGCACCGCTGCGGTAGATGTGGCTCAGGGCGCGGTCGACGGCGAGCCGGAAATCAGTGTCGCCACGTTTCAGCGCCAGCGCATAGGGCTCGATGCTGAAGGTCTGTGGGGAGATGATCATGTTGGTGACCTGCCGTCCCGCGATCAGGTACGTCAGGATGGCGCGGTCGGCGAAGTAGGCGTCGAGCTGGCGCGACTCGAGCATCTCCAGTGCCTTTTGGTGATCGGTGACGGCGACGATCTCGGCCTTGATCTCGAGTTTCTCCAGCGTGTTGTGTAGCGCCTTCTCGGTCGTGGTGCTGGCGCGAACCCCGACATTCTTACCGGCAAGTTTCTCGAACGTGCTCGGCCCGTCCTTGTGGAACATGACGCCGGCCCCGTCAACGAAGGTCGGGAGCGAGAAGTCGACAATTTCGCGTCGGTCCAGGGTCGCCGTGGTGGCGCCGCAGAGGATGTCGACACGGCTCTCGTCGACGGCCCTGAAACGGTCTTCGGTGGAGACGGGCACGAACTCGAAGCGGATTTCCTTGATGCCGAGGTAGGCTTCGAGACCGAGACCGACGGTCTGGCAGAGGGCGACCGAATAGCCCGAGGCATCGCCGATGGAGTTCTTGAAGGAGAAAGGCGCTGCGTCGGTACGATAGCCGATGCGTAAGGTACCGGTTTCCTTGATCCGGTCGAGGGTGCCGGCGAGGACCGGGCCGGTAACGAGCAGCAGGCTGGCGAGGATCAGGACGAGGGTTCTGCGCATGGCTGTTTCCTTGGTGGTCTTGGCGGCGGCATCCATTGGCCACCGAAGGAAGAGTCTAGCCGTGAATAGGCGATTGTGCGTGGCGGAGTCAGATTCGGCTGACTTGAGTCAGCGGCGCGGGGCACTCACCCGCTCAGTCGACCCGGACGCGCTCCAGGGTGACGAAGGCGTAGGGGTAGGCATTGCGCTCATCAAGGGCGTGCGTTTCGCGCGCGGTCTCCCGCCACGCCGCCGGGTCGAACTCTGGGAACCAGGCGTCGCCGTCGAACTCGGCATCGATCCGGGTCAGGTAGAGCCGCTCGGCATGCGGCAGCATGGCGCGGTAGAAGGCGGCACCACCGATCACCATCGCTTCCTCAGCCTCGCCGGCCGCGGCCAAAGCGGCATCGGTCGAATCGACCACGGTCGCGCCTTCGGCCTGGTAGTCCTGGTCACGGGTCAGGACGATGTTGTGCCGTCCCGGCAGCGGCCGGCCGAGCGACTCCCAGGTCAGCCGGCCCATCAGGATCGGCTTACCCATGGTCATGCGTTTGAAGTGCTGCAGGTCGGCCGGCAGGCGCCACGGCAGGTCATTGTCACGGCCGATTAGGCCGTTGCGGTCGAGGGCGGCGATCAGGGCGATGCGCATCGACCGTGGGCTCCCTCAGACCGCCACCGGCGCCTTGATCAGCGGGTGGCACTGGTAGTTCTCGACGGTGATGTCGTCGTAGGTGAAGGCGAACAGGTCGGTCACTTCCGGGTTCAGGCGCACGGTCGGCAGCGGGTACGGGGTGCGTTGGAGCTGGGTGCGGGCCTGCTCGAAGTGGTTGGCGTAGAGGTGTGCATCACCGAACGTGTGGACGAAGTCGCCCGGCTCGAGGCCGGTCACCTGCGCGACCATCAGCGTCAGCAGGGCGTAGGAGGCGATGTTGAACGGCACGCCGAGAAAGATGTCTGCGCTGCGCTGGTAGAGCTGGCACGACAGCCGGCCGTCGGCGACGTAGAACTGGAAGAAGGTGTGGCAGGCCGCCAGCGCCATCTTGCCGTGGGCGACGTTGGCCTGCGGGCTGATCGACTCGTCTGGCAGGTCGGCCGGGTTCCACGCCGAGACCAGGATGCGGCGGCTGTTCGGGTTGTTCCGGATCGTCTCGACCGCCTCGCGCATCTGGTCGATGGTGCGCCCGTCGGGGGTCGGCCAGGCGCGCCACTGGCGGCCGTAGACCGGGCCGAGATCGCCGTCGTCGGTGGCCCACTCATTCCAGATCGACACCTTGTTGTCGCGCAGGTAGGCGACGTTGGTGTCGCCCTTGAGGAACCAGAGCAGCTCGTGGATGACCGAGGGATAGTGAATCTTCTTGGTCGTTACCAGCGGAAAGCCGGCGGCCAGGTCGAAGCGCATCTGGTGGCCGAAGATCGAGGCGGTGCCGGTGCCGGTGCGGTCACCCTTGTGGGTGCCGTGGTCGAGTACGTGCTGCATCAGGTCGAGGTGGGGCTGCATTTTGCTTCAGTCTTTATCTCGTTTGTGACGGGCACCGATTCACCGGGCGACACAGGCTGCGGGTGGAATCGGGCCGTGGGCGGCCCTCCTACATGGAGATTACACTTGTAGGAGCGGCCCCTGGCCGCGATCACGTCGGGTGGTCACCGTGGTGTGATACGGAGCGTCATCCTACCCGTTTTTCCCGCCCGCACCATGGCGATAGGCCAGCCACATCATCACCGCTCCGGCAGCAATCATCGGCAGGCTCAGCAGCATGCCCATGGTGAGCCAGCCGCCGGCGAGGAAGCCGAGATGGGCGTCGGGTTCGCGAGCGAACTCGACCACCGTGCGGGCGCCGCCGTAGCCGATCAGGAACAGCCCCGAGACCGCCATACGCGGTCGCGGCTTCGCCGAGTAGAGCCAGAGCACGGCGAACAGCACCAGTCCTTCGAGCAGCGCCTCGTAGAGCTGCGACGGGTGGCGCGGCAACGGTCCGGCGTACGGAAAGACCATCGCCCACGGCACGTCGCTGACCCGGCCCCACAGCTCGCCGTTGAGGAAGTTGCCGATGCGCCCGGCACCGAGACCGATCGGTACCAGCGGGGCGACGAAATCGGTGGTGCCGAAGAAGCCGAAACCGTGCTTGCGGCCGAACAGCCAGGCGGCGACCAGCACGCCGAGCAGGCCGCCGTGGAAGGACATGCCGCCCTGCCAGATCCGGAGCAGGTAGAGCGGGTCGGCCAGCAGCTGGTCGAAGCCGTAGAAAAAGACGTAGCCCACGCGGCCGCCGAGGATGACGCCGAGGGCGGCGAAGAAGATCAGGTCGTCGACCTGCTCGACACGCCAGCCGGAACCGTCCTGACGTGCGCGGCGGCGGCCTAGCCACCAGGCGGCGAAGAAGCCGACCAGGTACATCAGGCCGTACCAGCGGACCGCCAGTGGCCCGAGCTGGATCGCGACCGGGTCGATCTGCGGGGCGGTCAGCATGCGCTTGTCTGGATGTCGTACCAGTACCCCGAAGCCTGGTGTAATTTGCAGTCGGTCTGGTGCCGGCCTGGCGCCGAAGTCGTAGCCGAAGCTGCGACTTCGGTGAAGGGCAAGCCAGGGCAAGTGAAAAACCGCCAGGATCGGGGATGGTCGGCGGCGGAAACGGATCGCGACCTTATCGCATGGCAACTATCGATCTGGGACCGACCGGGCTCACCGTGGCGATGAACCAGCCGTTGACCGGACTGGTGCGACATCCAGACTATGCCGGCATGCGCCGGGCGACCAGGCACTTGAGGTAGTCGGTTTCGGGGATCGCCGGGTGGACCGGGTGATCCGGCCCCGCGTGCCCCTGTTCGAGGATCTGCAGGTCGACATCGACCTGGCGCGCGGCCCGCTCCAGGGCCACGCGCAACTCGTCGCGCGAGAGGTGATAGGAGCAGGAGCTGGTCAGCACGATGCCGCCCGGGTTGAGTACCTGCAGCACCAGTCGATTGAGGCGACGGTAGGCTTCGCTGCCGGCCTTGTGATCCTTGCGCCGCTTGATCAGTGCCGGCGGGTCGACCACGACAGTGTCGAAGCGCTCGCCTTTTTCGCGCAGCTTGCGCAGCACTTCGAAGACGTCACCGCGACGGGTGGCGACCGTGTCCCCGAGACCATTTGCTGTGGCGTTGGCCTCGAGCTGGGTCAGTGCCGGAGCGGAACTGTCGACGCAGAGCACCTCGCTCGCCCCGGCGGCCGCGGCCCGCAGTCCCCAGGCGCCCACGTAGCTGAACAGGTCGAGAACCCGTCGGCCCTCTGTGTAGCGGATCAGGCGGTCGCGGTTGGATCGCTGGTCGAAGAACCAGCCGGTCTTCTGTCCGCCGCTCGCCGGCACCTCGAAGCGCAGTCCGCCCTCGTCGATGACTAGCGTCTCGGGCAGGGTGCCATGGACCGTCTCGACGCTTTTTTCGAGCCCTTCGAGTTCGCGCAGTGGGGTGTCGTTGCGCAGCAGGATGGCGCGCGGCGCCAGCAGATCGACCAGCGCGGCGATCAATTCGTCACGCAGCCGCTCGATGCCGGCGGTGTTGATCTGCACCACCAGCACGTCGTCGTAGCGGTCGACCACCAGGCCGGGCAGGCTGTCGCCCTCGCCGTGGACCAGGCGATAACACGGACGGTCGAAAAGCGACTCGCGCAGTGCCAGTGCCGCGCGCAGCCGGGCATCGAGCAGCCGGCGGTCGAGCACGATGTCGCGCCGGTAGCTGACCAGCCGGGCGCAGATCAGGGAGTGCGGATTGACGTAGCCGCTGCCGAGCGGCTGACCGCCCTGGGCCAGCACCGTCACCGGCTCGCCCGGGGTGAACCCCTTCAACGGCGACTGCTTGACGTCGACCTCGTTGCTGTAGACCCAGAGGTGGCCGCGCTGCAGTCGGCGCTCCTCGTGGCGACGCAGGACGATCGTCGGCAGAAGCGGACGCGAAGTACTCATAAGGTGTGTGACTCAGTCGACGATGAAAAGTGGTTCGGGGATGCCGTAACCGGCCAGGGCGCGGGCGACACGATCGGCCTCGGCGGTGCTCGCCACCGGCCCGAGACGCACCTTGTAGAACTGCTGGCCGTTGACCTCCGCGCTCTCGATGCGCACCGCGGCGCCGGCGGCGCCGTCGAGCCGCGCGCGCAGCCGCTCGGCGTTGTCGCGCACGGTGAACGCGCCGGCCTGGATCCAGACCGTGGCCGGTTTGGCGAACGATGGCCCAGGGAGGGTGTCGCCGGGGCCGACGGCGACCACCTCGACCGGCGCGGTGCCGATCTTGAGCATGTCGAGCTTGGCTGCGGCGACGTAGGAGAGGTCGATGATACGGTCGTCGACGAACGGTCCGCGGTCGTTGACCCGGACCACGATCTGGCGGCCGTTGAGCAGGTTGGTGACCGCGACGTAGCTGGGGATCGGCAGCGTCTTGTGGGCGGCGGTCATGGCGTACATGTCGTAACGCTCGCCGTTGGAGGTCGACTTGCCGTGGAACTTGCTGCCGTACCAGGAAGCGACACCGCGTTGGCGGTAGCCGGCGCTGTCAGCGCGCAACTTGTAGGTGCGTCCCCTGACGGTGTAGGTCGGCGGGTTGCCGGCGCGGGTCCGCGGCTCGTATTTAGGCACCGCGTCGGGTATGGATGCGATGTCGACCGGCGAGGTCGACGGTCCGCTGTCACGGTCTGAAGTCGAGCCGCAGGCGGTCAGACCTGTCGCCAGCAGGCCGAGCAGGGCGAGGCGTCTCAAGTCAGCCACGTTCTGCGGCCGTGCCGTTGGCGTGGCGCTCGGCCACTTCCTGGCTGAGCTGGTAGACCGCCATGGCGTAGAGCGGGCTGTGGTTGTAGCGGGTGATGACGTAGAAGTTTTTCAGGGCGATCCAGTGAGCCGGGCCGTCGTCGGTCTCGAGTTCGATCAGCGCGGCGAGTTGCTGGCTGTCGAGCCCGGTCGGGATGGCAACGCCGTAGCCCGGGAAACGCTCCAGCCGCCGTTGTGGCTTGTAGCCAAGATCGAGCAGTGCGCGGTAGTCGTCACCCTCGACCTCGGCCGGGGCGACCACCTCGCCACCACGGCGCCAGCCGTGCACCGAGAAGTAGTTGGCGACGCTGCCGATGGCGTCGGCGCGGCTGCCGAACAGGTCGCGCTGGCCGTCGCCGTTGAAGTCGATGGCGTAGTGTCGGTAGCTGCTCGGGATGAACTGGCCCATGCCCATCGCGCCGGCGTAGGAGCCGAGCGGCTCGAGCGGGTCGAAGCCCTCCTCGCGTGACAGCAGCAGGAACTGCTCGAGTTCGCTGCGGAAGAAATCACCACGCTTGGGATAGTCGAAGGCGAGCGTGGTCAGGGCGTCGATCACCTGGTAGGAGCCGGCGTTGCGACCGTAGTTGGTCTCGACGCCGATGATGGCGACGATCACCTCGGGCGGGACGCCGAAGCGTTCCTCGGCCGCGGCCAGCAATTCGGTGTTCTCGTTCCAGAAGCGCACGCCACCATCGATCCGTCGTCCGGTAAGGAAGATTTTTCGGTAGGCATGCCACGGCTTGGCTTCGGCCGGGCGGGTGATGGCATCGATGATCTTCTGGTGGGTGTCGACCTCGCCGAACAGCGCCGCCAGTTCGGCGCTGTTGAAATCGTGCTTGGAGACCATCTCGTCGATGAACAGGCGCAGCTCGGGTCGCTGCAGCAGGGGCTGGGCCGACACCGGTGGCGTGGCGCATCCGATCGTCATCACCAGCAGCAGGAGGCCTGCGGCGGTCCGGAAAAGATGTCCGGGGCCAGGGTTTGCTCGGATTTCAGGGGGCATTCAGGTCGGCAGCAGACGGCGGTGAGTGTGGATCGACATGAGGATACCGAAACCGGCCATCAGGGTCACCATGGAAGTGCCACCGTAGCTGATCAGCGGTAGGGGCACGCCTACCACCGGCAGCAGGCCGCTGACCATGCCGGTGTTGACGAAGACGTAGACGAAAAAGGTCAACGTGATGCTGCCGGCGAGCAGCCGGGAGAAGGTGTCCTGGGCGCGGGTGGTGATGTAGAGCCCGCGGGTGATCAGCAGCAGGTAGAGCGCCAGCAGCAGCAGGGCGCCGATCAGCCCGAACTCCTCGCCGAACACCGCGAAGATGAAGTCGGTGGAGCGCTCGGGCAGGAACTCCAGGTGCGACTGGGTGCCGTTGAGCCAACCCTTGCCGTAGACCCCGCCGGAGCCCAGGGCGATCTTCGACTGGATGATGTGGTAGCCGGCACCGAGCGGGTCGCGTTCCGGGTCGAGGAAGGTGAGCACCCGGCGGCGCTGGTAGTCGTGCATGCCGAAGGTCCACAGCACCCAGCCGGCGGGGATCGCCACCACGCCGCCGAGCAGCATCAGGCGCAGGCTCAGCCCGGCGAGGTAGAGGACGAAAAAACCGGCGGCCGCGATCAGCAGCGCGGTGCCGAGGTCGGGCTGGCGTGCGACCAGCACCACCGGCACCGTGATCATCAGCACCGCGGCGAGGATCCGCCACGGCTTGGGCGGCAGCGGCTGCTCGGCCAGGTACCAGGCGATCATCATCGGTACCGCCAGTTTCATCATTTCCGACGGTTGGAAACGGACCGGGCCGAGGCTGAGCCAGCGCTGGGCGCCCTTGCCCATGACCCCGAGGCCGAGGACCGCCAGCAGCAGCACCAGCCCGGCGACGAACAGCCATGGCGTCCACATGCGCAGAAGGTAGGGCGGCATTTGCGCCAGCAGAAGCATCACGGCAAAGCCGGCACCGAGGCGGATCGCCTGTCGCTGCAGCAGGCCTGAGTCCTGGCCGCCGGCGCTGAACAGCACCACCAGGCCGAAGCCGGCGAGCAGCAGCATGGTCACCAGCAGTGGCATGTCGATATGGGCGCGCTGGATGAAGCGAGCGATCAGGGTCGGCGCCTGGCGGTCTTCGGCGAACTCGTACTGGGTCACCAGAGTTTCCCGAGCAGGTAGCTGTCCATCACCGCGCGCGCAACCGGGGCGGCCGAGCGGCTGCCGCTGCCACCGTTCTCGACCACCACGGCGACGGCGATCTTCGGGTCGTCGGCCGGGGCGAAGCCGATGAACAGGCCGTGGTCGCGCAGGTGCTTGGCGACCTCCTCTTCCTCGTACTCTTCCTCCTGGGCGATGCCGAACACCTGCGCCGTGCCGGTCTTGCCGGCCATGCGGTACTCACCGCTGGCGATGCGGCGCGCGGTGCCGCGCGCACCGTGGACGACGTCGGTCATGGCGCCGACGATCAGGCGGAATTGGTCCGGGTCGAGAGCCACCGAGGCGGGTGGACGCGGTGGCGGCGGTGGGGCGGGTTCTAGCACCAGCCGTGGGGTCAGCGCCAGGCCGCCGCGTGCGAGCTGCGCCGTCGCCACCGCCAGCTGCAGTGGCGTCGTCTGCATGAAGCCCTGGCCGATGCCGGTGATCAGCGTCTCCCCCGGGTACCACGGCAGGTTGCGTGCGGCGCGCTTCCAGGCGCGTGATGGCAGCAGGCCGCCGCTTTCACCGCCGACATCGATGCCGGTCGGGCGGCCGAAGCCGAAGCCGGCCAGGTAGTCGTGGATGCGGTCGATGCCGAGCTCGTGGGCGAGGTCATAGAAGTAGACATCGCAGGACTGGATGATGGCGTTGGGCAGGTCCATTGGGCCGTGGCCCTGTTTTTTCCAGTCGCGGTACTTGTGTTTGCGGCCTTCCAGTTGATAGAAGCCGGGGCAGTATGTTCGGTGGCCGGGGGTGGTGGCGCCGGTCGCCAGCCCGGCCAGGGCGACGAACGGCTTTATCGTCGAGCCGGGTGGGTAACGGCCGACCAGGGCACGGTTGAACAGCGGCCGCGCCTTGGACGAGGTCAGTTCGGCGTAGTCCTTGCGCGAGATGCCGTGGACGAACAGGTTGGGGTCGTGGGCCGGCTCGCTGACCAGCGCCAGTACGCCGCCGTCCCTGACGTCGATCGCCACCACCGCACCGGGCCGGCCATCCAGTGCCGCGATCGCCGCAGCCTGCACGTCGACGTCGAGTGCCAGGCGCAGGTCCTGCCCGGGCGCCGGCGCCGTACGTTCCAGCACCCGCAACTCGCGGCCCTGGGCGTTGACCTCCACCTCCTGCAGGCCGACCGAGCCGTGAAGTAGCGTCTCGTAGGCCTTTTCGACCCCGAGTTTGCCGATGTGGGTCGAGCCGCGGTAGGCCACCGGGTCGATGGCCTGCAACTCCTCGATATTGATGCGGCCGACGTAGCCCAGCGCGTGGGCCAGCGCCGAACCGTAGGGGTAGTGGCGGTCCAGGCGGGCCTGGACGTCGACCCCGGGGAAGCGGTGACGGTTGACCGCCAGACGCGCCAGCTCGTCTTCGGTCAGGCGGAAGCGCAGCGGGATGCGCTCGAACTTGGGCTGGCGCGCCACCAGCTTGCGGAAGCGCTCGAGGTCGCTGTCGGAGATCTCGACCAGCGCGCCGAGGGCGGCGAGGGTGGCTTCCAGGTCGTCGACCAGTTCGGGGGTCAGTTCCAGGCTGAACGCCGGCAGGTTCTCGGCCAGGCGGCGGCCATGACGGTCGACGATCAGGCCTCGGGTCGGTACCAGCGGCTCGATCTTGACCCGGTTGTCCTGCGCCAGTTCCTGGTAGCGGGCATGGCTGACTACCTGCAGCCAGGTCAGCCGGCCGACCAGGGCCGCGAACAGCAGGCCGATCACAGCCAGCGCCAGGACGGTCCGGTTGAGCGTCAGCTGGCTCTCCTGGATGTAGTCCTTGATGGTGAGCTGCGAGGGCATGGGTGGGCGCCGGGCGACCTCTATATAGGATGGGCGGTGGAAGGGGCGGCACGACCCGCCGATCGGGTCTGGCAGGCCGGGCGGTCAAAGGGTACAGCAGCCGGGTCGGTGACGGAATCGCGGGCGGTGGTGCGGTGTCTGCCCCAGGCAACTAGGGCGGTCCCATGGTGCCGTAACGCTACATTCGGATCTCTTTGAGCTGATCTGCCTCCATATCGGACTGGTCTGAAAGGGTGCGATCGATCAGTGTCGTAAGTCGTGGCTTGATCAATCGATCTTAATTCAATGAAAGTATTAGAAATACTGTTCTGAGATCCGCTTCGCATGCGCATTTGTTGTAAAAGAGCAACACAAGGGCGCGGGTGTCGTTTTTTTCGCATGAAAGGGTTGCAAAGTGTTGTTCCCAAGCCTATAGTCAGTCCGTCACATGACATCCCTACACCCTTTCTGGGAGGAAAGAACCAAATGAAGAAGCAGCTTCTGAAGACCGCGGTTATTGCCGCGATTGTCCTGCCGATGGCCGCTCAGGCCGGCGTTTACGGCCGTTCTGACGGCGTTGTCCGTTACCTCGATAACGATGTTTCCGGCCAGAGTGGCTCGTGGGACGTCGGCATTGACAAGATGCGTTGGGGCATCGTCGGTTCCGAGGACCTCGGCAACGGCATGAAGGCCCTCTACCACTACGAGTGGGCCATGAACAGCAACGGCACCACCGGCAGCACCAGCAACAACGAGACCACCCGTCTCGCCTACGCCGGCCTGCAGGGCGGCTGGGGTAAGCTGACCATCGGTCGTAACTGGTGGCCGTCGTACTTCGCGGTCTGGAACAAGACTGACACGGGCGACGCCCACGCCACCACCGGCGCCGTCAGCAACTTCTCCGGCAACCGT
>CAXMPC010000164.1:0-28195 GCA_964195335.1 uncultured Gammaproteobacteria bacterium | reverse complement strand
GGTACCGTTATCAAGGCCGTCCATCATCATCTCTCCGAGGTCAGCAGCAGTTTGGTTTCCGGTGATGTCGGGAACAGTTCACGCAACTTCAACGCATAGCTATCAGCCGCACCACGGTCGCCAAGCTCGCGTTCCACCTGGACCCCGAGCCAGAGTACGGACGGGGTCGGGCGAATACGCGCGGTCAATCGCTGCAAGTACGCCCGGGCCTGGAGTGCATCGCCAGTTCCCCAGCTTAACTTGGCCATCTGCATCAGTGCGGGCGGGAAATTCGGCGACTTGCCGAGAGCCAGGCGAAAATAGTGCTCGGCCAGATCCTGTTCGCCATCGCGCAGCGCGCACAGACCGAGATTGGTGTAGGTGTTCTGCGGCGTCTGGTAGAGCGGGTTGGCCAACGCGAGTTCGAAAGCGACGGTCGCCTCGTCGTAGCGCTCCAGGGCGCAGAGAAAACGGCCGTAATTGTTGGCGGCGTCGGAATCCCGTGGCGCGAGTTCGATGGCCCGCTTGAAATGGGCCTCGGCCTGACTGTTCTCACCGAGTCGTTCGTAAAGCACGGCGATGCCGCTGTGCGCCAGCGGTGAGTCCGGGTCATGGATCAGTGCCCGCTGCAGGTGCTCCATCGCCTGGTCATTCTGACTCGCCTTCATGTACTCAATGCCGAGCAGCGCATTGGGTTCGGCCGCCGCCTTGATTGGAACGACATCGGCATTCTCGTAGCTGGTGTCGGCACTGTTTGATCCACCCATGGCGCTGCAGCCAGTGAGTACGGCCACGAGCAGTAGCCATGCCATGCGCATGCTCATTTCCGAATCTCCACGTGGCGGTCACGTCTGCGCTTCGACTGCACCTTGCCGACCAGCTGACCACAGGCGGCATCGATATCTTCACCACGGGTCTTGCGCGTGATGGTGACCAACCCATGGGCCTGCAGCACCGCACGGAAGGCATCAACGGTGGCATCGTCCGGACGACGGTAATGGATGCCATCGACCGGGTTGTACGGGATCAGGTTGACCTTGGCCGGGACCGTGCGCAGTACCCGGGCCAACTCGCGCGCCTGCTCGGGCAGATCGTTGACCCCGGCCAGCAGCACGTACTCGAAGGTAACGACACGATAACGGTCGGCACCGATGTAACGCTTGGCCGCAGCCACCACCTCACGTAACGGATACTTGCGGTTGATCGGCACCAGTTCACTGCGCAGGGCGTCGTTCGGGGCGTGAATGGAGACCGCCAGGCTGATGTCGCTGACTGCGGCCAGCCGGTCCATTGCCGGCACGATACCCGAGGTGCTGAGTGTCACCCGACGCTTGGACAGGCCGAAAGCGAGATCGTCCGTCATCAGGTTGGTCGCTTGCACCACGGCCTGGAAGTTGAGCAGCGGCTCACCCATGCCCATCAGCACGACATTGGTCACCTGCTGCCCGGTATTTTCAGCATCGAGCGCCGCGCGCGCCAGCCAGAGCTGGGCGACGATTTCACCGGCGGTCAGGTTGCGACTGAAACCCTGGCGCGCGGTGGCGCAGAAGCTGCAGTCGATCGGGCAGCCGACCTGTGACGAGACGCAGAGCGTGCCGCGCTCACCGTCCGGGATGTAGACCGTCTCGACACAGTTGCCGTCTGCCAGTTCAAGCAGCCACTTGCGGGTGCCATCCCTGGAGCGCTGGTCGCTGGCCACCGTGGGCAGCTCGATCCGCGCGTTTTCGGTCAGCCAGGCGCGGAATTCGCCGCTCAAATCGGTCATCGCCGTGTAGTCGGTGACCTGGCGGTGGTAGATCCACTTCATCAGCTGAGTCGCGCGGAACGGCCGATCGCCACGTGCGGCCAGCAGTTCGAGCAGCGCCTCGCGATCGAGGTCGAGCAGGTTGAAGGGGGTCCGGTCGTTCAAGGTTCAGCGGGTCCGCGGGCAGAGCTCGTCGTCGGTGAAGAAGAAGGCGATTTCGGTGGCCGCGGTATCGGGTCCGTCTGAGCCGTGTGCGCAGTTCTCGTCGACCGTGGTGGCAAAGTCGGCACGGATGGTGCCGCGCGCCGCCTCGGCCGGATTGGTCGCGCCCATGATCTCGCGGTTGGCGGTAATCGCGTCCTCACCCTCGAGCGCCTGCACCATCACCGGACCGGAGGTCATGAAGGCGACCAGGTCCTTGTAGAAAGGCCGTTCACGATGCACGGCGTAGAACCCTTCCGCCTGCTCCTGGGAAAGGTGCATCATCCTGGCCGCGACGATGCGCAGGCCGGCCGCCTCGAAACGGGAATAGATCTGGCCGATCAGGTTGCGGCCGACAGCGTCGGGCTTGATGATCGAAAGGGTGCGTTCCACAGCCATCGGAAATCTCCGGAAAAATCGTTGCAAGAATAACAGAAACCCGCGGCGAACCGCGGGTTTGTGCGGGAAATCGGGGCGCCAGTTTAGCGCCCGTCCCCTTGCCAGGCAACGCGGCCGGGGCGCCTCAGACGGCGAAGCTCTCGCCGCAGCCACAGGTGGCGGAGACGTTCGGGTTGTTGAAGGTGAAACTCTGGTTCAGCCCGTCGCGGGTGAAGTCGACCTCCATGCCTTCGAGGTAACCGAGATGCTCGCGGTCGATGACCAGGGGAATGCCGTGCTCTTCGAATTCGACGTCGTCTTCGCCCACCGTGTCAGTGAAATCCATCACGTAGGCGAACCCGGAGCAGCCGGCCGAGGTAACACCGAGGCGGAGTAGCGCGCCGTCCTGTTGTTTGGCGAGAAGTTCGTTGAGGCGTGCCGCGGCTCGTTCAGTCATCGAGATAGCCATGTCATGTTCTCCAGTAACTGTTCCAGGCCAGCGCGTCAGCTGGCCGTCTTATGTGCAGATGGACCACCACCGGCGCCATCGGTTCCCTGGCGTGCGCGGGCCAGGTCGCGCAGGCGGGATACGCTGATGGCGATCATACCGAGCACGCGCTCGACCTCGTCAGCGGTGGTGAAACGCCCGAGTGAGAGTCGGATCGAGCTGTCGACCTCGGACTCGCTCAGGCCGAGCGCACGCAACACGTGCGACGGTTCGCGGCTGGCCGAGGCGCAGGCCGAGCCGGAGGAGAGCGCCACCTCGCGCAGGGCCATGATCAGGGCCTCGCCCTGAACTCCGTCGATACAGACGCTGAGGATGTTCGCCACCCGGTGCTCGGGGTCGCCGTTGAGATGGATGCCACCGACCTGGCGCAATCCTTCCCATAGCCGGTCGCGCAGCTCGCGCTGGTCCGCGACCTCGCTCGCCAGCGACGCTCTCGCGATCCGGAATGCCTCGCCCATGCCGACGATCTGGTGGGTCGCCAGAGTCCCCGGGCGCAGCCCCCGTTCCTGGCCACCGCCGTGGAGTAGTGGTTCGAGGCGCAGGCCGGGATGGTCGCGGACATAGAGGGCGCCGGCTCCCTTCGGACCGTAGACCTTGTGCGCGGAGAACGCCATCAGGTCGACCGGCAATCGGCGCAGGTCGATCTCCAACCGGCCGGCACTCTGGGCGGCATCAACGTGGAACAGGGCCCCGTGGCGGCGTACCCGCTCACCGATGGCGGCAATGTCCTGGATCACGCCGGTCTCGTTGTTGACGTGCATCAGGGAGACCAGCACGGTGTCTTCGCGCAGCGCCGCGGTGACCTGCTCCGGCACCAGAAGACCGTTACGCCCGGGATCGAGATAGGTCACCTCCCACCCCTCGCGCTCGAGTTGGCGGCAACTGTCGAGCACCGCCTTGTGCTCCGTACTGCAGGTGACCAAGTGGCGTCCACACCCACGTGCCGCGCGGGCCGCGCCGAGGATCGCCAGGTTGTCCGACTCCGTCGCCCCCGAGGTAAAGACCAGCTCACGCGGATCGGCACCGACCAGGTCGGCGACCTGCCCCCGCGCCTTCTCGACCGCCCGCTCGGCCTCCCAACCGAGGGCGTGCGAGCGCGATGCCGGGTTACCGTAAACACCGTCGGCAGTCAGGCATGCGGCCATGCGCTCGGCCACACGTGGATCGACCGGGGTGGTCGCGGCGTAGTCGAGGTAGATGGGGCGGCGATGGGTCATGCGTGGTTTCAGGCCGTGGCGACCAGCTTACGCAGTGCGGTGACCTGGCGCCCCAGGGCGGCGACCAGGGCGTCTATATCCTCAGCGTTGTTGCCATGGCCAACACTGACGCGGATCGCGCCGCGGGCGACCGCGTCCGGGACACCCATGGCACTGAGGACGTGACTGGGCGTACCGGTGCCGCTGTGGCAAGCGGAGCCACTGGAGACGGCCAGACCCTCGCGATCGAGGGCCAGCAGCAGTGCCTCGCCATCGATACCGTCGATGGCGAACAGCAGTGTGTTCGGCAGGCGTTCGGCCGAGGAGGCGAACAGCGTGATTCCGTGGATTCCGTCCAGGCCATCCATCAGGCGCTCAATCAGCGCACGGTTTGTCTCCGCACGCTCCTCGCGCCCGGCGCCAGCCAGCTCGGCCGCCATGCCGAATCCGACAATACCGGCCAGGTTCTCGGTGCCGTTGCGCAAGCTACGCTCCTGGCCGCCTCCGAGCTGCCGTGACGCCAGGTCGACCGCCGGATCGACGACCAGCGCACCAGCCCCTTGGGGGCCGTTGATCTTGTGCGATGACAACGTCAGCAGGTGAGCGCCACTGTCCCGGAAGACAACCGGCAGCTTGCCCAGAGCCTGTACTGCGTCGCTGTGCACCAGAGCGCCGGCCGCCCGCGCCTTCGCCGCGATCTCAGCCACCGGCTGCACGACGCCAGTCTCGTTGTTGGCCCACATGGTCGATACGATGCGGGTCTCCGCGGCGGGTTCCCAGGCGGCGACAACGACCCGACCGTCAGCGTCCACCGGCAGCCAGTCGAGTTCCCACGCCTCTCTTTCCAGGGCCCGTGCCGGCTCGATCACCGACGGGTGTTCGACCGGGCTCAGGGCGAGACGCCCGGGCCGCTCTACGGCTGCCAGGCCGAACAGGGCGAGATTGTTGGCCTCGGTACCGCCGCTGGTGAAGATGACCTGGCGCGGCTGGACGCCGACCAGGGTCGCGACCTGCTCACGCGCCCGATCGAGCGCGGCACGGGCACGGCGACCGTAACGGTGAGCGCTCGACGGGTTGCCCGGCTCTGCGCCGAGGTACGGCAGCATGGCCTCGCGCACTCGTGGATCGAGGGGCGTGGTCGCGTTGTGATCGAGGTAGGTCATCCAGGACCCGCAGGCGAGAATCAGGATACGGCGATGGTGCGCTTCGACGAACCGTCTGCGGTGAACCTGGCGGCGAGTTCCCCACTGGTCCTCTCGACCAGTTGCGCAAGATTAATGCCGGCGAGGAAGTCGTGGATCTGCTGACTCAGGTCGCTCCAGAGTTCGTGGGTCAGGCAGGGCTGGGAGTCCTGGCAATTGCCGAGACCGCCGCAGCGGGTTGCGTCGACCTCTTCGTCGACCGCCGTGATGACGCTGACGACCGAGATCTGCTCAGCGGCGCGGCTCAGCCGGTAACCGCCACCGGGACCGCGCACGCTCTCGACCAGGCCACGCCGGCGCAGCCGCGAAAACAGCTGCTCGAGGTAGGAGAGCGAGATGGCTTGCCGGCGCGAGATGTCCGCCAGCGTGATCGGCCCGTGGCCGTAGTGCAGTGCCAGGTCGAGCATCGCCGTGACGGCGTAGCGGCCCTTGGTGGTCAGTCGCATTGTCCGAATTCCCGCGCCATGACAGTGAGCACTATTGTACCTTAATGTTGACTAGTTGAGTCAACTATTTCCGGTAGGCGGCTCACCCTCTTCACCCGGCGCGGTCGAACTGATCTCGACCGGGTCGAGATCGGGGATATCGAGTTCCGAAACGTCGGCACCAAGTCCTTCCAATGCCTGTGCGATCTGCACCAGCTTGCGGTCGGTGACGTGGATGTGATCGAGCATGCTGTTGATGGCGTGGGCCACGGGGTCGGGCATGTCGCGAGTGGTGCCGTAGGCATCGAATCCGATGCGCTTGGCCGTTGCGGCCCGGTGCGTGTCGGCCTCATCGGTCACCACGGGGCCGGCAAAACGGCCGGGCACCCCGACCACGGTCGCCTCCTCGGGGACGTCCTTGAGCACCACGGCATTGGAGCCGATACGGGCATCGCGACCGACATCGAGCGGCCCCAGCACCTTGGCCCCGGCACCGACGACGACACCGTCGTGCAGGGTCGGGTGGCGTTTACCCTTGTCCCAGGAAGTGCCGCCAAGCGTCACGCCCTGGTAGAGGGTGCAGTCGTCACCGATCTCGGTGGTCTCGCCTATCACCACACCCATGCCATGGTCGATGAAAAAGCGGTGACCGATACGTACGCCGGGATGGATTTCGATGCCGGTCAGCCAGCGAGAGAAACTCGAGATAAAACGCGCCAGCCAGCGCCAGCCGGCGTTCCAGAGGCCATGACTCATGCGGTGCAGCAGCAGGGCGTGAACTCCCGGGTAGCAGGTGAGCACCTCGAAAAAGGAGCGCGCCGCCGGGTCGCGGTCGAATACGCAGTTCACATCTTCACGCAGCCGTTCGAACATCGGGAGCCGTCTTCCTGGGCGCCGGTCACGCCGGCGGTGGTACTTGGTTCAGTCTATCACTGCGACCCGCTGCCGGTTCCCCGCGTATGCTTGTCCACCTGAGTCAGGATGCCACGCAGGATCTGTATTTCGTCCGCCTCCGGCCGGGCACGGGCAAACATCCGGCGCAGCCGACGCAGCACCCTGCCGGGACGCGCCGGGTCGATGAAATCAATCTCGACCAGTGTCCGCTCGAGGTGCTCATAGAACCCCTCAATCTGGTCCGCGGTCGCCGCCAGGTGATCAGGGCTGGATGGCGGTGTGGGCACCGTCACATCCATGCCGGCCATGCGAACCTCGTAGGCCAGCACCTGCACAGCCGAGGCGAGGTTCAACGAACCGTATTCGGCGTCAGCCGGAATGGATACCAGGGCCTGGCAGCGATCGAGGTCATCGTTGCAGAGACCGGTCCGCTCGGGCCCGAACAGCAGCGCTACGGGGCCATCGGCGGCCGTCGCCACCAGTTCTGCCGCCGCGGCGCGCGGGTCCAGTTGCGGCCAGCTGATGGCACGCGACCTGACGCTGCTGCCGATCACCAGCCGACATCCTGTCAGCGCCTCGTCGACGGAGTTGCAGACATGTGCCGTGGTGAGCAGATCGTGGGCACCGGCCGCCATGGCGGTAGCGTCGGCATGGGGAAACAGGCGTGGTGCGACCAGCCACAGTTCGTGCAGGCCCATGGTCTTCATCGCCCGTGCCACCGCCCCGATGTTGCCGGGGTGGGACGTATTGACGAGTACGATGCGTATGGCCCCGACCATTAGTCCACTGTAGCGGCCTGCCGCGCGCCGTGACAAGCCGCGGCGGCGTGGCATGGTCCTGCACCAACTGCTATTCTTGCGCCCCTTTTCCACCCGGCGGGCCGGTTCCATGCACCCCATGCTCAACATCGCGATCAATGCCGCGCGCAGCGCCGGGAACGTGATCGTTCGACACCTGGAGCGGGTCGACCGGCTGACAGTCAGTACCAAGCAGGCCAACGATTTCACCACCGAGGTCGACCGCCTGGCCGAAAGCGAGATCATCCGCCTGATCCAGCGCGCCTACCCTCAGCACGCCATCCTCGCCGAGGAGAGCGGCCGTCAGGGCGAGAGTGAATACGAGTGGGTGATCGACCCGCTCGACGGCACCACCAACTTCCTGCACGGTTTCCCGCAATTCGCGGTATCGATCGCGCTCAAGCACCGCGGCCGCCTCGACCAGGCCGTGATCTACGACCCGCTGCGACAGGAACTGTTTACTGCCAGCCGCGGCGCCGGCGCCACGCTCAACGACCACCGGATCCGCGTCACCCGCGCCAACGGCCTGCCCGGTGCGCTGCTCGGTACCGGATTCCCGTTCCGCCATCACCAGCACCTCGACGCCTACCTGGACATGTTCCGGGCCCTGTTCCCGGAGGTCGCCGGCATCCGCCGTGCCGGGGCGGCCGCACTCGACCTGGCCTATGTTGCGGCCGGACGCCTGGACGGTTTCTGGGAGATTGGGCTGAACGAGTGGGACACCGCGGCCGGCGCCCTGCTGGTGCTCGAAGCGGGCGGCATGGTCTCGGACTTCGACGGCGGCAGTGACTACCTGGAGACCGGCAACGTCATCTGTGCCGGGCCGCGCCTGCACGCGTCGATGGTAGCGGCGATCCGACCGCACCGTGGCGAGGCGCTACGGCGCTAGGCCAGTGCTCGCACCTCCTCACGGGAGGTCGTTGAGCTCCGCCCCTTCCTTCTTGACATGCACGAAGTCGGCCCGGTTGGTGCCGAGGATCAGTGCCATCGGGCTGGCGACGTAGATCGACGAGTAGGTTCCGATCAGCACGCCGATGATCAGGGCGAAGGCGAAGCCGTGGATCGCCTCGCCCCCGACAAAGAACAGCGCGAACAGTACCAGCAGCGTCGTGATCGAGGTCATCAGGGTACGCGCCAGGGTCTGGTTCAACGACACGTTCATGACCACGATGGCGCCGCCTTTACGCACCTTGCGGAAATTTTCGCGGATGCGATCGAAAACGACGATGGTGTCGTTGAGCGAGTAGCCGATTACCGCCAGCAAGGCGGCCAGCACCGACAGGTCGAAGTCGATCTGCGTCAGCGAAAAGACCCCTAGCGTGATCAATACGTCGTGCACCAACGCGGTGATCGCGCCAGCCGCCATGCGCAGCTGGAAGCGGAAGCCGACGTAGATCAGGATTCCGCCCAGGGCGTAGAGCAACGCCAGGCCGCCCGCCTCGGTCAGCTCATCGCCGACCTGGGGACCGACGAACTCGACCCGGCGCAGTTCCACCTCGCCGCCAGCGGCCTGGTGCAGCAGGCGGAACACCCGGTCGCTGAGATCGGCGGTGCTGACGTCGGCGCGCGGTGCCAACCGGATCAGTACCTCGCGCGAGGTGCCGAAGTGCAGTACCGCGGCACCGTCGAAACCGTTGTCGGCAAGTATCTGGCGCACGCCGCCCAGCTCGACGTCGGCGGCGTAGCCGAGCTCAACCAGCGTGCCACCGGTGAAGTCGATACCGAAGTTGAGACCGCGCACCGCCAGTGACCCCATGGAGATCAGGATCAGCGCCAGCGAGAAGATGTAAGCGACCTTGCGCTTGCCGAGAAAGTCGATCGTGGTGGTCTTCTTAAACAGTTCCATCGCCGTCGTCCGTCAAATCGCCAGCTTGGCGACCCGGCGGCCACCGTAGATCAGGTTGATCACCGCGCGCGTGCCCATGATCGCCGTGAACATCGAGGTCAGGATGCCAATCGACAACGTCACCGCAAAGCCCTTGATCGGTCCGGTACCGAAGCTGAACAGAACCACCGCCGCGATCAGGGTCGTGATGTTGGCATCGGCGATGGTCGACAGCGCCTTTTCGTAACCGGAGTGGATGCTCGCCTGCGGTGTACCGCCGGCGCGCAGTTCCTCGCGGATGCGCTCGAAGATCAGCACGTTGGCGTCTACCGCCATACCCACGGTGAGCACGATACCGGCGATGCCGGGCAGGGTCAGGGTCGCCTGCAGCAGCGACAGCACCGCGACCAGCAGCACCAGGTTCATCGCCAGCGCGAGATCGGCGACCAGGCCGAAGACGCGGTAGTAGAGCGCCATGAAGACCAGCACCAGGACGAAGCCGAGCAGGACGGCGTTGAAGCCCTGCTCGATGTTGTCACGGCCCAGGCTGGGGCCCACGGTGCGTTCTTCGACAATGTGGATCGGCGTGGCCAGGGCACCGGCGCGCAGCAGCAGGGCCAGGTCGCGCGCCTCGCCGGAACTGTCGAGGCCGGTGGTCTGGAAGCGGTTGCTGAAGTGGTCACGGATGGTGGCGACGCTGATCACCTCCTCGACCCGCTTGGTGCTACGCACCGGCTCGCCGTCGATGATCTTGGTCTCGGTGCGGTTCTCGATGAACACCACCGCCATCGGCTTGCCAATATTGTCGCGCGTCACCTTGCTCATGCGCCGGCCGCCGTTGCCGTCGAGGCGCACGGTGACCGCCGGGGACCCGTTTTCGTCGATGGTCGAGGCGGCATCGACAATCTGGTCGCCGGTGACGATGATCTGCTTCTTGAGCAGGATCGGCGATCCGTCGCGCTCGCTGTAGAGCTTGGCGTTGACCGGGACGCGACCGCTCTCGACCACGGTACGGACGTCGTGCTCAGTATCGGCCAGGCGGTACTCGAGGGTCGCGGTGGCGCCCAGGATCTCCTTGGCACGCGCGGTGTCCTGCACGCCTGGAAGCTGGACCACGATGCGGTTGGTACCTTGCTGCTGGATCACCGGCTCGGCGACACCAAGCTCGTTGACCCGGTTGCGCAGCGTGGTGATGTTCTGCTGCAGTGCAAAGCGGCGGATCGCCTCGGCCTCGGCCTCGGTCATGCGGACCATCAGCTGGGCTTCGTCACCCTCCATCACCTCGACCGACAGCGCCGGAAACTCAAGCTCGATCAGGCGTCCGGCCTCTTCGAGAGGGGCCGCATCGGCGAAGCGCACGCGGACGCCGTCGCTGCCGCGATTGACCGTCTGGTAGCGGAGACGGTTGCTGCGCAGCAGCGTGCGCAGGTCGGAGACAATGTTCTCCTCGCTCTGGCGCACCGCGTCGTCCATGTCCACCTCCATCAGGAAGTGGACACCACCGCGCAGGTCGAGGCCGAGATACATCGGCGCCGCATTGAGGCTTCGCAGCCAGTCCGGGGTGGCGGGCGCCAGGTTCAGCGCCACCACGTACCCGGAGCCGAGACCGTTCTTGATCCGCTCGGCCGCCTTCAGCTGCACCTCGGTGTCATGGAAGCGAACCAGCAACAGCCCCTCCTCGAAGCGGGCTGACTTGATGGCGATGCCGTCACGCTCGAGGAGACCAGTCACCTGGACCAGCGTGCCGTCATCGACCTCCACGCCACGCGTCGCTGAAGAGACCTGGACCGCCGGGTCCTCACCGAAGAGGTTGGGCAGTGCGAAGAACAGACCGGCCGTCACCACGACGGTGACCAGCAGGTACTTCCAGAGGGGGTACTTGTTGAGCATTCCCGGAATCCGCGCAGGCGTCTGGTCAGAGGGTGTCGGCCGAGCCCTTGGGCAGGGTCGAGGCGATCGACTGGCGCTGTACCTTGACCTCGACGCCCTCGGCCACGTTGAGCTGGACGAAGTTGTCGCCGAGGTCGCTGACGGTGCCGAACAGGCCGCCGTTGGTGATCACCTCGTCACCCTTCTCGACCTGTTCGAGCATCTTCTTGTGCTCCTTCGTGCGCTTGCTCTGCGGCCGGATCAGGAGGAAATAGAAGACGACGAAAATGAGGATCAGCGGCAGGAAGCCCATCAGGTCAGTCTGTCCCCCGGCCGGCGCGGCCTGGGCCCAAGCGTCGGAGATAAAGAAGTTCATGGCACGCCCTTTAAGAGTAGGTAGAACGCCGCGACACGGTCGGCCTCGGCAAAGAGCGCATTATGACACAGGCGGGTCGCCTTGCGCCCGCTCGGCGTGAAAGCGCTCGGCGTATGTCGCCAGCACTCCCGCGGCGATCGCCTCGCGCAGTCCCACCATCAGCCCGAGGTAGTAGTGCAGGTTATGGATGGTCGCCAATCGCGCCGCCAGGATCTCGCCGCAGGTGTGCAGGTGTCGCAGGTAGGCGCGGGAGAAGTGACGGCAGGTGTAGCAGTCGCAGCCGGGGTCCAGCGGCCGGGGATCGTCGCGGTAGCGGGCGTTGCGGATGCGGATGTCACCGAAGCGGGTGAACAGGTGGCCGTTGCGGGCGTTGCGGGTCGGCAGCACACAGTCGAACATGTCGATCCCGCGCTGGACCGCGGCGACGATGTCCTCGGGTTTGCCCACCCCCATCAGGTAGCGCGGTCGGTCGGCGGGCAGCCGCGGGCCGAGGTGATCGAGGATCCGCTCGCGCTCGGCCGGAGGCTCGCCGACTGAAAGCCCGCCGATGGCGTAGCCGTCGAAGCCGATATCCAGCAGGCCGTCGAGCGAGGCACTGCGCAGATCCGGAAACATGCCGCCCTGGACGATCCCGAACAGCGCCGAGCCGCTGTCGCCATGCGCCTCACGCGAGCGCCGGGCCCAGCGCAGCGAGAGTTCCATCGAGGCCCGGGCTGCGTCCTCCTCGACGGGGTACGGCGTGCACTCGTCGAAAATCATGACGATGTCCGAGCCGAGCGCCCGTTGCACCGCCATCGACTCCTCGGGGCCGAGGAACACCGGCGAGCCGTCCACCGGTGACTGGAAGCGGACCCCCTCCTCGGTCACCTTGCGCATGGCGCCGAGGCTGAACACCTGGAAGCCTCCCGAGTCGGTCAGGATCGGGCGCCGCCAGTGCATGAAATCGTGCAGGTCGCCGTGACGTGAAATGATCTCCGTACCGGGGCGCAGCATCAGGTGGAAGGTGTTGCCGAGCACGATCTCGGCGCCGAGTTCCACCAGTTCTTCCGGCAACATCGCCTTAACCGTGCCGTAGGTGCCGACCGGCATGAACGCCGGCGTCGCTATGGTGCCGCGCGGGAAGTCCAACTGGCCGCGCCGGGCCTCGCCATCGGTCGCCAGCAACGAGAACTCCATCACCCCTCCGGCCGACTGTCGCGGCTGACCAGCATGGCGTCACCGTAACTGAAGAAACGGTAGCGTACCGCCACCGCATGGCGGTAGGCGGCCAGCACCCGCTCGGTGCCGGCGAAGGCGCAAACCAGCATCAACAACGTCGACTCCGGCAGGTGAAAGTTGGTCACCAGCAGGTCGACGGCCCGGAAACGGTAGCCGGGAGTGATGAACAGCCTGGTCTCACCACTGAACGGGCGCAGCGTGCCGTCACCGGCCGCGGTCTCGAGGCTGCGCACCGCGGTGGTGCCAACCGCGACCACGCGTCCGCCCGCGGCGCGGGTCGCCACGACCGCCTCACACGTGACTGCCGACACTTCGAGCCATTCGGCGTGCATGCGATGGTCGGCCAGGCGCTCGGCGCGTACCGGCTGGAAGGTGCCGGCACCCACGTGCAGCGTCACCCGCGCGCTGGCGATCCCGGCTGCGGCGAGCCGGTCGAGCAGCGGGCGGTCAAAGTGAAGCCCGGCGGTGGGCGCGGCCACTGCGCCCGGCCGGTCTGCGAAGACGGTCTGGTAGCGCTCGCGATCGGTGTCGTTATCGCTGCGCTCAATATAAGGTGGCAACGGCACGTGCCCGGCCCGCTCGAGCCACGCTACGGCATCGACGCCGGCTCTGAGTTCGAGCTCGAACAGGTCATCTTGCCGTCCGATGACCCGCGCCTCGACATCACCGTCGAGTTGCAGCACACCGCCCGTCTTCGGCGATTTGCTGCTGCGCACCAGGGCCAGCAAGCGGCGGTCGTCGAGCAGCCTCTCGACCAGCAGTTCCACCCGACCGCCACTTGCCTTGCGGCCGTAGACCCGGGCCGGGATGACGCGAGTGTCGTTGAATACCAGCAGGTCGCCCGCTCGCAGCAGAGCGGGTAGATCGGTGAACATGCCGTCATGGACGTTCCCGGTCACAGCGTCGAGACCGAGCAACCGGCTGGCGCTGCGCTCGGCGAGCGGGGCCTGCGCGATCAGTTCGGTCGGCAGTTCGTAGGTGAAGTCGTCGCGACGCATGGCGCGCGATGGTAGTCGGCGGACCGGGCGGCAGCAACCAGCCACAATTGCCCAAAGCACATGCGGTTGGGTAATATCGGCAACAGAGGGAGGAGACACCCGCGCCGCGTCGCGGGTGGTCAGGTGCGCAGGAGGCGCCCGATCGATGACCAATTCATTTTCACATATCGGCCACAAGATCATCGCCGTGGTCGGCGTTATCGTGACGCTCAGCCTGCTGGCGATGGGGGTGTTCTACATCCACCAGCAGGAGAAGAGCATCCTGGCGCAGAACGAACGCACGATGACCAAGCTCACCGAGAGCGTCATCCAGGGCCTGCAGTCGGTGATGCTCGCCGGCTACGCCGACATCGCCCGCGGCTTCGCCGACCGTCTCGAGAAGATCCCCGACGTGACCGATTTCCGCATCCTGCGCATCGATGGCCAGCAGGCGTTCCTCGACAACTCCACCATCGAGGACGTCAACGAACGCCGGGGGGAAGAGGAGTTCCTGCCACGTGATGACGAGGCATCGGTGCAGGTACTGCCCTCCGATCATCCTGAACTGCAGAAGGCCCTGTCCAGCGAGGTCACGGCGCCCTACTACGAAACCAGCTCCAGCGGCGAGCGGTTCCTCACCTTCCTAGCGCCGATCATTAGCGCCGAGGGTTGCCACAAGTGCCATGGCAAAGAGCGGCCGGTACGCGGTTTGCTCAAGCTGACCACCTCTCTGAGCGCGGTGCAGGATGACATCCGAAACACCTGGGTGCAGTCGACCGTGGTCGTCGGCACAGCGATCCTCGGCGCCCTGTTGCTGACCGGTCTGATGATCCGGGGCGCCGTGGTGCTACCGATCAACCGCGTCACCAAAGCAATGGTGCGTGCCGCCGACGGTGACCTGACCCAGACCGTGCCGGTCATGGGCCGTGATGAGCTCAGCCAGATGGCCTTCAGCTTCAATCACATGACCCGACAGCTGATGCAGACCTACACCGGCCTGCGCAACGAACAGGACAAGCTCGCGACCATCATCCTCAGCGCCCGCGAAGGCATCGTTGTCACCGACAGTGAAGGCAAGGTGGTGCTGATGAACCCGGCGGCCGAGTCCCTGCTCGGCAAATCGATGACCCAGGTGGTCGGCGAGGGCTTCTACAGCCTGATCGACGATCCGGATGGCCTGCGGACGCTGCTCGAGCGCGACGCCGAGATCAAGGAGTCGGAGACCATCCACTACAAGGGGCGGGTGCTGAGTATCTATGCCGCCACCATCCGCACCCACCAGGGTGGCGTGGTCGGATCGGCGGCGCTGATCCGCGACATCACCGAGGAGAAGCGCCTCGAGGAGCGGTTACGGCGGTTGTCGACCACCGACGGCCTGACCGGCCTGTTCAACCGGCGTCACCTTGACGAGACACTAACCACCGAGATGGAGCGTGCGTTGCGCTACAACTCGCCGCTGTCGATCATGATGTTCGACGTCGACCACTTCAAAAACTTCAACGACGAGCACGGCCATGACCAGGGCGATCGCGTGCTGCAGGCCATCTCCCAGTCGATGCAGGAGCACGTGCGCAAGGTCGACATTCCCTGCCGCTACGGTGGCGAGGAGTTCCTGGCCATCCTGCCCGGCACCGGCCAGGCCGGCGCCATCATCGTCTCCGAGCGGCTGCGCCACTCGATCGAGCAGATGGAGGTCGATGGTCTCAAGGTAACGATCAGCATCGGCCTGGCGACGATCCCCGAGTTGGACAAAAAGACACCCGAAAAGCTGATCGAGGCCGCCGACAGCGCCCTCTACCGGGCCAAGCGTGCCGGTCGCAACCAGGTGATCGTCGCCCATCGCAACGACCCCGCGCCCGACTGAGGAGGGCTGTTACCGATACCGGGGCCGCCTGCTGGCAGATGCTGGATCGCCGGGGCGTGGCCGCATCGCGACTAATACCCAGGGGAGCTTAAAGGCGCCACGCCTCAGGATGAGGTGTTTGCAGGCCCGCCCACGGGTCGATTGGGGGATTTCGAAGCGAGGCCGTATCGCGGCGTGCACCCGTGGGGCATAAAGGCGCCGCTCCTACAAGGTGTTCGTCATTCGTCGGCTCCAGGGCCAACGGCCTGGCCAATGGAACCAGGTTCGGGTGATACGGAGATCGGGCAGGATCAGCGCAGCGCGCTGAAATCGTAGTGCAGGTCGCCGGAGACGCTCTTGTGCTCGCCGCTGTTGCGGTCGAACACGGCCACGGCGCCGACCCGAATCGCGCCCAGCGGCAGTACCGCATCATCGTCATGACCGGTGACCAGGGCGCGACTCATCTCCAGCTGCCAGTGGCCGTCGGCCCAGACACCCTTGGCCTGGACATCGGCGGCACTGCCCGCAGGCGTGGTGTCCCACCTGATTCCCGGCAGTTTCTCTCCCTGGAACGTACGCCGGTCAGGCTTGGTGCTGGCAAACACCGGCGAGCCCGCATCACGTTTCTTCCTGATGTAGACGGTCTTGCCTTCCGGACCGGTGTACTCGGCCGCGTTCTCGGTGAACTTGGTGGTGATCAGTTGCCAGGTATCGTCGGCGAATCCAGCCACGTTGCTGCGACCCGCTGACCAGAGCCAGACATCGACCCGGTAGTCGACGTCGGCGATCATGCAATTGTGGTAGTCGCCGGCGAGATCGAAACGCACCGCGAACATGTCGTCGAGGCGCTTGCCCCGCCGATAACGGTCGTTGCGCCACTCCCAGGGCTTGTAGGTGGTGTCGGCGCGCCGGTCCGGCCAACGGGCGGCGAGGAAGAAGCGATCGCCATGGACGCCCGCACGCAACCGCACCTCGATCGTGCCAAGACGGTTGTCGGCATCATCCTTTACCGCCGGCTGGACCGTGACCGTAAGCCAGCCATCGTCCGTCCAGTCGCCGAAATCGCCGTCTACCGTGGGTGGGGCTTCCAGCGCAGCCACCGGCACCCGCTGCGCCGCCGCCGGCATTTCCGCGGGAACAATGGAATCGGCGGCCACGACCGGATTCGATCCGGCCGCGACCGCCAACAGAAGCAGGATGCCGCGCAGGCAGTTCACGGTCGGGCGATCAACGGATCACCAGCTTGCCTTCCATGCCTTGTTCGCGGTGGTCGTCGATGGTGCAGTAGACCGGGTACTCACCCTTGGTCACCGGGACGAAGTAGAGGTCAAGTTGGCCACCGACCATCAGTTCGATGGCGGTGAAGTACGGCGCCTTGATCTCGCCGTCCTTGTTCGACTGCACCTTGCGCGTGGCGATCGCCTTGTAGAACCCAGGCGCGGTGAAGTAGTGCTTTTTCTCGCCCATGTTCTTCAGCTCCAGCTTGTAGGCCTGGCCTGCCTTGAGTTCGATATTCTCCGGCGTGTAGGCGTGCTCCTCGAACTCGACGGTGATGGTCTGCATCTTCTCCCAGTCGGCCGCCTTGACGATCTCGCCGGCGTTGGTGATGTAGTCGGCGGCAAACCCGGTCACCGGAAGTAACAGGGCGCAAAGTGTGATGGCAATACGTTTCATGTGAGAATTCCTCCTTGAAATAATCGTTGTGGACCGGTGAACCGGCCATCCCCTTCTACCGGTTCGTTGCCGGTAATTCAATTCCCGTCGACCGTGCCGCGCTGTCGGACGGCCTCGAACAGCGTGACACCGGCCGCGACCGAAACGTTCAGGCTCTCGACCGCACCGAACATCGGGATCCGCAGCAGCCGGTCGCAGTGCTCCCGGGTCAGCCGGCGCAGTCCGCGCCCCTCGCTGCCGAGCACCAGTGCCAGCGGTCCGCGCAAGTCGGCGGCGTGCAGCACTTCGTCCCCTTCCCCGGCCAGTCCAATGCGCCAAACCCCCGCATCGGCGAGCCAGGTCAGGGTACGTGCAAGATTGGTCACCTGGATGAACGGCATGCTCTCGGCCGCCCCGGCCGCCACCTTGCGCGCGGTGGCCCCGAGGCCAGCGGCACGGTCACGCGGGGCGACGACGGCATCGACCCCGGCCGCGTCGGCGGTACGCAGGCAGGCACCGAGATTGTGCGGGTCGGTCACGCCGTCCAGGACCAGCAGCAAAGGCGTCTCGCTTGCGGTCACCAGCTGTTGCAGTTGCGTCTCGTCGCCCGCCGCCGGCCCGCTGCAGCGGGCCACCGCCCCCTGATGGTTGACCCCCGGCAACATGGCGTCGAGTTCCTCGCGCCCGATTCGCTCGATGGGGACACCGGCATGACGCGCCAGGTCGGTCAGCGAGCGCAGACGACCGTCGCGGCGCCGGCGGTCGACCCAGAGCCGTTCGACACTGCCGGCGTGTGCCAGCGCAGCGCGCACGGCGTGCACTCCTCCGACCAGTCGGTTGTCGTCGTTCATATCTCCTCCCGAGGAACTCTGGTCAAGTCTGGACGAAGTGGATTGTGATTCAGAATATTCAGATATAGGGCGCAAGATACGAATTCATGACTTGATCAGAGGCTCCCTGGTGTCATTGTCCGCCGTCGGGCTTGCTGGCGGCAATGTCGCGATGCGTTGGGCCACCCCAGGCGTTCGGGCATAATGCCTCGAAAGTGAGAACAGTGACCATGGACAGGCGCCACTGCGCACCAAGGCCCCGGATGCCGTGAAAAAACAGCTGCTGGCCTTTCTCGCTACCGCACTCGACAGCCTGCGCGATCTCGCGCCGATCATTTTCGTCGTCGCCTTTTTCCAGCTCGCCGTTTTGCAGCAGCCGCTGCCGAACTTCGGTGAGCTGCTGGTCGGCACGCTGCTGGTGATCATCGGCCTGACCCTGTTCATCCGCGGTCTCGACCTCGGCCTGTTCCCGATCGGTGAAGCGATGGCCTACGCCTTCGCCCGCAAAGGCAGCGTCTTCTGGCTGCTCACCTTCGCCTTCGCCCTCGGTTTCGGCACCACCATCGCCGAACCGGCCCTGATCGCCGTCGCCGAGGAGGCCGCCGAGGTCGCTGCCGAGGCCGGCGTCATCGCCAACGTCGAGGCCGAGCGCGAGAACTACGCCTGGTGGCTGCGCCTGACCGTCGCGCTGTCGGTCGGTTTTGCCATCATCGTCGGCGTGCTGCGTATCCTGCGCGGCTGGCCGATCCACTGGCTGATCATCGCCGGCTACGTCGGCGTGGTGGTAATGACCGAGTTCGCCCCGCAGGAGATCATCGGTATCGCCTATGACTCGGGTGGTGTCACCACCTCGACCATCACCGTGCCGCTGGTCACCGCACTCGGCGTCGGCCTCGCATCGAGCATCCGTGGGCGCAACCCGATGACCGACGGGTTCGGCCTGATCGCCTTCGCCTCGTTGACGCCGATGATCTTCGTCATGGGCTTCGGGATGGTCTACTGATGGAACTGGTCGTCGAACTCCTGAAGACCTTCTTCGAGACGCTCGGCGACGTGCTGCCGATCGCCGGCATCCTGTTCGGCTTCCAATTCCTGGTGTTGCGTGAGCGCATACCCAACATGAAGCGGGTGCTGCTCGGCTTCGTCTACGTGCTCTGCGGCCTGGCACTGTTCCTGGTCGGTCTCGAAAAGGCGCTGTTCCCGCTCGGCAAGGTAATGGCCGCACAGCTGACCCATCCGAGCTTCCTTATCGACGACGCCAGCGACATTCTCGAGTGGAACGACTACTACTGGGTCTACCTGTTCGCCGCGGCGATCGGCTTCTCGACCACCATCGCCGAGCCGTCGCTGATCGCCGTGGCGATGAAGGCACGCCAGGTCTCCGGTGGTGCGATCTCGATCCGGGGCCTGCGGGTGGCGGTCGCCATCGGCGTCGCCATCGGCATCGCCCTGGGTTCCTTCCGCATCATCACCGGCACCCCGCTGCACTACTACATCGTCGCCGGCTACGTGATGGTGATCATCCAGACCATCTTCGCCCCGCGGATGATCGTCGCGCTGGCCTACGATTCCGGTGGCGTCACCACCTCGACCGTCACCGTGCCCCTGGTCACCGCGCTCGGTCTCGGCCTGGCCAGCACGGTGCCCGGTCGCAGCCCCCTGCTCGACGGCTTCGGTCTGATCGCGTTCGCCAGCCTGTTCCCGATCATGTCCGTGATGGCCTATGCCCAACTCAGTGAATGGCGTGCCCGCCGCGATGCGCGGGCCAGAAAAGAAGGAGACTGACCATGCATTTCAAACTGATCATCGCCCTCGTCGAGGACGACAAGACCAACAAGGTGCTCGATGCCGCGCGGGAAGCAGGCGCCACCGGCGCCACGGTCATCAACCAGGCGCGTGGCGAAGGGGTAGAGCAGGCCAAGACCTTCTTCGGCCTGAGCCTGGAGACCCAGCGTGACGTGCTGCTGTTTCTGGTCGAGGAACACCTTTCGCGTGACATCCTCGAAACCATCGCCGAGGTCGGCGAGTTCGACAGCCAGGCCGGTGCCGGCATCGCCTTCCAGGTCGATGTCGAGGATGCTGTCGGGGTCAGCCACCAGATACGCAAGCTGAGCAACGTGGTGGAGGAGAAGCTATGAGCGAACAGATCGTCCGGGTACGGCAAGTCATGAAGACGGACTTCGATACCGTCGACAGCATGACGACGGTATTCGACGCCCTCAAGTCGATGCGCCACATCGAGACCAAGTGCCTGATCGTCAACAAGCGGCACGACGACGACGAGTACGGCATGCTGCTGCTCTCCGACGTCGCACGCAAGGTGATCGGGGAAAACCGGTCGCCGGAGCGAGTCAATGTCTACGAGGTGATGGCCAAGCCGGTAATCACCGTCGACCCGGAGATGAACATCCGCTACTGCGCCAGGCTGTTCGACCGCTTCGAGTTGTCGCGGGCACCGGTGGCCGAGGACGGCAAGGTGGTCGGGATCGTCAGTTTCACCGACATGGTACTGCGCGGACTGCTGCCGGAGTGACCCTTACCCCGCCGAACGGAGCGCCACCGGATCTCGCCTACGACCCGGCGAGCGGCCGCCTGCGGCCGCTGCCCTTCAGCGCCTCGCCCAACTGCGACCCGCGACCGCAGGGGTGCCCAATCGACCTGCTGGTGATCCACGCCATCAGCCTGCCGCCGGGCGATTACGGTGGTCCGTGGGTCGACGCCCTGTTCCAGAACCGGCTTCCGCCCGACGAGCACCCCTACTTCGCCGAGGTGCACGACATGCGGGTCTCGGCTCACCTGCTGGTCGACCGGGCCGGGCGTGCCGTCCAATACGTGCCGCTCGACCAACGCGCCTGGCACGCCGGCGCCTCCTCATTCGACGGCCGCGAACGCTGCAACGACTTCTCCATCGGCATCGAGCTCGAGGGACTGCCGGGCGACCACTTCACTACGGCGCAGTACGAGACCCTGGCGGCACTGGTCACCGTCATTCGTGCCGCGTACCCGGCCATCACGCCCGGACGAATCGTCGGTCACAGTGACATCGCACCGGGTCGCAAGGAGGACCCCGGGCCGGCTTTCGACTGGCCACGGCTACGGCGCCTTGCCGGCCTGGAACTAGAGCACGGACAAGAGAGCAGCACATGAACGACAAACGGGCCTGGATGGACGAGGCGATCCGTCGCATCGATGCCGACTTCAACCGCTCCGCCGACACCCACCTGTTCCGCGTCGACGTGCCCTCGCTGGCGGGCATCACACTCTACTTCAAGGACGAATCGATCCACCCGACCGCCAGCCTGAAGCACCGGCTGGCACGCTCGCTGTTCCTGTACGGCTAGTGCAATGGCTGGATCGGCCCGCAGACCACCGTCATCGAGGCCTCCTCCGGCAGCACCGCGGTCTCCGAAGCCTATTTCGCGCGCCTGCTTGGCCTGCGTTTCATCGCCGTCGTACCGCGCTCGACCTCGCACGAAAAAATTGCCCAGATCGGTTTCTACGGCGGCGAGGCCCATTTCGTCGACCCGCCGGAGACCATCTACGACGCCGCCCGGCGCCTGGCCACCGAGACCGGCGGCCACTACATGGACCAGTTCACCTTCGCTGAGCGGGTGACCGACTGGTGCGGCAACAACAACATCGCCGAATCGATGTTCGCGCAGATGGCCAAGGAGGAGCACCCGGCTCCGGAGTGGATCGTCTGCGGCGCTGGCACCGGCGGCACCTCGGCCACCCTCGGCCGCTACACCCGTTACAAGGAAGGGCTACCCGACCCGCATTTGCGTGGTCGACCCGGAGAACTCGGTCTTCTACGACTACTACCACAGCGGTAACGCCGGTCTGACCTGCGAGTTGCCGTCGCGCATCGAAGGCATCGGCCGGCCACAGGTCGAGCCGTCGTTCATCCCGGAGGTGGTCGACCGCATGGTCCGCGTCCCCGACGCCTCGTCCATCGCCGCGGTGCGCTTCCTCGGTCAGGTACTGGGCCACAAATACGGACCGTCGACCGGGACCAACCTGCACGGCGTGGTCGAACTTGCGGTAGAGATGGCGGCAGCGGGCCAGGACGGCGCCATCGCCACGCTGATTTGCGACGCCGGCAACCGCTACCTCGACAGCTGCTACGACGACGACTGGATCGCGGCCCAGGGGTTCGACCTGGCGCCGTGGCTGACCCGCTACCACCGTTTCTGGGAGAGCGGTGCCTGGTAGTCGGCAACTCAGCTTCCGAGCAGTACCTTCCCCAGTGCCAGCAGGCCGAACAGCGCGAACAGCAGCGCCGCAGCGCGATGCATCCAGTGCCGGGGCAAGCGCCTGAGCAGCGTGTTGCCGACGACAATACCGATCGCCGACACCGCCCACAGTGCCAGCGTGCCACCGACGAATACCGACCAGACCGCCCCGCTGCCGGCCGCCAGCGCGACCAGCGCCAGCTGCGTCTTGTCACCGAGTTCGGCGACGAAGGTCAGGGTAAAACTGGCGACAAAGGCGCCGCGACCGTCGGTGGCCTCCGCCTCCTCGTCATCGTCCTTGCCCGCCTCGCACCACGAGCGCCAGGCGAAGAACAGGAACAGCAGGCCGGCGGCAACCAGCACCGCCTCCGTTGGCAGGTAACGGTAGAGCGCCGCACCGACCCCGACCGCGAGCAGGTTGAGCAGCAGGAAAGCGCTGAAGACACCGGCCACCACCGGGCGTACCGGGTAGCGGTGTGCCAGGGTCATGGTCATCAGCTGGGTCTTGTCGCCGAGTTCGGCAAGGAACAGCAGCACGAAGGCAGAGGTGACGGCGGCGAAGTCCATGCGTCGGGGTCAGTGGCGGGGTGACGGTGATCGGTGATCTGGCGGTCGGAGGCGTCAGTTACGCCCGCGACCGCCGAACAGCCCATCGATCAACAGCAGGACCACGCCGCAGGAGATCGCGCTGTCGGCGACATTGAATGCCGGCCAGTGCCAACCGCCGGCGTAGAGGTCGATGAAATCGATTACGTGACCGTAGGCAATGCGGTCGACCAGGTTGCCGAGCGCACCGCCGAGCACCAGTGCCAGCGCGATCCCGAGCAGCCGCATCGTGTGCGGCAGACGCCAGATCCAGGCCGCCAGCACCAGGCTGACCCCCGTGCTCAGCACGATAAAGAAGATCCGCTGCCAGCCGCCGGCATCGGCGAGGAAGCTGAATGCCGCGCCGGGGTTGTGCACCAGGGTCATGTTGAAGAACGGCAGCAGTGCCACCGGCACGCCGTAGTCGAGCGCGGTTGCGGCCCACAGCTTGGTCGCCTGGTCAAGCGCCAGCACCAGCAGTGCCAGTCCGAACCGTCCCCCGCTACCGTGCACCATGCGCGTCCGTCAGGCGTGGCGCCGGGTCTCGCCTTCACCGAAGGCGTTGACGACGCAGCGCCCGCAGAGTTCCGGATGGGCCGGGTCACTGCCGATCTCGGCCCGGTGGTGCCAGCAGCGCGGACACTTGGCATGGTTGGAGCGGGTCACCGTGACACCCCAGCGGTGCGCTTCGCCATCGGCATCGCTCCAGGCGAGTTCCGCGGCCCCTTCGGGCAGTTCGGCATCGGAATCCAGAGTCGTCAGCATCGCCGAAGAGGTGATCAGGGCGAAGCGCAATTCGTCGCCGAGTGCGGCAAGTTCATCGTGGCGGTCACGGTCGGCCTCGCTACCGAGGCGGGCATGGACGGTCACTTCGGCATCCAGCGAGCCGCCGATGGAGCCGGCCTGGCGCGCCGCCTCGAGGTGGTCGTTGACCGCGTCGCGCAACGCGGTCAGCGCCTGCCAGCGGGCCATGAACGGCGCCACCTCGGCCTCAGGCAGCGCCTGCGGCAGGTCGTACCAAATCTCGAGAAAGATCGACTCACTGCGCGCACCCGGGATCTGTTCCCAGATCTCGTCTGCGGTGAAGCTCAGCACCGGCGCCAGCCAGCGGCTCAAGGCCTCGACGATGTGGTACATCGCCGTCTGGGCCGAACGCCGTGCCCGGCCGTCCACCCTGGTGGTGTACTGCCGGTCCTTGATGATGTCGAGGTAGAAGGAACCCATGTCGACACTGCAGAAGTTGTGCACCTTCTGGTAGATCAGGTGGAACTCGAAGGTCTCGTAGGCGCGGACGATCTCCGCCTGCAGCTCGCTGGCGCGCTGCAACGCCCAGCGGTCGAGTTCGACCATCTCCCCCGGGGCGGCGGCGTCGGTGGCCGGATCGAAACCGGCCAGGTTGGATAGCAGAAAACGCGAGGTGTTACGAATGCGCCGGTAGGCGTCGGCCATGCGCGTGAGGATCTCGTCGGAGACGCTCATCTCGTTGCGGTAGTCGGTCGAGGCGACCCACAGGCGCAGGATGTCCGCGCCGAGCCGGTTCATCACCTTCTGCGGTGCGACCACGTTGCCGAGCGACTTCGACATCTTGCGGCCGTCAGCATCGACGGTGAAACCGTGGGTCAGGACATCCTTGTAGGGCGCGCTGCCGTGCATGCCGACCGAGGTGAGCAGGGATGACTGGAACCAGCCGCGGTGCTGGTCGGAACCCTCGAGGTAGAGATCGGCCGGGAAGGCCAGCTCGGGACGCCGTTCGAGCACGCTGAAATGAGTGGTACCGGAGTCGAACCAGACGTCCATGGTGTCGTCGACCTTGCGGTACTCGGCCGCCTCGTCACCGAGCAGTTCGGCCGGGTCGAGATCGAACCAGGCATCGATGCCGCCCTGTTCGACCCGCTCAGCCACCTGCTCGATCAACTCCAGGCTGCGCGGGTGCGGCTCACCACTTTCGACATGAACGAACAGCGTGATCGGGATACCCCAGCTGCGCTGGCGCGAAATACACCAGTCGGGGCGGTTGCGCACCATGCCGTCGATGCGCGCCTGGCCCCACTCCGGGTGCCAACTGACCTCCTCGATCGACTTCAGGGCCTGCTCGCGCAGGCCGTTGCCGTCCATGGTGATGAACCACTGCGGCGTGGCGCGGAAGATGATCGGTGTCTTGTGGCGCCAGCAGTGCGGGTAGCTGTGCTCCAGCGGCGCGACATGCAGAAGGTTGCCGCGCTCGTTTAGCACCTCGACCACGCGGTCGTTGGCCTTGAACACGTGCAGGCCGGCGAACAGCTCGGTGCCGGGCAGGAAGCAACCGTCATCACCCACCGGGTGGTCGACCGGCAGGCCGTAGTGCTGACCGACGATGTAGTCTTCTAGGCCGTGCCCCGGAGCGGTATGGACGGCGCCGGTACCGGCCTCCAGCGTGACGTGGTCGCCAAGGATCACCGGCACGTCGCGGTCGAGGAACGGGTGCCTGACGCGCAGCCCTTCGAGTGCCGCGCCTTTCGCCCGTGCGACCACGCGACCGTCATCGATACCGGCACGGGCCAGCACGTCCTGCCACAGCGCCTCGGCCAGCAGCAGCCGCTCGCCACCACCCTCGACCAGCACGTAGTCGAGCGTCGGGTGGAGCGCGACCGCCTCGTTGGCCGGCAGCGTCCACGGCGTGGTGGTCCAGATGACCACCGACACCGTTCCACTGCCACCGCCATCGACGGCCTCCATTCGGGCCAGGAGCGCATCGCCGTCGACTGCCGGGAAGCGGACGTCGATCGCCGGCGAGCGCTTGTCGGCATGCTCGACCTCGGCCTCGGCCAGCGCCGACTGGCAGTCGGTGCACCAGTGGACCGGCTTGTAGCCGCGGATGACGTGACCGTTAGCGTAGACCTGGCCGAGCGAGCGGATGATGTCGGCCTCGGTGGTGAACTCCATGGTCAGGTAGGGATGCTCCCAGTCGCCGAGCACGCCCAGGCGCTGGAAATCGGCCCGCTGGCCATCGACCTGCTCGGCGGCGAAATCGCGGCACGCCTGGCGGAAGGTGCGAGCGTCGACCTTGTCACCGACGCGGCCCAGGGTCTTCTCGACCTGGTGCTCGATCGGCAGGCCGTGACAATCCCAGCCCGGCACGTAGGGGACGTTGTAGCCGTCGAGGGCACGTGCCTTGTTGATGATGTCCTTGAGCACCTTGTTGACGGCGTGGCCGATGTGGATGGTGCCGTTGGCGTAGGGCGGGCCGTCGTGCAGCACGTACTTCGGCCGCCCCTGCTGCACCTCCTGCATGCGTCGGAACAGGTCGAGTTCCTTCCAGCGCTGCAGCCGTTCGGGCTCACGCTTGGGCAGGTTGCCGCGCATCGGGAAATCGGTCCGCGGCAGGTTCAGGGTATGTTTGTAATCGGCCATCGTCGGTCCAGTCGTCGTTTCGTTTATCAGGTCGTTCAACCTGCGTTCGGGTTCCAGGACACCTGGTCCTGCAGTTCGTCGAGCACGTGGCGGGCGGCGGCGGCGTCGGCGGTGATCTGTGCCTTCAGGTCGTCGATCGACTCGAAGTGGTGCTCATCACGCAGCTTGGCGCGAAAGTCGACCCGCAGCTGCCGGTGGTAGATGTCCCTGTTGAAATCGAACAGGTACACCTCGAGCCGTGCCTCTTTGCCACCGAACGTCGGCCGCTGGCCGATATTCGCCACGCCTGGCCAGAGACCGTCGGCCACGCCGGCGACCTGCACCGCGTAGACCCCGCGTACCGGCACCACCTTGTGCCAGGTGTCGATGTTGGCGGTCGGGAAACCGATCGTCCGCCCACGTTTGTCGCCGTGGCGCACGGCGCCGAAAATCGCGTACGGCCGTCCGAGCAGCCGCTCTGCTGCCAGCAGGTCATCCCGGCCCAGGGCCTCGCGGACCCGGGTGCTGCTGACCCGCTCGCCATCGAGCAGGAAAGTCGGCATCTCGAGGGCGGTGTAGCCATGTTGGCGCCCGGCATTGAGCAGTTGCTCGAAGTCACCAAATCCACCGGCGCCGAAACGAAAGTCGTCGCCGATGATCAGGTGCCGGATACCGAGGCCCTCGACCAGCACCTCGGAGATGAACTCCTCCGCCAGCATGCCCGCCAGGCGCCGGTTGAATGGCAGGCAGAGCACCCGGTCGATCCCGACCTTGGCCAGCATATCGAGCTTGCCACGCAACTGGGTCAGGCGCAGCGGCGCCTTGTCCGCAGCGAAGAATTCCAGCGGCTGCGGCTCGAAAGTCACGACCGTGGTCGGCACGCCAAACTCTCGCCCGCGTGCTATCAGCTCACCGAGGACCGCCTGGTGACCCAGGTGGACGCCATCGAAATTGCCGATTGTCGCCACACAACCGCGGTGTCGCGGCCGCAGGTTGATCCGCCCGCGAATCAGTTCCATCGTTGCCCGCGATCGTGCCACACCGCACGACCGTTTCGTCAAAAGCTAGGGAGTATAAGGAATTACCCCTGGCCCGGCCATGGCGTCATGCCCGGTCACCGCCGCCGGTCACGCTCGACTGCAGGTGGGCCGGCCGCAGGCCCGCGGCGGCAAGCACGGCAAAGTAGGCGATAGCGCCGGCAACGACCCACAGCAGCAGCTGGCCGGCACGCTCGTAGCCAGACCAGGCAAACCATTGGCCGAGATCGCCGGCACCCCACCAGAGCAGCGCCGCCAACGCCAGGCTGGCGATCGCAACGCGCCATGCCAGGGCCGACCAGCCCGGGCGCGGCCGGTAGACCTTCTCTTTGTGGAGTCCGCGGAACAGCAGTCCGGCGTTGACGAAGGCCGCCAGTGAGGTCGCCAGCGCCAATCCGGCGTGGGCCAGCGGCAGGACCAGTAGCAGGTTCAGGATCACGTTGGTCGCCATCGCAATAATGCCGATGCGTACCGGAGTCCGGGTGTCCTGGCGGGCGAAGTAGCCTGGCGCCAGCACCTTGACCAGGATGAAGCCCTGCAGGCCGACGGCGTAAGCCATCAGGCTGCGTGCCGCCATGCGCACGTCGTCGGTACCAAAGGCATCGTATTGGAACAGCGTCGTCAGCAGCGGTGCGGCGAGTACAAACAGCCCGATGGTCGCCGGCGTGCCGATGACGATGGCCCAGCGCAGTGCCCAATCGAGGGTCCGTGAAAAGGCCTCAGGGTCGGTTTCGGCGTGGCGCTGCGACAGGTTCGGCAGGATCACCGTCGCCAGGGCGATGCCGAAGACCCCGAGCGGGAACTCGACCAGGCGATCAGAGTAGTAGAGCCACGAGATGCTGCCGGCGGTGAGAAACGAGGCGATCAGCGTGTCAATCAGCAGGTTGATCTGCGTTACCGAGGCGCCGAACAGCGCCGGTGCCATCAGCTTCATCACCCGGCGCACGCCGGGGTCGCGGAATGCCGGCCGCGGCCGTGGCAGCAGCCCGAGCCGTGCCAGAGCCGGCAGTTGGAAGGCGAGTTGGACGATGCCGGCAACCAGCACCCCCCAGGCGAG
>CAXMPC010000163.1:0-17231 GCA_964195335.1 uncultured Gammaproteobacteria bacterium | reverse complement strand
GACACCCCCATTGCACCCGGCCAACCCGCTGACACGGGCGCATAACCGTGCCTGGATCGCCTACGCCTCCGAGTTGCAGGGGAGCCTTTTCCATCTGGCCATGGCTGCCACCAGGGAAAAGTTCGATACGGCGCGGTCACGCCTGCTGGAACAACTCGGACGCCTTGAGAACGAGCCCGGTGACGGGCCGTACTTCAACGGCGAAGCCTTTTCCCTGGTCGATGCCAGCTTCGCCCCGCTGTTCTTGCGCCTGGCGCTGCTGAACGAGGTGCGGCCGGTCCACGCGGCCGACGCCTTCCCGCGCATCACCGCCTGGGCCATGCAGCTGCAGGCACTGCCTGCCGTGTGCAATTCGGTGGTGAAGGATTTCCCGGAACTCTACCGCGCTCATATCGCGGCATCTGCCGGTTACGGCGCGGCGCAGTTCGCGCCTGAACTCAGACTGGATCGCGTGGGATCGTAGCCTGCAGCGACGGCCGGCTGGCGAACGTCGCGTACCAGCTGTCGAGGTTCGCCCGTCCCTGGCGCCAGCCTACTTCGGGGAAGCGAAAGTCGAGGTAGCCGAGGGCGCAGGCGAAGGTCAGCTGGCCCAGATCGGGCTCCGCCCCGAAGCCGTCTGCGTACCCCTCCATGGCGTCGAGTGCACGTGCCACGGCGTCGAGCTGGAGTTGTTCCCACCAGGCGCTACGCTGACCTTCGTCACGCTTGCCGCGCTCGATAAATACCAGCACCGCGGCGTCGAGTACACCGTCGGCCAGCGCCTCGTTGCGCAACGTCTGCCAACGCGCGGCGCCGCTCACCGGTAGCAGCAGGTCACCCGCCAGGCTGTCGAGGTAGGCGCAGACCACCGGGCTGTCATAGAGCACTTCGCCGTCATCGAGCAGCAGTGTCGGAACCTTGCCCAGGGGGTTGTCCTTCGGCAGGTCGGAGGCCGGGTCCCAGGCATTGGTCGGTATCAGTTCGAGGCGATCGAACAGGCCAAGCTCGTGCGCGGTCGTGGTGACCTTGCGGACGTACGGCGACGTGGGTGAATAGCGCAAGCGCATGCTGGGATCTCCTCGGTGGGCTGGGCCGCTCAGGACTTTGACAGTGCCTGCCGAAGCACCTCGCAGACCCGGTCGATCTGTACTTCGGTCATGCCGGGGAAGACCGGCAGCGACAGCGTCTCGGTGCAGGCCTGCTCCACCACCGGCAAGTCGCCCGCACGGCCGCCGAGATCGGCGTAGACCGCCTGCAGGTGCAGCCCCTGCGGGTAGCACTGCGAACTCGGCACGCCGTTGGCACCGAGCTGCTCGCGCACGGCGTCGCGACGGCCGCCGACCACGCGGATGGTGAAGAGATTGTAGGCATGGCGGCCACCGGCAGGGTCGGGCGGAGTGATGACGCCCCCGAGTCCGGCGAGGCGTTCGCCGTAGGCCGCGGCAACCGCGCGCCGACCGGCGACGGCGTCCTCGATGCGCTTCAGCTTGAGCCGCAACAGCGCGGCCTGAACCTCGTCCAGGCGGCTGTTGCAACCGATGACGTCGTGGACAAACGGGGCCGTGGCGCCGTGGTTGCGCAGATGGCGCACGCGGGTATCAGCCTCGGCTGCGCGGCAGAAGAGCATGCCGCCATCACCGTAACCGCCGAGCACTTTGGTCGGGTAGAAGCTGGTGCCCGCACCATCACCGATGCTGCCGACCTTCTGCCCGTCCCATTCGGCACCGAAGGCCTGGGCCATGTCCTCGACGACGACCAGGTCATGCTCACGCGCCAGGGCGTTGAGGGCGGTCATGTCGCACGGGTGGCCGAAAATGTGCACCGGCATCAGGCCGCGTGTTTTCGGTGTAATCCGGGAGGCGACGCTGGCCGGATCGAGGTTGAAGCTGCCGGGCTCGATATCGGCGAATACCGGGGTCGCGCCGACAATCGAGATCGACTCCGCCGAGGCAAAAAAGGTGAATGGCGTGGTGATCACCTCGTCGCCGGGACCGATGCCGAGGGCGCGCAGTGCCAGCACCAGGGCGTCGGTGCCGTTGGCCACGCCGATCGCGTGGTCGGCGCCGATGTAGCCGGCCGCCTCCTGCTCGAAGGCCTGGACGTTGGAACCGAGGATGAAGGCGCCACGTGAGCCGATTTCGGCCAGCGCCGCCTGCCACTCCGGCATCAGCTCGGCGAACTCGGCGCCCAGGTCGAGAAACGGGACCGCCGGGGGGGTGCTCACAGCGAGCGCTCCTTCCACTCGGCCATGCGCCGGTTGATCAACTGGGCGACGCGTAGCGCCTCGAGGCCGGCACGGCCGTCGACCAGGGGCTTGCCACCATCGCGCACCTTGGCGGCGAAGTCGGCCAGCTCGGCGTCGAGCGGCTTGCGTGGCTCGATAGCGATCGGCTCGCGCACGATCTCCGGCCACTCCTTGTCGGCGTGGCGCAGGGTGCGCACCACCTCGCCCTTCTGTTCGATGAAGTCGAGCGCTTCGTACCTGTTGGCCTCGAAAATGCGGATGCGGCGCAGCGTCTGGTTGGAGACCCGGCTGGCGGTGACGTTGGCAATGCAGCCGTTGTCGAACTCCAGCCTGGCGTTGGCGATGTCGACATGCTCGGTGATCACCGGCAGGCCGACCGCGGAAACCAAACTGATCGGTGAACTGACCAGCGACAGGATGATGTCGATGTCGTGGATCATCAGGTCGGTGACGACGTCGACGTCGGTCGCACGCGCCGGAAAACCGCCGATGCGGTGGGCCTCGATGAAGCGCGGCTGGTCGACATGGTCGGCCAGCGCCATGACCCCGGCGTTGTAGCGTTCGACGTGACCGATCTGCAGTAACACCCCGGCTTCGTCGGCCAGGCGCACCAGGATCTCGCCTTCGTCGGTATTCCGGGTGATCGGCTTCTCGAGCAGCATGTGGATGCCGGCCTCGAGCAGCGGTCGCGCCACATCGAGATGGGAGCGGGTCGGGACGACGACGCTCACCGCGTCGATCTGTCCGGGCAGTTCGCTGGCGTCGGTGGTCCACTTGCAGCCGTACTCCTCGGCGACCGCGCGGGCCTGGTCGGGATCGGTGTCGACGACGGTCACCAGGTCGACGATGTCGAGTTCCGAGTAGATCTTGGCGTGGAAGCGACCGAGGTAGCCGACTCCGACGACGGCGACGCGTAGAGTATCAGGCATGACTTGGGGTTCGACGTGGTGACGGTGCGAGATTACACCACAGGCACTAGAATTCATAACGGATCACACGGCCGAGGGAGAGCCGCATGGACGATTACAGCCACATCCTGCTCGCCACCGATTTCGCCCCGGAATCGCGCCACGTCGGCGCGCGTGCCGTGGAATTGGCCCAGCGCTACGGTGCCCGTCTGAGCCTGCTCCACGTGGTCGACTACGTCCCGCTCGAGCTCTCCAACGACATGATGCTGGCCGAGCCGGTGGACGTCGACGGGCGGCTGGTCGACGAGGCGCGCGAGAACCTCGACCGCCTGGCGTCAGAACTCGGCATCGCTGACTGTCAACGCAGTGTCACGCTCGGCGCGACCGGCGCCGAGATCAAGCGGACGGCCGAGGAGTACGGCGTCGACATGATCGTGGTCGGTAGCCACGGCCGCCATGGCCTGGCACTGCTGCTCGGATCGACCGCCAATTCCGTGTTGCACGGGGCGCCGTGCGACGTCCTCGCGGTGCGGGTCGGTGCCGAGGGCGACTGACTAGATCGTACCTTTCCGGTAAGGATCGGCCTCCGGATCGGGCCGGGTCAGGAAGCGGCGCATGATCCACAGGTAGCTGTCTGGACAGCGGGCCACCAGCGCCTCGAGCGCCCGGTTCATCACCTGCGTGTCGGCCGTGGCATCGCCGGTCGGGAAACCTTCCAGTGGCGGATCGATCACCAGCCGGTAGCCGCCGTCCCTCCGCCGCGCCACCACGTACGGGACCATGCGCGCCTTGCCGTGGGCGGCGATCTTCGCCGGGTGCGGCGCCGTCGCTGCCGGCACGCCGAAAAAGTCGGCGAACACCCGCTCCCTGCCCTTGTAGTTGATGTCCGGGGCGTACCAGATCACCCCGCCACGCCGCAGCACGCGCAGCATGCCGCGGACGTCGTCGGCCGGCAGCAGATCGTGCTCTGCACTGCGCTTGTGCGCCAGTCGGTTAGCCCGGATCAGGCGGTCGACCAGCGGGTCCTTGTCCGGCTTGTAGGTGACCACGATTGGCAACCGCTTGGCCATGAACCGGCCACCGAGTTCGAGGGTGGTGCAGTGCGGCGTCAGCAGGATGACCCCGCGGCCGTCGGCACGCGCCGCCTCGACGTTCTCCCACCCTTCGACTTCCAGCAGCGCCTCGAGACGATCGTCCCGCTCCCACCAGGCGAGCCCCAGTTCGAACAAGCCGATCCCGAGCTCGATGAAATGGCGTCGCAGCCGCCGCTCGATGGCCTTTTCGTCGAGGTCCGGATAGACCAGGCGCAGGTTCACCCGGGCGACGTGGCGCGGGCGTGGCATCAGGTGGTAGAGCAGACGGCCCAGACCGCGACCGAGGCGCAGCCGCAGCGGCCAGGGCGGCAGAGACAGCAGCCGCAGCAGGCCGAATCCGCTCCAAATCAGTAGGTCGCGCGGGCGCATCGGATCCGGGTCGTCACCGGGGGCTGCGAAAGACGGCGCGACTATACCACCCGCTTGGTGGCACTTCGGCCAACCGGGTATAGTTGACTGATTCACTCGGATTAAGGTCTGCCATGACATCCCACCGCAATGCGCTCGCCGATGAGCCGAGCCCCTACCTGCAGCAGCACGCCGCCAACCCGGTCGACTGGCGACCGTGGAGCCACGCGGCGCTGGAAGAGGCCAAACGCGAGGACAAGCCGATCCTGCTCTCGATCGGCTACTCCGCCTGCCACTGGTGCCATGTCATGGCCCACGAGTCGTTCGAGGACGAGGCGACGGCGCAGGTCATGAACGAGCTCTACGTCAACATCAAGGTCGACCGCGAGGAGCGACCCGACCTCGACAAGATCTACCAGACCGTGCACCAGGTAATGCAGCAGCGCGGCGGTGGCTGGCCGCTGACGGTACTGCTCGACCCGCAGGACCGGATGCCCTTTTTCGCCGGCACCTACTTCCCATCCGAGCCGCGCCACGGCCTGCCGTCGTTCACCCAGCTGCTGCAGCAAGCGGCGCACGTCTTCCGCGAACAGCGCGACACCATCCGCCAGCAGAGCACCTCGCTGGCCGAGACCCTGGACCGGATCGAGCAAGGTCCGCCGGCCCACGCCACGGCCCCGGCGCCTACGGTCTTGGCGACGGCACGCAGCGAGCTGGCGCGTGCCTACGACGATCGTCGTGGCGGCTTCGGCGGGGCCCCGAAATTCCCACAGCCTACCCTGCTCGCCTTCCTGCTCGGCCCGGGCCGCGAAGAAGGTGGCGAGGCGATGGCGATGCACACCATGCGGCGCATGGCACTCGGCGGCCTGTCTGACCAGGTCGGTGGCGGCTTCTGCCGCTACAGTGTCGACGCCGACTGGATGATCCCCCACTTCGAAAAGATGCTCTACGACAACGCCCAGCTGCTGCCGCTCTACGCCGAGGCGGCACGGCGCAGCGGTGACCCGCTGTTTGCTGACGCCGCCACGACGACCGTTTCCTGGTTGGTGCGCGAGATGCGCGACCCGGCCGGCGGGTTCTACAGCGCGCTTGATGCCGACAGCGAGGGGCACGAGGGCAAATTCTACGTCTGGAGCCGCGGCCAGCTCGAAGCCCTGCTCGCGCCCGATGACTTCGCCGCCGCGGTCGACATCTTCGACCTCGACGGTCGACCCAACTTCGAGGGCGGTTGGCACCTGCACCGTCATGACGACGGCGCCGCCGATCCGGAGGTGATCGAACGCATTCGCACCACCCTGTTCGCAGCCCGCGAACCGCGGGTACGGCCGGGGCGAGACGACAAGGTGTTGACCTCGTGGAATGGCCTCGCGGTGGCCGGACTGGCCCGTGCCGGGCGCCTTCTGACCAAGCCGGAATGGATCGATCTCGCCGCTGACACCCTCGACTTCATCCGCCGAGAGACCTGGATCGACGGCCGGCTTCATGTCGCCTGGAAAGACGGCACCGCCTACCTTGACGGCTACCTCGACGACCACGCCTTCGTTCTCGACGGCGCGCTGGAACTGTTGCAGTCGCGCTGGCGCCGGGCCGATCTCGATTTTGCCATCGCCCTGGCCGACGCCCTGCTCAACCGCTTTGAGGACCCAGAGCGCGGCGGTTTCCACTTCACGGCAGCCGATCACGAATCGCTGATCACCCGGCCGAAGCCGTTTGGCGATGACGCTGTACCCGCTGGCAACGGGGTTGCCGCCCGTGCCCTGGGGCGGCTCGGCCACCTGCTCGGCGAGCCGCGCTACCTGGCCGCCGCCGACCGTGCCTTGAAGGCGGCCGGCGCCCTGCTCGAGCAGGCGGCCTCGGCCCACTGTGGCCTGCTGCTGGCGCTCGCCGAGCACCATGCGCCTCCGTCCCAGGTCGTGGTGCGTGCCGCGCCTGAGGCCCTCGATGGCCTCGGTGACTGGCTCGCTCCGGAGACACTGCGCTTCGTCATCCCTCCAGGCGAATCCGATCTCCCCGGGGCGCTCGGGGCGATGACGGCCAACGGGCCGTTCACCGCCTACCTCTGTCGTGGCACTGCCTGCTCGGCGCCACTGCCCGATGCCGATGCACTGCGGCGTGCGCTCTCCGGCGCAGACGCCCTGTCGGACTGAAGTCCGACCTACGCCACTCAACGGCCGGCGGAGCACCCTGTAGGTCGGGCTTCAGCCCGACAATGCCGGTGGATGGTCGGGTGAGCGCCTAGTCCCCGAAGCGGATACCCTGGGCCAACGGCAAGTCATCACCCCAGTTGATGGTCGTCGTCTGTCGGCGCATGTAGCCACGCCAGGCGTCGGATCCCGCCTCGCGGCCGCCGCCGGTCTCCTTCTCGCCGCCAAAGGCCCCACCGATCTCGGCCCCGGACGTCCCGATGTTGACGTTGGCGATGCCGCAGTCGCTGCCGTGCGCCGACAGGAACGCTTCGGCACGACGTAAATCCCGGGTGAACAGCGCCGACGACAGCCCTTGCGGCACGTCGTTCTGGATAGCTACAGCGTCTTCGAAATCGCGGTACCGGACCAGGTAGAGGATGGGCGCGAAGGTCTCGCGCCGAACCATCGGCCAGTCGCCCTCCGCCACCGCCAATGTCGGCTCGACGAAGTGGCCGGGGCCGTCGATGACGCCGCCACCGTGCAGCACATCGCCGCCGGCCTCGCGCAGAGCGCTGACAGCGGCGCCAAAATCGGCGACCGCTTCGGCGTCGATCAGCGGCCCCATCAGGGTCGCCGGGTCGAGCGGATCACCGACCCGCACCTGGGCATAAACCGCCTTGAGACGCGTGGCGAGGTCGTCGAAACGGGATTCGTGCACGATGACCCGCCGCGTGGTGGTGCAGCGCTGACCGGCCGTGCCGACAGCGCCGAAGACGATGGCGCGCGCCGCCAGGTCCAGATCGGCGGTTTCGTCGACGATGATGGCGTTGTTGCCACTGCACTCGAGCAGGCTCCGACCGTAGCGGGCAGCCACCCGCTGCGCCACTTCACGACCGACGGCACTGGAACCGGTGAACGAGACCATGGCCACGCGCGGGTCGTCTACCAGCCGTTGCGACAACTCACGGCGGCGCGGGATCCACAGGGAGAAGATGCCGGGCAGGTCGTTGGCCGCCAGCACCTGGTTACACAGGTGCTGGACGGCGATCGCACACAGCGGCGTCTTCTCCGACGGCTTCCAGACCACAGCGTTGCCGCAGATGGCGCCGATCATGGCATTCCACGCCCAGACCGCTACCGGGAAGTTGAACGCGGTGATGACACCGATCACGCCCAGCGGATGCCACTGCTCGTACATCCGGTGTTGCGGCCGCTCCGAGTGCATGGTGCGGCCGTAGAGCATGCGTGACTGGCCGACGGCGAAGTCGGCAATATCGATCATCTCCTGCACTTCGCCGTCACCCTCGGCCTTGATCTTGCCCATTTCCAGCGCCACCAGGCTGCCGAGCGCATCCTTGTGGGTGCGCAATGCGTCACCCATCTGGCGGACGAGATCGCCCCGGCACGGCGCCGGCACCTCGCGCCATGTGAGCGCGGCCGCCTCGGCCGCCACCATTACCCGCATGTACTCGGCCTCGTCGGTGGCGGCGACACGGGCGATCACGGCGCCGCTGGCCGGGTTGATCGAGTCGAGCAGGTCGTCGTCGCGCAGGCCGCTCCAGCCGTCCGGCCCGCTGCAGGCGCCGGAATTGACGGCCACGAGGCCGAGGGATTCGAGCAGGTCAGCGGCGTCGGACATGGATCATCTCCCCGGTTCTGGTTCGGCGCTGACGCTATTACTCGACACAGAGAGCCTCGGCCGCCGCCACCACCTGGTCTTCATTCGGCAGCAGCAGCCCGGCGGCCGGACCGAGCGGTTGGTAGCTGTCGGCGCCGGCTACCAGGCGGATCGGCAACCCGCCACAGCCCTGCTCGACCAGCCCGGCGAGCAGCGCCTCGCCGATACCGCCGCTGCGCCGCCCCTCGTCGAGGACGATGACGCGGCCGCAATCACGGGCGTGAGCGGCGACCGCCGCGTGATCGAGCGGCGCCAACCAGCGCAGGTCGAGCACGCGGACGGCGAGTCCGTGACGTTCGTCCAGCAGGCGCGCCGCACGCAGCGCCATCGGCACGCCGTTGCCGTAGGTGACGATCAGGAGGTCGCCGGCCTCGGCGTTATGGACCCGTCCGGCGCCGAACGGCACCGCCTCGCCAGGCGGCGGGTAGGGGGTTTCCCACAGACTGTCACCGGCGTCGTAGAGGTCCCGGGTCATGTACAGCGCGATCGGCTCTAGAAACACCACCACCCGGCCGTCGACCTTGGCCAGCGCGGCGCAGGTGCGCAGCAGGCCGACAGCGTCGTCGCCGCGGCTCGGACAGGCGACCACCAGCCCCGGGATCTCGCGCAGCGCGGCGATACCATTGTCGTTGTGGAAATGGCCACCAAACCCCTTTTGGTAGCCGAGCCCGGCGATACGCACCACCATCGGGTTGCGGAACTGGCCCTGCGAGAAGAACTGCAGCGACGCCGCCTCGCCGCGCAGCTGGTCGATGGCGTTGTGCAGGTAGGCGAGGTACTGGATCTCGGGGATGGGCAGGGCGCCGAGCAGCGCCGCGCCCTGGGCCATGCCGAGAATCGACTGCTCGTCGAGCAGGGTGTCGAACACCCGGCGCGGACCGAAGCGCGCCTGCAGTCCCGGGGTGACGTGGTAGACACCGCCCTTGCGCGCCACGTCCTCGCCGAACAGCAGGGCCTCGGGATACTGCGCCAGCAGGTCGGTCAGCGCCCGGTTGATCTGCACCGCGAGATGCCGTGGCGGGCCGTCCTCGGGCAACCCGGCGTCACCCCAGGCCGCGTCCCGCGCGGTCGCGTCGGTGACTCGCTCCGCCTCGGCCGCGACAGCCTCGCCATGGCACGGCGCCAGCGGCGCGATGACCTCCTCGCGGGTCGTCAGCGGTGTGGCATCGGCGGCCACCTCAACCGCCGCCGCGACCCGCTCCCGTACCGTAGCCCATGTCGCCTGCAAGCACCCGGCTTCGACACCGCGCTCGAGCAGCCGTCGAGCCGAGACCAGAAGCGGGTCGCGCGCGGCATCGGACTCGATGGCGTCGGCGTCACGGTAGGCGCTTTCGACGTCGCTGCCGGCATGGCCCAGCAACCGCACCACGCGCAGGTGCAGGAAGGTTGGGCGCCGGGTACGTCGGCAGTGCGCCACTGCGGCGGTTGCGACCTTCAGGGCGTCGACGAGATCGCAGCCGTCGACGGCAAACCAGCCGTCACCGAACTGCGGCCGCAGCCGGTGTTCGATCCAGCCCGGCGGGGTCGGCACCGAGATGCCGAGGCCGTTGTCCTCGCAGACGAACAGCACCGGCACGGGCAGCCGCCGGTAGGCGGTCCAGAGCGCCATGTTGAACGCCCCGGTCGCTGTGCTGTGGTTGGCGCTGGCGTCGCCGAGGCTGCACAGCACGAGACTGTCGCGCGGCACCGGCAGCGTGCCACCGTGGCCCAGCGCCACCGCGGTGCCAACCGCCTTCGGCAGATGGCTGGCGATGGTGCTGGTCTGCGGCACGACCCATAGCGGCCGGCTGCCCCACACCTTGTGACGGCCGCCGGCGATCGGTTCGTCGCGGCCGGCGACGACGCCGAGCAGGGTGTCGCGCACCGCGTCGACGGCCGGGTCGTGGCGCGCGCGCTCGAGTACCAGCGCGCCGCTGCGGTAGTGGAGGAAGGCGGGATCGGTCGGCCGCGTGACCCGGCCGAGCACGGCATTGCCCTCGTGACCGGCGCTGCCGATAGTGTAGTAGCCGATATCGCGGCGGCGCAGTGCCCGCGCGGCGTGGTCGAGCTCGCGACTCAGCAGCTGCGACTCGAACAACGCGTGCAGCGTCTCCGTGTCGTCGTCCGCCGTCGTGACCGGCATACGCTCCAGGGCATCTCCATCGAGCAGGGCACGCAGCCGGGCGGCATGGACGTCGTCGATGCCGCTCATGGCGCACGCTCCGGGTGCAACGGCCGGCCGGCTTCGCGCCTGGCCTCGATCTCGTCGGCGATCGCCTCAAGTGCCTCGTAGCGGTCCGGTGATGCCGGGTGGAAGGCGAGAAAACTGCCCTGGCTGGTCTTGCCCGGGCTCTCGGCCGCCATGCGACGCCAGAAATCGGCGGCGCCAGTGACCGGGTAGCCGGCCAGAGCCAGCATGTAGAGCCCGACGTAGTCGGCCTCGGCCTCGTACGCCTCCGAGTTCATGCCTGCGGCGAGCCCCCCGAACAGGCCCGAGGTGTTGACGCCGTAGAAGGCCACGGCGATGTCCAGGATGGTGCCGAACAGGTAGTAGATCTGCCGTTTGCCACGGTGACTCAATGCATTGTGCGCGGCCTCGTGGGCGATCACCTGCGCCAGCTCCTCGTCGCGGTGGGCGAACTGTTCCATGCCACGGGTAACGATGACGTTGCGGCCGTCTGCATAGGCGTTGACGCTGCCATCGCGGTACAGCAGCGCAATGCCGTAGGCGCAGGCGCGTTTCGGGATGACTTCCAGTTCGAGCTCGGTGCCGTCACGTTCGACCACGACGGTCACCGGCGCCTCCCTGTCGTCGAACTCGGCGTAACGCTCCGCGAGGCGAAGCTGCGCCTCGGGTCCGGTCGGCACTGACCAGCCATCGACGGAACGCACCACGTCGCCGATCGCGACACCGCCGCGCTCGGCCGGCGAACCAGGGAAGACCGCCAGCACCTGAACGGCATCACTGAGTCCGAACGCCGCCTCGGCCGTCGCCACCAGATCACGACCGAAGTCGTGCCGGGTCAAGGCGACGGCACCGAAGCGCGCCTTGACCTCGTCCTCGGGGCAGGTATCCACGGCGCCGGTGAGGACCTCCCAGCCGACCCGCTCGACGCGCAACAGGCGATCCATCCACACCGCCAGTTCCATCTCGCGCTGGCGCACGGCCTCGGACGCCTCCGCGTCGCCTTCAAGCTCAACCCGCCGCGTGTCGGGCGCCGCCTGGCAGCCAGCCAGCAGCAGGCAGACCAGCAGCAGGACGGCCGGGCGCTGGCGATGGGCAGCATTCATCAACCCCTCCAGGAGGCGGTTCGGTCGAGGCGAGGATGGCGTAGCGTGCAGGCGCTGTCCATGGTCACCCGGGCAGATATACTTCGTCGTTACGCCGCCGAGAGTCCTCACGAGCATGCCCGACCGCACCGACGACCACGCTATGCGTGGCACGCTGATCGGCGGTGTCGCCATCCTGATGTGGGCCTCGCTCGCCGTGCTGACCGCCTGGTCCGGGGGTGTGCCACCATTCCAGATGGTGGCGATCGCGTTTACCGTCGCGTTCCTGATCGCCCTGTTCCGCTGGCAACTCGCCGGACAGCGCATCATCTCCCGGCTGCGCCAGCCCCCCGCGGCCTGGGCGCTGGGTGTCAGCGGCCTGTTCGGCTACCACTTCCTGATCTTCTTCGCCCTGAAGAACGCGCCCGCGGTGGAGGCCAACCTGGTCAACTACCTCTGGCCGTTGTTGATCGTGCTGTTCAGCGCGCTGCTGCCGGGTGAGCACCTGACCTGGCGCCATGTCGCCGGCACCACCATGGGCCTGGCCGGGACCGTCGTCTTGCTGGGTGGCGGGTTCGTGTTCCAGGAAGCGCATGCCGCCGGCTATCTCGCCGCTCTGCTCGCCGCGATCACCTGGGCCAGCTACTCGGTGCTGAACCGGCGTTTCGCCCACGTGCCGACCGACGCCGTCGGTGGCTTCTGCCTGGTCGGCGCCCTGCTGGCGGTAGCCTGCCACCTGCTGTTCGAGACCACGGCCTGGCCGCGCGACGTCGGTGAGTGGCTGGCGGTGCTGGCACTGGGCCTCGGTCCGGCCGGCGGTGCGTTCTTTTTCTGGGATTACGGCGTCAAACACGGCAATCTGCGCACCCTCGGCGCCTGGTCCTACACCATTCCGCTGATGTCGACCGGGCTGCTGCTCGCCGCCGGCGTCGGCACGCCGAGCCTGCGCCTCGCCGCCGCCTGCGCACTGATCGTCGGCGGCGCGCTGCTCGCCACCCTGAGGTCGATACTTCGCCGGCCGGCCTGACCGCGCCCTCGTGGCGAACTATTGACAACGGTCACTCGCCTCCCGGCACCGAACTCGCTACATTAGAATCTGTAGGACCGGGTCCCTGGAGGACAACAACTAAACAGATCGGTCCACGTACGGTCGGCACTGCCGGCCCTTGACCACCTGAAGGAGACCACGATGCAGACCAAACCTGTTTGGGTGAAATCCCTTTCCGGACTTTTCCTCGGGCTCGGCCTGGCCATGACCGCCCCGCTGCAGGCCGCGGAGACGATCACGCTGGGTGCCGCGGTATCACTTACCGGCAAGTACTCGACCGCCGGCAACCACACCAAGAAGGGCTACGACCTCGCGGTCAAGCTGATCAACGATGGCGGCGGCGTCAATGTCGGCGGCAAGAAGTACCAGATTGCCGTCAAGTACTACGACGACGAGTCGACCCCGGCGCGCGGCGCCCAATTGGCCGAACGGCTGATCAAGCAGGACGGCGTCAAGTTCCTGCTCGGGCCCTACAGTTCCGGCCTGACCAAGGCGATCGCCCCGGTCACCGAGAAGTATGGCGTACCGATGGTCGAGGCCAACGGCGCCTCGCGCTCGCTGTTCAACAAGGGCTACCGCTACCTGTTCGCGGTGCTGAGCACCTCAGAGCAGTACCTGCAGTCGGCCGTCGACCTGGTCGCCGAGGTCGCCAAATCGAATGGTCGCCCCCTCTCCTCGGTCAAGGTCGCCGGGGTATTCGAAAACGACCCGTTCTCGCAGGACATCCGTGCCGGCGTGATCGACGACATCTCGCGCCTCGGCCTGAAATTGGTCATCGACGACAAGCTGCCGCCCGATCTCAACGACATGGCGGCAACGCTGACCAAGGTCAAGGCGCTAAAGCCCGACCTGCTGGTCGTCTCCGGCCACTCCAAGGGCGCGACGCTGGCCATTCGCCAACTCTCGGAGATGAAGGTCAACGTGCCGATGCTGGCGATGACCCACTGCGAGTCGGCGAAAATCCATAAGACCTTCCCCGGCAAGTCCGACTACACCCTGTGCGCGACGCAGTGGGCGGAGACCATGAGCTACCGCGACGACGTGTTCGGTTCGGCCGGTGACTTCGCCAAGACCTTCGAGGCCGCCTACGACTACGTGCCGCCGTACCAGGCCGCCGAATCGTCGGCCGCGGTGCTGGTGTTCGCCGACGCCTTCACGCGCGCCGGCTCGTTCGACCCGGTCAAGGTTCGCGACGCCCTCGCCGCGACCGACATGCAGACCTTCTACGGCTTCGTCAAGTTCGACGCGACCGGCAAGAACATCGCCAAGCCCATGGCGCTGCGCCAGATCCAGGGCGGCAAGTACGTCGTCGTCGCCCCGGTCGACAAGGCGGCGGGCGAACTGCAACACCCGATCCCGACGTGGGACAAGCGCTGAGTCGCTGACAACGGGTCGGCCCGGCACGCTTGCCTGGCCGACCCGATTCCCATCATGTGGGCCAACATCAATATCCTCTGGGAAGCCCCGGGCTTCCTTGTCGACCTGCTGGCCAACGGCCTGCTGATCGGCTCCATCTTCGCTCTCGCCGCGTTCGGCATGGCGCTGGTCTGGGGCGTGATGAACATCATCAACATCGTCCAGGGCGAGTACGTGATGCTCGGCGGCTTCGTTACTTTCTACCTCGTTCAGGCTGGCATCCCGCCACTGTTCGGGGTCCCGGTTGCCGCCGCTGTGCTGTTTATCCTCGGCTGGGGGATGTACCGGGTGGTCATCCACCGCGTCGTCGACAAGGACATGTTCATCTCGATACTCGCCACCTTTGGCATCAGCATCCTGCTGGCCCAGCTCACCAACGAACTGTTCGGCAGCGACGTGCGTACCGTCGAGGCCGGCCTGGACACGCTGCAGTTCCTCGACGGCATGGTGTCGATCTCCGAAATCAAGCTGCTCGCCTTCGTGCTGACCCTGACGATCGGCCTCACGCTGTGGCTGTTCCTGAAACGCTCGCGACTCGGCCAGGCAATCCGCGCCACGGCACAGAACCCGCGCGCGGCACGCATCCTGGGCATCGACACCGACCGCGTGTTCGCCGCCACCTACGCCCTGAACGCGGCCCTGTGCGGCGCCGCCGGTGCCCTGGTGGTGATGGCCTGGGCGATCCACCCCTACATCGGCCTGCCCTACACGGTGCGCTCGTTCATGATCGTCGTCACCGCCGGGCTGGGTAACATCGGCGGCGTCGTCGTTGCCGGGCTCGGCCTCGGAGCGCTCGAGAACCTGGCCGGCTTCGTGCTCGGCGCCGAGTTCCAGATCGCCTTCGTCTTCACGCTGATGGTGGTGATCCTGGTGCTGCGCAACCTGCTGCTGCGCCGGCAGCGGAAATACCTGAAATGAACCGACGCCTGGCCCTGTACGGCGCGGCGGCACTGGTCTCGCTGGCCGCACCGCACCTGTTGCCGAACTACGTCTCCCAGCTATCGATGCTCTGGGTGATGATCCTGTTCGCACTGACCTGGGACATCCTCGGCGGCCAGATGGGCTACAACTCGTTCGGCAACATCGTCTTTTTCGGCGTCGGCGCCTACGCCTGCGCGGTAATCCAGCGCGACGCCGGGCTGGCCTACTTCCCGGGACTGTTCCTTGGTCTCGCCGTCGCCGCGGTGCTCGCCACCCTGATCGCAGCCATCCTCGGTTCCGGCATCCTCGGCCTGCGCGGCCACTACTTCGCCATCGGCACGCTCGGCCTCGGCATCGCCGCCGGCGAACTGGCCAGTGGCTGGGACTACATCGGCGCCGGCTCAGGCCTGGTGCCACCGCTCTACCCGGGCGAGCTCGGCGGTCGCGAGCTGTTCTTCTACTACCTGTTCATGGTGCTGGCCGTAGTCACCTTCGTGACCCTGCGCCGACTCTACGCCGGCCGTTTCGGGCTATGCCTCAACGCCATCCGCGATGACGAGGACAAAGCCGAGGCGATGGGCCTGCCGACGACCCGGATCAAGACGCTGGCGTGGTGCGTGGCTGCCTTTTTCCTCGGCCTCACCGGGGCCGGCATGGGCAACCTGCTCGGCTTTATCGACCCGCGCGATGTCGCCTTCGCCGGGCCGACCTTCGGCGTCTGGATGGTGCTGATGGCGATCCTCGGCGGCAAGGGCACGCTGTGGGGCCCAGTGCTCGGCGCCGTGGTCTTCCACGTCACCCAGGAGCTGTTCTGGACCTACCTGCTCGGCTGGCAGCGCGTCGCGCTCGGCTTGCTGATCGTCGGCATCGTGGTCTTTTTCCCGCAGGGGATTCTCGGCTGGGCGCGCGAGCACTGGCCGGAGCGGTTCGGTCACCGGGTCGAGGAGAAGGCGTCGTGAGCGCCCTGCTCGAAATCGCCGGGGTGTCCAAAAGCTTCGGCGGCGTCGTCGCCAACCGCGACATCAGCCTGCAGGTGCCCGAGGGGGCCATCGTCGGCCTGATCGGGCCGAACGGTTCCGGCAAAACGACGCTGTTCAACTCCATCGTCGGCTACCACCCGTTCGATTCCGGTGGCATCCGCTTCGACGGCCACGAGATCGCCCGGCTGCGGGTCACCGACATCGCCCGCCGCGGCCTGTTGCGCACCTTCCAGCAGACCCGTGTCTACGGCGGCATGACCTGCGTGCAGAACATGGTCATCAGCCAATCACAACGCGACATCGGCTGGTTCGATCTGTTCCGGCAACCGGCTGCCGCCGCGACCGAGAAGGCCGAGGCACTGCTCGACTTTGTCGGCCTCTACAGCAAGCGATGGCTGCGCGCCGGTGACCTGTCGTTCGGCCAGCAGAAGTTGCTCGAGTTCGCCATGGCGCTGATGAACGAGCCGCGCCTGCTGCTGCTCGACGAGCCGACTGCAGGCATCAACCCGACGCTGATCAACGGCATCATCGACCGGCTCAAGCGTGCCAACGCCAACATGGGCATCACCCTGCTGGTCATCGAACACAACATGCGGGTGATCATGAACCTGGCCGAGCACATCTACTGCCTGGCGCACGGTCAGCTGCTCGCCGACGGCACCCCTGACGCCATCCGCGACGACCAGCGGGTCATCGACGCCTACCTCGGGGCGCACTGACATGGCCGGTACGCAGGACAGTGCTCACGGCTATGGCTTCGGCGACGTCGATGTCGTCCTCTCGGTCGACGAGGTCGCGCGTCAGGCCCAGAAACTCGCCGAGCAACGCCCGCCTCGCGAGCAGCTGGCCGCACTGGCCGGTCCGGACCCGTTGCTGACCATCGACGGCCTGGTGGCCGGCTACGGCAAAATGGAGATCCTGCACGGCATCGACCTGCTGGTTGGGCGGGGGCAATCGCTCTGCCTTATCGGGCCCAACGGGGCCGGCAAATCGACCATCCTGCACTCGATTTACGGCTTCACCCGGATCACCGGGGGTTCGGTGCACTGTGCCGGTGAGGAGATCACCCGGCTGAGCCCGAACGACAAGCTCAAGCGTGCCGGCATCGCCTACATCCTGCAGGACAACTCGGTCTTTCCCGACATGACCGTCGAGGAGAACCTGCTGATGGGCGGTTACCTGAAAGAGACCGTCGGCGCGGCGAAAGAGACCGCGGCTCGGATCTTCGATCGCTACCCA
>CAXMPC010000162.1:0-9475 GCA_964195335.1 uncultured Gammaproteobacteria bacterium | reverse complement strand
CGCCGCTCCTACAGGGTAATTCTTGTGTAGGAGGCCCGCCCTCGGGCCGATGGGTGCCTGTCGGGCACAGGTCATATGGGAGGCCCGATCCGGGGCGAAATACTCAGTTAGCGAACGCCCCAGCGTAATCCGCGCGTAACTGGTTTTTCTGCACCTTGCCCATGGTATTGCGCGGCAGCTCGTCGACGAAGTAGACCCGCTTGGGCTGCTTGAAACGCGCGAGGTCGTCGGCCAGTGCGCCCTGCACGGCGGCCTCGTCGAGTGCTTCGCTGCCGTCAGGCACCACCACGGCGGCGACGGCCTCGCCGAAATCAGGATGCGGCACGCCGATTACCGCCGACTCGCGCACGCCAGGGATGGCGTCGATCAGCAGCTCGATCTCCTTGGGATAGATGTTGTAGCCGCCGGAGATGACCAGGTCCTTGGCGCGACCGACGATCGCCACGCGGCCGTCCTCGGCCACGGTGGCGACGTCACCGGTGATGAAGTGGCCGTCGGCGCGGAACTCCTCGGAGGTCTTCTCCGGCATGCGCCAGTAGCCCTGGAACATGTTCGGCCCCTTGATCTCCAGTACGCCCGGCTCACCACGGGCCGCCTCGTTGCCATTTTCGTCGGCGACACGCCCGCTGCCGCCCGGCAGGAAGTAGCCGACCGTCCCCGGCAGCCGTTCGCCGTCGAGCGGGTTGGAGGTGATCATCCCCGCCTCGGTCATGCCGTAGCGTTCGAGGATACGGTGGCCGGTGCGTTTTTCGAAGGCATGGAAGGTCTCCTCCAGCAGCGGTGCCGAACCGGAGATGAACAGGCGCATGTTGGCGACCCGGCCGCGGTCGAGCCCGTCGTGTTCCAGCAGCCGCACGTAGAAGGTCGGCACGCCCATCAGCACGGTCGCGCGCGGCAACCGCTCGAGAACCGCCTCGGCATTGAACTTGTTCAGAAACAGCATCGGCGAACCGTTGAGCAGCGCCGTGTGCAGGGCAACGAACAGGCCGTGGACGTGGAAGATCGGCAGCGCGTGGATCAGCACGTCACCGTTGCGCCAGCCCCAGTAGTCGTGCAGCACTTTTGCATTCGAGGCGAGGTTGTCGTGGCTCAGCATCGCCCCTTTCGACCGCCCCGTCGTCCCCGAGGTGTAGAGGATGGAAGCGAGGTCGTCGCCCTGCATCGGCACCACGAGGTCGCTGTCGGGCGCCTCGGCGAAGCAGCCCATGAGCGTCCCCCCACCGGCGTCGTCCAGGGTCAGCAGGATGCTGTTCGCCTGCTGCGCCAGCGGTGAAAGTCCCGGTTCCGCGGCCGGGCTGCAGACCGCCAACCGCGGCTCGGCATCATTGAGGAAGTACTCGACCTCGCGTGCCGTGTAGGCGGTATTGAGCGGCAGGAAAACCGCGCCGGCACGCAGGCAGGCGAGGTAGAGGATCACCGCCTCGGGCGACTTGTCGACCTGCACCATGACCCGGTCACCGGGGACGACGCCGAGATCGGCCAGTAGACCGGCCATGCGCCCGCTGCGGGTGTCGATGTCGGCGTAGGTAATTCGATTGCCGTCAGCCAGCTCGAGGCAGGTGGCATCGGCCGCGGCCGGGAAATGGCGGCGCAGCAGGGAGTAGAGGTTGGCGTCGTGGCTCATGCGAACGGTCTTTCCTGGTTGACTGGATGCAGATGCGTGATGGCGACTGCCGGCTCAGCCGACGGTTTCGTGATCGTGCGGTACCGGAAGGTTGGCGACGAAGTCCGCGAACGAGCCGCCCTGCACCGTAACGTGCGACTGCAGCAGGCGATCGGCCTCGTCGGCGTTGCCGTCGAGGATCGCGGCAAGCACCGCTTCGTGCTCGGCGAACGACTCCTTGACCCGGTCGACGCGGCGCAACTGGATCCGGCGGTACGGTGAGAGACGGTTACGCAGCGTCCGGGTCTGTTCGGTGAGGAAGCGGTTGTGGCAGCCGGCGTAGATCGCCTCGTGGAAATCGACATTGGCCGCGTAGTAGCCGTCGTGCTCACCGTCGTCGGCACATGTCCGGCACGCCTCGTGCGCCGTCTCAAGTGCGGCTCTTTCTTCGCCCGACATGCGCCGCGCGGCAAGGCGACCGCACAACCCCTCGAGTTCGGCCATCACCTCGAACATCTCCAGCAGGTCCTTGAGACCGGGCGCGGCGACCGCGGCGCCGCGACGCGGCTTGACCTCGACCAGGCCGGTCGAGGCGAGTTGGTTCAGGGCCTCGCGCACCGGCGTGCGCGAGACGCCGAAGCGGCTCGCCAGCGTCGCCTCGTCGAGCCGTTCGCCCGGCGCCAGCTGGCCGGTGACGATCTCCTGCTCGAGGGCCTGGACCAGTTCGAGAACCCGTTCACCGGCCATGCGCGACGTCCTGTCCCGTGTTCATGGGTTCCAAAGATAGCGCCCGGATTGAATTCACACAAGGTCATTTTGTATGCAATCAGCGTTTGACAAGCATACAGACGTGTCTTACCTTCGGTCGACGGGATGGCACGGAAACGCGACCACCCTATTCAACGATTACAAAAGACAAAACCGCCTTAGGAGGGCACATCGATGACAGCTTTCAGAAAACTGGCCACCGGCACGGCGCTGCTGGCCTCGGCAACACTTCTGGCCGTCTCCGCACAGGCCGCGACGCTGAAGGCGTCGCACCAGTGGCCGGGGGGCAAGGGTGACGTCCGCGACGAAATGGTGCAGATCATCGCCAAGGAAACCGCCGCCGCGAACGTCGACCTCGATATCAAGGTCTACCCGGGCAAGTCGCTGTTCAAGCCGAAGGAGCAGTGGGGCGCGATGGTCAAGGGCCAGCTCGACATCTCCGCCTTCCCGCTCGACTACGCCAGCGGCCGCCACCCGCAATTTTCGGCCACGCTGATGCCCGGCCTGGTCAAGAACCACGATCACGCCCAGCGCCTGAACAGCTCGCCGTTCATGGACGACATCAAGAAGATCATCAACGATGCCGGCGTCGTGGTTCTCGCCGACGCCTGGCTCGCCGGCGGTTTTGCTTCCAAGAAGCACTGCATCTTCGGCCCGGAGACCATGAAGGGGCAGGTAACCCGTGCCGCCGGTCCGGCGTTCGAACAGATGCTGGTCGGTGCCGGCGCGTCGATTTCGTCGATGCCGAGTTCAGCCATCTACCAGGCGATGCAGACCGGCGTACTCGATGCCGCCAACACCAGCTCCGGCAGCTTCGTCTCCTACCGCATCTACGAGCAGGTCAAGTGCCTGACCGCCCCCGGCGACTACGCCCTGTGGTTCATGTACGAGCCGATCCTGATGTCCAAGAAGAGCTGGGACAAGCTCAACAAGGCCCAGCAGGACGCGCTGATGGCCGCCGGCAAGAAGGCCGAGGCCTACATGACCGATTCGGCCAAGGGGCTGGACGACAAGCTGGTCACCGTCTACAAGAAAGCCGGTGTCGAGGTCGTGACGATGAATGCCGAACAGGCCGCGGCCTGGAAGGCGATCGCTCAGGAGACCTCGTACAAGATCTTTTCCGAGAAGGTCCCGGGCGGCAAGGAATTGATCGCGAAGGCCCTCGCTGTAGACTGACCGCCTGACGCACTCCCGGGTGCGGCGCCTCGCCGCACCCGGGACTTTTCCAGCCTCGATAGCGGACGGCGCCCATGTACTCTTTCGTCAAGTTCGTCGCCATCGTATCGAAGGTGTGCGGCATCGCCGCCGCGTTCCTGGTCGGTTCCGCCATCCTCGTCGTCTGCCAGATGGTGGTGATGCGCTACTTCCTCAACGCTTCGACCATCTGGCAAACCGAATACGTCATCTTTTCGCTGGTGGGCGCCACCTTCATCGGCAGCCCCTACGTGCTGCTGATCCGCGGCCACGTCAACGTCGACCTGCTGCCCCACTACCTCGGTGAGCGCGGTCGTCGGGTGCTGGCGCTGATCGCCAGTACCGGGGGCCTCACCTTCTGCCTGATCCTGACCTGGGCCGGCTACGACCTGTTCCACGAGGCGCTGGTCAACGGCTGGACCACGGACACGGTATGGGCGCTGCCGCTGTGGATTCCCTACATCTCCCTGCCGCTCGGCATCGGCCTGCTGTCGCTGCAGTACATCGCTGACATCCTCTGCCTGATTATCGGCCAGTCGATGCCGTTCGCGATGGATGCGCACAGCCCGTTTGAAGGGGAATAGTAAATGGACCCACTTGTCATTGGCGCCCTGATTGCGGTCATGACCATCGTCGTCCTGTCGTCGGGCATCCCGGTCGCCTTCGGCCTCGGCCTGGTGTCAGTCGGCTTCCTGGTTGCCTTCGAGGGGCCCGACTCGTTGAGCATCCTCGGCGAGACCTTTTTCGCCGGCCTGGCCGAGTTCTCGCTGGTGTCGATCCCGATGTTCATCGTCATGGGTGCCGCGGTCGCATCGTCGCCGGCCGGCAAGGACCTCTACGAGGCGCTCGACCGCTGGCTGCACCGCGTCCCCGGAGGACTGATCATCTCCAACATCGGCGCCTGCTCGGTGTTCGCCGCCCTATCGGGCTCCTCGCCGGCCACCTGCGCGGCGATCGGCAAGATGGGCATCCCGGAGATGCGCAAGCGCGGCTTCCCCGACGGTCTGGCGACCGGAGCGATCGCCGCCGGCGGCACGCTGGGCATTCTGATCCCGCCGTCGATCACCATGATCGTCTACGGCATCGCCACCGAAACCTCCATTGGCCGGCTATTCCTCGCCGGGCTGCTTCCGGGCCTGATGCTGACCGTGTTGTTCATGGCCTGGTCGCTCTACACCGCCAAGCGCCACGGCTACAACTTCAGTGACCGGGCCAAGCGTTTTTCGCTGAAGGAAAAACTCGAGGTGCTGCCGCGCGTGTTGCCGTTCCTGGCGATCATCGTCGGCGTGCTCTACGTGCTCTACGGCGGTGTCGCGACACCGTCCGAGGCCGCCGGTGTCGGCGCCATGTTCTGCCTGGTGCTGATCGCGGTGATCTACCGCGTCTGGCAGCCGCGCAGGATCTGGATGATCATCAGCGACTCGATGAAGGAGAGCGTGATGATCCTGATGATCATCGCCGCCTCGGCGCTCTTCGCCTACATGATGTCGCTGCTGTTCGTGACCCAGTCGGTGGCCGAGTTCATCGGCAACATGGACGTCAACCGCTGGGTCCTGATGGGCATGATCAACCTGTTCCTGCTGGTCGCGGGCTTCTTCCTGCCGCCGGTGGCGGTGATCCTGATGACCGCGCCGATCCTGCTGCCGATCATCACGCACGCCGGGTTCGATCCCTACTGGTTCGCCGTGGTGCTGACCATCAACATGGAGATCGGCCTGATCACACCACCGGTCGGGCTCAACCTCTACGTCATCAACGGCATCGTTCCCGACGTGTCGCTGCCGACCATCCTCAAGGGGGCGCTGCCGTTTATGCTCTGCATGGTGCTCGGCATCATTCTGCTGTGCATCTTCCCCGAGATCGCCACCTGGCTGCCGATTGCCATGATGGGCGAGGCGATATGAGGTCTTCGTGGCTCGAACGGATCTGGGACTCGGTCGCCGACCGTGGCCGTGAGTTGCTGCACCTTCCCGGCGACGGCGTCCAACCAGCGGACCTCGGCGCCCTCTGCCAGCGCCTGCTCGAAGGGGCCGGCGAGGCCTCCGGAACGGCACTGGCGCGCGAGGTGCGACGCGGTATCGAGATGCTCGACGACGACGGTCGCAGCACCTTCCTCGAACTGCTGGCCGCCGACTTCCAGCCTGACCGTGACGCCATCCTCGCTGCGGCGGAGGCCTACCGCGCCGATCCGGAGGACATCGACGCCTACCTGCGCCTGAGCGCGGTGGTCGAGTCGCCGCGCCAGGAACTGCTGCGGCTGATCAACCGCGCCCCGCATGCCACCGCGGCCCTGGTCTCGCTGCGTGCCCACCTGCTCGGCCTGCTGCGTGAGAGACCCCACCTGCGCACGGTCGACGCCGACTTCCAGCACCTGTTCCACTCCTGGTTCAACCGTGGCTTCCTCGAACTTCGGCGCATCGACTGGGATTGCCCGGCATCGGTCCTGGAAAAACTGATCACCTACGAGGCGGTGCACGCCATCCAGGACTGGAATGACCTGCGCCGCCGTCTCGCCGACGACCGCCGCTGCTTCGGTTTCTTCCACCCGGCGCTGCCGGACGATCCTTTGATCTTCGTCGAGGTGGCCCTGGTGAAGGGACTGCCCGACGCCGCGGCGCCGCTGCTCGACCGCCACACCCCGGTGATCGACCCGGAAACCGCCGACTCGGCGATCTTCTTCTCCATCAACAACTGCCAGGACGGCCTGCGCGGTGTCTCGTTCGGCAACTTCCTAATCAAGCAGGTCGCGGCCGAACTGGCCGTCGAGTTCCCGGGGATCGACCGCTACGCGACGCTGTCACCGTTGCCGCGCTTCCGCGAGGTGCTTGAGAGCCTGGACGACCCACGCAACCCGATCGGCCGGACCCGCGCCAACGCCCTGCTCGCTGACCATGCCGAAAAGCTCCGCGAAGCCAGCGGTGAAGGCGAGACGGTCACCGCCCTGCTGGCGCTGCTGGAGGACGACCCCGGGTCGCGGCGCGACCTGCTCGACGCCCCGCTGGCACGGCTCGCACTGGCCTACCTGGCACGGGCGAAGCGCAAGGATTCAGTCTACGACCCGGTGGCGGCATTCCACCTCGCCAACGGCGCCCGCCTCGAGCGGGTCAATCCGTTTTCGGATCTCTCACCCGACCGCTTGCACGGCTCGTTCGGCGTCATGGTCAACTACCTCTACGACCCGGACCTGGTCGAGCGTCAACACGAACAGTTCGTCAACGACGGCACCGTCACCGTCGCCCGGCCGTTGTTGAAGGAACTGCGCCGGGTCGATGCCGCTTGGCAGGACGGTGAAGCCAAACCGCTCCGGGCCACCAGCGAACACGCTTCATGAAGGCGCCGATCGAACGCATCCAGACCCAACTCCACCGCGATTTTCCGCTGACCGCCGACATGGGTCTGAAGCTGGTCGCCCTCGACAGCAACCGGGCCGAGACGCGCACGCCACTCGCCCGCAACCACAACGTCCACGGCACCGCGTTTGCCGGCACCCTCAGTGCCCAGGCCATGCTGACAGGCTGGGTGCTGTTGACCTGGCATCTGGAGCAGGCCGGTCTCGACGCCCTGCTGGTCCAGCGTGAGGCCACCATCCGCTACCAGGAGCCGGTCACCGGCGACCCGGTCTGCCGCTGCATCATCGACGCCGCTGCCCTCGCCAGCTTCCGCGAGGAGTTGACCGGGGCAGGCAAGGCGCGCATCTCCACCGAGGTCGAGATCCTCAATGGGACCGATCCGGCCGCCATGCTGACAGCCGGATACAGTGCCCGGCTGAAACGGTAGTCGCCCGGCTCAGATCAGGAAGGCGCCGATCATCGCCGCGGCGATGGCCATGAACGGCAGCGCGTAGAGCAGCACCCGCGAAAAACCGCCCTCTCCGGCCGGCTCCGGCCAGCCCGGCCGCATGAAGCCGAACACCACGCCACGGCCCCGATGCCACTCGAGATTCCACAGCAGGCCGGCGGCGCAGTAGAGCACCGAGGAAGCGAACAGGTTCGGCAACCAGGTCGGCGGGTAGTAACCGTCGCGCAGCAGGATGTAGCCATCGTAGGACCAGCTGGCCGAAAAGAGCCAGAGGCAGGCGGCGACGTAGAGCGCGACCGGGCCGGCCCGCCGACGCAGGCCGAGATAGAGGGTGCCGACGCTCCACGGTGCGGTCAAAAAGGTCAGCAACGCCATGAAGCCGGCATCGAAATAATCCCAGGTCGGGTCGCCGGTCCAGGGCGCGATCACCACCATGCCGGTCGCCGAGATCGCGAACGTCACCACCTTCCACGGTTGCAGCAGGTAGGCCCGGTATCCGGTTCCAAAAAGCATCAACGTGTGCCGGTTGGCAACCATCAGGCCGAAGGCCACGATGCAGGCCACGAGCCAGCCGCCGAGGTAGAGCGCCTCCCCCGAGGAGATCATCAATGACCCCATCACGCGCTCACCCGAACGGTGGACTGGTCACACCGCATCACCACCGGTTCCGTCACCCGACCCTCGCGTGAAGCGTCCCCGGCGTGCAGCGGATGCGGATTTCATCACCGGAAAGTTCAAAGGGAACGGATAGCGCATCGTCTGCCGTGTACGCCAACGCCTCGCGCAGCAGGAACTGACGGCCATCGATGTCGATCGGGTAGGCATGCCCCCAATGGCCGGTGCCGCGGATGAAGTTGAATAGCCGGCGGGCTGACCAGTCGCTGGCGACCCAGAAATCGTCCGCGCCCGGTGAGCCTTGATAACTGCCGCGCTCCTCGTCCTGCTCACGAACCGGAAACTGGCCCGTGTGGCCGCCTGCGAGCGCGTCGACGAACAACTGCGCACCGACCGCCGCGAGCCGTTCATCGATCTCGGCACCACCGAGGCCGTCGTCCAGCCCAACCGTCTGCTGCCCGATGATCGGGCCCGCATCGATTACGGACGTCACCCGGTGCAAAGTCACGCCGGTCCCCTGCTCGCCGGCCCGAAGTTGCCAGAACAGCGGTGTTGGACCACGGTAGCGCGGCAGCAATGACGGATGGATGTTGAGGCAGTCGCGCCGTGCCAGGGCGCAGAACGCCTGCGGCAGGATCTGCTCGAAGCAGGCGACGACGATGAAGTCCGGCACAAAGTCATCGACCCAGGCGGCCAAATCCGGATCAGCGACGTCACGCGCCGCTCGTAGTGGCACACCCTGCGACGCAGCCAGTGATGGCAGCGTCTCGCCATGACCATGAGTCGACAGGGTGACGATCGAGTTGGCGTGATGGCGGTGGTGATCGCCATCAACGACGACCGCCACCACGTTGATCCCTGCCTGGAGCAGTTCGCGAAAAACCGTTGACGAGAACGGCCCCTCGGTGCCGAGCAGGACCGTTCGTGCCGACGACGGATCGAGGGCCGTCACGATCCCGGTGACGAGCCGCCATCACGCAGGTCCTCGCACGGCGGCAAGGGGTCGAGCGCTCCGGAAGCGGTCAACTCGTCGACAAAACCGAAGCTGGTCATGTCGCGCATCCGTTGCGGGTAGAGGATACCGTCGAGATGGTCGCACTCGTGCTGGACGACGCGGGCGTGGAAGCCATCGACCTCGCGCTCTACGGGGCGGCCGTAAGCGTCGATACCTCGGTACCGGATCTGGCTGTAGCGCGGTACCAGGCCACGCAGACCGGGCACACTCAGGCAGCCCTCCCAGCCCTCTTCCATGGCCTCGGTCAGCGGTTCGATTACCGGGTTGACCAGCACCGTCTCGGGTACCGGCGGCGCGTCGGGATAGCGCGGGTTCTCCTGGTAACCGAAAACGATGACGCGTAGAGATACGCCGATCTGTGGCGCGGCGAGTCCGGCACCGGCTTCGGCGACCATGGTCTCCCACAGGTCGGCGACCAGGGCGTGCAGTTCGAGTGTGTCGAACACCTCGACAGGTGAGGCGGTCAGCAGCAGCTTCGGGTC
>CAXMPC010000161.1:0-5063 GCA_964195335.1 uncultured Gammaproteobacteria bacterium | reverse complement strand
ATGGCGACGCTGCCGGTCGCCAGCGCCACGGCGAAGCTGCCGAGGGCGAGCAGTCCGAGGGCCGGAAACAGCCAGCGCGGTACCGTCACCGGGTTCAGGCGGCCGCGCCGCGCAGGCTGATCACCGGCCAGCCGCGCTCGGCGGCGGTGGCCGCGAGGATCTCGTCAGGGTCGACGGCGACCGGGTGGTCGACCGCCTCGAGCAGCGGCAGGTCGTTGTGTGAGTCCGAGTAGAACCAGCTGCCGGTGAGGTCGAGTTCCTCCGCGGCGAGCCAGGCTGTGAGACGCTCCACCTTGCCCTCGCGGAAGCAGGGGGTGCCAGCGGCCTGGCCGGTATAGCGGCCGTCGACGCGCTCCGGTTCGGTGGCGAGCAGGTCGCCGATGCCGAGCAGGCCGGCGATCGGGGCGGTGACGAAGCTGTTGGTGGCGGTGATGATCGCCAGCCGGTCACCTGCGGTGCGATGGCGCTCGAGCAACGCCGGTGTGCCAGGGGCGATGATCGGGGTGATGGTTTCGCTGACGAATCGTTCGCGCATGGTCTCGAGCAGCACTAGGTCGTGCTCGGCCAGCGGCCGCAGGGCGAAGCGCAGGAACTCGTGAATGTCTAGCTGGCCGGCCTGGTAGGCCCGGTAGTAGCGCAGGTTTTCGCGCTCATAGGCCTCGCCGTCGACCAGCCCCTCGGCAGCGAGGAAGCCGCCCCAGAGGTAGTCGCTGTCACCTGCCAGCAGGGTGTTGTCAAGGTCGAAAAGGGCCAGGGCCAAGGCGGGTCTCCATGGGTCGCCGCGCGCTCCCCATCGGCGCGCGGGAACCCCAGCATAGTGGCTGCCACGGTCGTGGGCCAACCTGTCACCTGTCATTTGCCGGGGTCTGGTCGCTGTGTGAGAATGCCTTCAGTAGCAAATACTTGACTAGGGTGCTCGGTGGTTGACGAGGATGGATACAGGCCTAACGTCGGGATCATCCTGAGTAACGGCCGTGGTCGCCTGCTCTGGGCGCGACGCATCGGTCGCCGTTCCTGGCAGTTTCCGCAGGGCGGCATCCAGGACGACGAGACGCCTGAACAGGCGATGTACCGCGAGCTTTACGAAGAAGTGGGGCTCGAGCCCGAACACGTCGAGATCCTCGGTTGCACCGACGACTGGCTGCGCTACCAGTTGCCCGACCGCTTCGTTCGCCACGGCAACTTCCCGCTCTGCATCGGCCAGAAGCAGATCTGGTTCCTGCTCCGGCTGGTGGTGCCCGACGAGCAGGTGCGGTTCGACCGCTCCGACCACCCCGAGTTCGATGCCTGGCGCTGGGTCACCTACTGGTACCCGATGCATCAGGTGGTCTTTTTCAAACGCAATGTCTACGGTGAAGCGCTGCGCGAGCTGGCGCCACTGATCTTCCCAGGCTACCGGTCACGCCGCCGTCCGGAGTCACCGCGCGCCGACCGGGCCGCCACGGACCGCCCCGCGCCACGCCGGTCCCGCTAGGCCGGCCTCTACATGCTCGCCCAGCTGCAGCGCATCCTCCACGAGGTCAACGAGGCCCACGATCTCGAACAGGCGGTGGCGGTAATCGTCAGTCGCGTCAGTTCGACCATGGCGGTCGATGTCTGTTCGGTCTACCTGTTCGAGCCGGTCAGTCGCCAACTGGTGCTGATGGCCTCGGAGGGTCTCAACCCCGAATCGATTGGCAAGGTCCGTCTCGATCTGACCGAGGGCCTGGTCGGCCTGGTCGGAGCGCGTGCTGAACCGGTCAACGTCGAGAACGCGCCTGAACACCCCAGGTTCAAGTACTTCGAGGAGACCGGAGAGGAACGCTACCACGCCTTTCTCGGCGTGCCGATCATCCACCAGCGCACCATCAAGGGAGTCCTGGTGGTGCAGCAGCAGGAGACGCGCCGCTTCAGCGACGAGGACGAGTCACTGCTGTTCACCCTCGCCGCGCAGCTGGCCGGTGCCATCGCCCATGCCGAGGTCAACGGCGACATTGAGGCTCTGCGCGGTGGCGGGCGGTTGGAGTCCCACTCGATAGCCGGTATTGCCGGGGCCCCGGGAGTCGGTGTCGGCAAGGTGCGGGTGATCTATCCACCCGCCAATCTCGACGCCGTCCCCGACCGCGAGGCCGACGACGTAGCCACCGAGCGGGCCGCGTTCGAGGCCGCCGTCGATGCGGCGCGTGAGGAAATCCGCGCCCTCAACGACCGCCTTGGCGAGACGCTGCCAGCCGATGAGCGGGCCCTGTTCGACGCCTACCTGATGATCCTCTCCGGCGACAGCCTGGTGACCGACACCCTGGCCGCCATTGACGCTGGCAACTGGGCGCCGGGGGCGTTGCGCGCCACGGTACAGAGCCACGCCAAGGTATTCGACGAAATGGAGGACGCCTACCTGCGCGAACGTGCGGCCGACCTGCGCGACATTGGCCGGCGGTTGTTGATGCAACTGCAGGGCAGCGGTCCGCGCGAGCGCGAGCCCATCGTCCCCGGGACGGTCCTGGTTGGCGACGACGTGACCGCTTCGGATATCGCCGAGGCACCCGCCGGCCACCTTGTCGGCGTGATCTCGGCTCGCGGCTCGGGTGCCTCGCACATCGCCATCCTCGCCCAGGCGATGGGAGTCCCGGCGGTGATGGGCGTTCACGACCTGCCGGTCGGGCGCATCGACGGCGAGGAAGTGGTGGTCGACGGTTACCAGGGCCGTGTCTATGTGCGCCCGTCGCCGACCGTCAAGAAAGAGTTCCAGCGTCTCGCCAACGAGGAGGCGGAACTGTCACAGGGGCTCAGCGAGCTGCGCGACCTGCCAGCCGAGACGGTCGACGGCCGACGCATCCCGCTACTGGCCAATACCGGTCTCGCCTCCGACATCCTGCCGTCGCTGCAGAGCGGGGCGGAGGGGATCGGGCTCTACCGCACCGAGGTGCCGTTCCTGGTGCGCGAGCGGTTTCCGTCTGAGGACGAGCAGACTGAGATCTATCGGCGCGTGCTCACCTCGTTCGCGCCACGCCCGGTGACGCTGCGCACCCTGGATGTAGGTGGCGACAAGCCTCTGAGCTACTTCCCGATCCAGGAGGAAAACCCGTTTCTTGGCTGGCGCGGGGTCCGTATTACTCTCGACCATCCCGAGATCTTCATGACCCAGCTGCGCGCCATGCTGCGCGCGAGCATCGGACTGAACAACCTGCAGGTGCTGTTCCCGATGATCACTACGGTGCAGGAACTGGAGGATTCGACCGAGCTGCTGGAGCGAGCGATCGCCGAACTCGTCGAAGCTGGTGAACCGGTACAGCGGCCGCTTATTGGGGCGATGATCGAGGTGCCGGCAGCCGTGTTCCAGATCGACGCACTGGCGAGGCGTGCCGATTTCCTGTCGGTCGGCTCCAACGATCTCGCCCAGTACCTGCTTGCGGTCGACCGCAACAACGCGCACGTTGCCGACCTCTACGATGCCATGCACCCGGCCGTGTTGCGTGCAATTTACCAGGTGGTCAGCGGCGGTCATGCCCACGCCCGCCCGGTCGGCATCTGCGGTGAAATGGCCGGCCAACCCGCCGCCGCGGTGCTGCTGCTCGGCATGGGCATCGATTCCATGAGCATGAATGCGGCCAACCTGCCACGGATCAAGTGGGTGATCCGGTCGTTTTCCCAGGAGCAGGCGCGGGTGCTGCTGACCGAGGCGCTGACGCTCGACAGCGCCAGCGAGGTACGCCGTTTCGTCAATGGTGCGCTGGAGCGGGCTGGACTCGGCGGGCTGGTCAGAGCGGGGAAGTAGGGCGCCAACGGAACGCACCGATCGCGGTGTGGGGGCCGCTCCTACCGGCGGTCGTTTCCGGATCCATTAGAAGAGCCGCCCACGGCCCGAAGGGTGGTTCGGTCCTGGCGCAGGCCGGATCGCGGCCTGGAGGCCGCTCCTACGGGCGATCGTTTCCGGATCCTGTAGGAGGGTCGCCCACGGCCCGAAGGGTGCTCCGGTCCTGGCGCAGGCTGGATCGCGGCCTCGGGGCTGCTCCTACGGGCAGTTATTTCCGGATCCTGTAGGAGGGCCGCCCACGGCCCGATCGGTTATTTTGTCGGATTTATTCGATAGTCGCGTCGTCCAGGACATAGGAAGATGCGCTGAACTACCCTGCCGGGACATCGCTCATGGAAGAGCGTTCACCACACCAATCCGCGCTCCGCAAGGGGCGTATGTCCGAACCAGGCCGCGCCTATCTGGTGACGACCGTGACGTCCGGGCGCAGGCCGTTTTTTTCAGTATTCTCCAATGCCAGGGTGGTTGTGGAGGCATTGCGTGCAAATGATCGACTCGGTCACAGCCGGACACTTTGCTTCGTTGTGATGCCTGATCATCTCCACTGGTTGTTTCATCTTGGTCATAAGCGGTCGCTGTCCAGGGTTGTCGGGGTCGTCAAGGCCATTTCGGCTCGCACAATCGGTCGGCCAGTTTGGCAAGCGGGATTTCATGACCACGTCGTCAGACGCGACCAAGACCTGAGGAGGTTAGCCAGGTACGTGGTGGGCAACCCCCTTCGCGCGGGGCTGGTCGAGGCCGTCGGCGACTATCCGCACTGGGACGCGGTGTGGTTGGGGTGACGTGGTGATAATCGCGGCCTGTACCCAGGGGGCATAAAGGGGCCGCTCCTACGGGTGGTTGTTTCCGGATTCTGTAGGAGGGCCGCCCACGGCCCGAAGGGTGCTCCGGTCCTGGCGCAGGTCGGATCGCGGCCTTGGGGCCGCTCCTACGGGTGGTCGTTTCCGGATTCTGTAGGAGGGCCGCCCACGGCCCGAAGGGTGGCCGACCGCAGCACCGACCGCCCGTTCATCGCGGCGGGGATCTCCAGGCCCATCAACTGCAGCACGGTCGGGGCGATGTCGGCCAGCCCGGGGTCGGGCTCGAGCTCCCAGGACGCCTCGTCGATGACCAGGCAGGGGACCGGGAAGGTGGTGTGCTGGGTGTGCGCCACGCCGCTCTCCGGATCGATCATCATTTCGCAGTTGCCGTGATCGGCGGTCAGCACCACCGAAAAACTCTGGTCGACGGCGGCATCGAGGACGCGGCCTACTTCGTGGTCGAGTGTCCG
>CAXMPC010000160.1:0-5619 GCA_964195335.1 uncultured Gammaproteobacteria bacterium | reverse complement strand
TCATCGGCTGACCCCGCTCGGCCGTCACCTGGCACGTTTCCCGCTCGACCCGCGCCTCGGACGCATGCTGCTGGCGGCGGCCGACAGCGACTGCCTGCGTGAATTGCTGGTGATCGTGGCCGCGCTGGCGGTCCAGGATCCGCGGGTACGTCCGCACGACAAAGCGGCGGCGGCTGACAGCGCGCACGCCGCCTTCGCTGACGAACGCTCGGACTTCCTCGGCTGCCTGCGCCTCTGGGAGGCCTGGCAGGAACAACGCAAGCACCTGTCCCGCAACAAGCTCCAACAGTGGTGCCGGGCGAACCACCTCGGGTACATGCGCCTGCGCGAGTGGCAGGAGACCCACCAGCAGCTCGATCGCCTGGTGCGCGACATGGGGCTGCACCCGGACGCGACGCCAGCCGATCCCGATACCATCCATCGCGCCTTGCTCGCCGGCCTGCTCGACAAGGTCGCCCGACGCGAAGAGCGGAACCTCTACCGCGGTGCCCGCGACCAACAGTTGCGCCTTTTCCCCGGCTCGGTGCTCGCGGCTCAGCCACCACCGTGGATCGTCGCCGCCGAACTGGTCGAGACCCGCCGCCTCTTCGCCCGCACAGCGGCACCGGTCCGCCCGCGCTGGATCGAGCAGCTCGCCGGCGACCTGGTGCGGCGTGAACAGTTCGACCCACGCTGGGTGCGTCGCCGTGGCCAGGTGATCGCCTACGAGCGGGTCACGTTCCACGGCCTGCTTCTGGTGCCCCGGCGACGGGTCAACTTCGGCCCCATCGACCCAGTCTCGTCTCGTGCCATTTTCATCCGCGCGGCGCTGCTCGACGGCGCCCTGGAGACCCGCGGCGGCTTCCTGCGCCACAACCGCGACCTGGTTGCCGAAATTGAAACACTCGAGGCGCGCACCCGCCGTCGCGACCTGCTGATCGACGAGGAGAGCCTCTACCGGTTCTATGACCAGCGGCTGCCGGAGACGGTCTACGATCGCGGCACCTTCGAGGTGTGGCGCCGACGGGTCGAGCGAGACCTCCCCCGGCTGCTCTACATGCAGCGTGACGCGGTGCTGCGTGACCGGGTCGACCCAGAAATCGCAGCACGCTACCCGGAGACCCTGCCGCTAGACCGTCTGGAGTTGCCACTCGACTACCGTTTTGCACCCGAGTCGGAGGCCGACGGTGTCACCGCAACCGTGCCCCTGGCGGCGCTCGACCAGCTCGATTCGGCCCGGCTCGAGTGGCTGGTCCCGGGCCTGCTCGAGGAGAAGGTCGTCGCCCTCTTGCGTGCGCTGCCGAAAAGCTTGCGGCGTCACTGCATTCCGATTCCCGAGACCGCAATGACCTGCCTGGCCGAGTTGCAACCGGGAACCGCGCCACTGCGCTCGCAGCTCGCGGCAAGCCTCAGGCGCCACCACGGCATCGTCGTCGAAGCAAACGCCTGGGACGGGGTCACACTGCCGTCCCACCTGACCCTGCACCTGCGCGTGATCGACGACGATGGCCACGACGTCGCCTCCGGTGATGATCTCGCGGTGCTCAAACGGGAGTTCGGCGCCCGCGCCCGGGCGAGCCGAGCCACGCAATGTCCGGACGGTCTCGTACCGGGCCGCTTGATGACCTCATGGGACGGCCCAGCCCTGCCGCTGCGCACCACGTTCGAGCAGGGCGGCGTTGCTGTCGACGCCTGGCCGGCACTGGTGCCACATGGCGACGGGGTGGTGCTGGAACTGCTCGGAGATCCCGAAACGGCACGCCAGGCCCATCGACGCGGCCTGCGCCAGCTGTTCCTGCTGCAACTCGGACGCGCGGCACGTGACCTCTGGCGAGAACTGCCCGGCGCCGACCGACTGGCATTGCAGTTCGTCACCGTCGGCGATGCCGCCACGCTGCGCGACGACATGATCGCTGCCTGCGTCGACCGCCTGTTGGTCGACGACGACGTGCGCGACGCCGACAGTTTCATCGCCCGTCTGGCGTCGGGCCGCCCAAAACTTCTGGCCACCGCGACCGCCATCGCCGAAACGGTGGACGGCATCATGACTGCCTACCGCGCGGTGGCAGTCCCGCTGACCGGGCTCGACCAGGACATCGCCGCCGCCAGCGACCTGCGGGAACAAATCGACGGCCTGGTCTTCCCGGGCTTCATCTCGACGACACCGGAGGGCCAGCTCGGCCACCTGCCGCGCTACCTCGAGGCGGCAAGGCGCCGCCTGGAGAAGCTGCGACTGGAATCCGGACGCGAACAGGCGCGGGCTGCCGAACTGGCTCCCTGGATGGCGAAGTGGCTGCGAGCGCGAATTGCGGATGAAACCGACCCCGAACTGGTCGCCTACCGCTGGCTGCTCGAAGAGTTCAGGGTGTCGCTGTTCGCCCAGGAACTGGGCACGGCGCAACCGGTCTCGGCGGCCCGCCTGGAACGGCAGTGGGCGCGGGTGCGAAAGAGCCGCGCCGGCTAGCCGACCTCGAGTTCGTTGGCCTTGGTCGAGTTCTGGCGTTCAACCACGCCGAGCACGCGCGGATCGGTCACCACTTCGTAGTAGAGCTCGCCGGTCGCATCGCCCTCGCCGTCGATGCTGAAGAGTTGCACCCGTGATTCGCGCAGCACCAGGTTCTGCATCGCGCCGTGGATGTCCGGGGCCTTGCCGACGTGGAACACCGACGAGGTGGTACCGCCGGGCTGGCTGACCTCGACCCGGCGCAGGTCGATCTCAGTCTTCAGCTTCTCGAAGCCCGCCCCCTCGAGTTCGACCCCGGCGACGTTGTAGCGCAGGTGGTTCTCGCCCTTTTCGCCACGCAGCGGGTGGTCCGTGGCGAGTTCGTAGACGCGCACCCGGCGCGCATCGTTCTGCCTGCCATCGGCCAGCTCACGCAGCCGCCAGGAAGAGGATGACAGGCGGTCGGCACGGCCGATCGCCGAGGAGATCATGATCTGCTGCTCGCCGTCGAACAGGTAGGTCGGCGACTCGTTGGTGAATGCGACACCGATACCCACCTGCAGCTGCGGCAGGCCGACCGTCTCGAGGATCTGGTTGTGCGCATCGGCGATCCCGACCATGCGCTGGGCCAGCGCACTGGCACGGGCGACCGGCATGTGGGTGTCGACGTCGTCGGCGTACTCGAGGACGGTGGCGATGATGGCGTCGCCCTCGACGAACACCTTCTCGGCGCCGAAGTTGTGCAGTACGTCGCGGATCGGAGCGAAGAAGTTGTGGTCGAAGTGGGTCGCCGGATTGAGCCCCTGCTCGAGCAGCTGGCGCGTGATCGTGGTCGAACCACGCAGGTCAGCCTTGACCACCGCATGGCAGCGGATGCGCTCGTGCTTGGGTTCGTCCTCGCGCCCCGAGAGCAGCTCGTGCAGGCAGTTGTTGACCCGCGACAGGCGGATGTCGTCCGCCTCCTCGAGCAGACGAATCTGCTCGAACAGCCCCTGCATCTGGTAGTAGTTGCGCAGGTCGCGTCGGTAGGCGAGGAAGTCGCGGATAAAGCTGCTGATGTGGTGCTGGATCTGGCGTTCGTTCAGCCGCTGCAGCCGACTGTCGAGTTGTTGCAGCGGGCGCAGCGAGCCGCCCTTGCGCAGCGCCTTGCGCAGTTGCTGCAGTGCGCCGCGCCGATCGCGGCCACTGGTGGCGAGGTACTGCACCAGCAGCAGCGGGTTCAGCGTCGGATAGTGCTCGCGGTAGACGGGCACCATCTCGTAGGCCGCGACGATCCAGCGTAGCAACCCTTCGCGGTCGACGAATCGGTGCACCCGGGCCAGCGCCAGGCGCTGCAGGCGACGCTGGGCGCGCAGGCGCTGCTCGGTTTCGGCGACCCCTTCGCGCCGGACCTCGTCGAGCCAGGCGTCGAGAAAGCTCTCGTTGAACAGGATATCGGCATTGACCGGGTCGTCGGTCAGTGGATTGTGCCCCTCGTCTTCGGGCAGCTCCGCACCCATGCCGATGTGCTCGGCGCGTGCCGCCCAGTCGGAGCCAGCGAGCCAGGAGCCGCCACTCTCCTTGCGGCGCTCATCCTTCTGCGTTCGTTCCGGAACCGCACGCGTGAACAACCGTTCGACGTAGACCTCGAAGTGGTGCAACGCATCCCAATCGGCGGTGCGTTTTCCCAGCAGCACGTAATTGCGCATGACCACCTGCGGATCCTGCGGGTCGGTCGCCGACAGCAGTGGGTTGAACAGCAGCGCCTGGTCGATGATCCACGACTGGCCGAGCAGAGAGTCGCGCAGCTTCACGCCCGGACCGGTCTCGACCCGCTTTATTTCGTCGATCAGCTGCTGCCGCGCCTGCTGCTCGATACTCTTGCGACGCTGGGCCAGGGCGGTGATGTGCTCGTGCAGCAGCATCTTGCGCCCGCCCTTGGAGTGGGTGTCGCCACCGGCGAGGATGCCGCGCAGGTGGCCGATCTGGGCGTCGAACTCGCGCACCACCACCTCGCCGACCAGCTTCAGCACCGACAGCTGCATCAGCACCACCGGGTAGGGCCGCTGCTCCTGCTTCGCCAACCTCACCATGGCGCCGAGCAGCGCCGCGTAGGCGGCACTGAAATCCTTGAACTCCTGGCGCGAAGGTGGTGTCGGCTTGGCCCCGTAACGCTCGTGACCGATGTGCTGGTAGAGCACGCTGCTCACCAGACGGCGGGTGGCACTGAGAAACTGCGGGCTGATGCGGACGTCGATGCGGACGTTGTCGATACCGCGCGGCAGGCTGGAGAGATCCGGCAACGGCTCCGGTGGCGGATTCAGGCGCACCTGGGTGTGGCGTGGCGTCGTCATGCGAATGACGGTGTCGCGCAGCAGCAGCAGCAGGCCGACGACGATACAGAGGTCGGCAACATTGAGCGACAGCGTCCAGCTCGCCACATGCAGGTGGACGATCTCGGTCACGCCTCCCAGCCAGAGGCGGTCGAGCAGGTTGCCGAGTACCCCGGCCGCGGCCAACCACCAGCCACGTCCCTCGGCCCCCTCGCTGGCCCGGGCCGCGCGCCCGCCCCACCCGAGCAGCGCCAGCAGCGCCAGCCCGAATACGATGGCGACCCAGCGGAAGTGCGGATCCAGCGACGCGCCGAGACCGAACACGGTGCCACGGTTCAAGTCGGCGACAAAAGCGATGTACGGGAGATCGGCGAAGGGGTTGCCGGCTTTGAGGATGGAGAGAGCGGCGAGCTTAACCAGCTGGTCAACCAGCAGCAGGGTCACAAACAGCGTTACACCGCGGGGAAACCGGACCATCGAAATCAACCGCTCGGCCGGCGACAAGTCGACGCCAAGTGAATTCTAACCCATTGGCGCCGGTGGGTTCCTGCCACCCCGGGCGACCTACTGATCAGCCGAGCAGCTCGTTGATGAGTTCGATCAGTTCGGCCTCGTCCGGCGGCTTGACCAGGTAGCCCCTGGCGCCCTGGCGCAAACCCCAGATCCGGTCGGTCTCCTGGTCCTTGGTCGAGACCAGGATGATCGGGATATCCTCCGTCTCCGGATCCCGACTCAGCTTGCGCGTGGCCTGGAAGCCGTTGAGCCCGGGCATCACCACATCCATCAGGATCAGGTCGGGATTCTGCGCCCGCGCGGCGGCGATGCCCTCTTCACCGTTAGTGGCGACATTGATCTTGTGACCCTCCGGCTCGAGGATCTTGCTCA
>CAXMPC010000159.1:0-8520 GCA_964195335.1 uncultured Gammaproteobacteria bacterium | reverse complement strand
AAGCCACCATCAGCGGCGTACCGATCGTGTGTCGGTTGAGCCGCGCCAACTATTCTTCGTTTTTGATATCCAGGGTTTTAATACTTGATTTGCATCAATTTTGCAAAGCATTAGCTGCCATCCACCGGTTTGAGCGGAGTCACATGTGCGAGTGAGGAGCAAAACGTGACGTGCTCCCATCCCGAGGCCCACCCCCTCACCCATGAGGGCAGTTGCATACAGCAATGACCACGCCTAGAGTTTTATATGAAGAGGGTGCATTCGGGTCCTGCCCAGCATGCACAATTCGTCATGGTGCGCGGCCGACCAGGACCGGTTCGCCGCAGCCAACGGGAAAGGATCCCCGATGTCGGCCGAAGGGAAGCGGGAACTTGAAGTCCAGGAGGCGATCAACCGCGCGCTCGCCGCCGAGCGCGAGGCCAGCGCCGCCGTCAGCACGGCCGAAGCCGAGGCCAATGCCCTTCTGGCCCGCAGTCGCGAACAGGCCCAGCGCATCCGCCAGCGCGCCGAGCAACGTGCGACCACGCTGCATGAACGCTACGGCCGGTTGCGCGAAAAACGCATCACCCGCGAGCTTGCCACGGCCACGGCCGAAACACCTCACCCCGACCCGAAACACGAACAGAAACGGATCGCCGCCGCGGTCGGCCGGGTGGCGTCACTGCTGACCGGGGTCGACGAATGAACGGCACGCCGATCGGCTATGCCCTGGCGCGGGTCCACGCCCGTCATGCCATGCGACCGCTCCCGGTCGAGTGGCGCCGCCTCGACGGCGCGCGTACAGCCGCGCAATACCTCAACTTCGCCCGCAAGACCGGTCTTTGTCACTGGTTGCGCAGCATCACCGAGGAAGAGACACAGACGACCGTCGAGTTGAAGCTGCGCGATGCCTTCCGCCGCCACACCGTCAAGGTGGGAGTCTGGTTACCTGCCGCAGCCCGGCCAGCCGCGCGACACACCGCGCGGCTGGTCGACCTCCCCGCCCTCGCCCACCTGCATACCGGTGGACAGGCGCAGCACTGGATGTATGACGATCCTGTGCTGGCACCTCTGATCAACGACAGCGCGCCTGCTACCGACATGGCAGCACCCATCGACGACTGGTTACAGCATTGGCTGGCACTCTGCCCAGGCCCGCGCTTTGACCCCATGGCCGCCAGGCTCGGGCGTGCCTTGCTCGGCCTGGTCACCTCGCCACAGAACACGTTCGCTGCGGATCGCCTGCACTGGCTGTTCCGTAACCATGCGCTCGATAGCGCCGGGGTCTACGCCTACCTGGGCCTGATTCTCGACGACCTGCTCCGTCTTGCCGGCGGTCTCGCACGACGCCGGCCGGGCCAGTCACGCTTCGAGGAGGCCGCCTGATGTTGCGTCCGCGTCCGGCCCGCTGGTTCACGCTGCTCTGTGGTAATGCCGAGCTGGCCGCCGTGCTCGAAATGCTGGCCCGGACCCGGGGAGTCGAGACCGTGGTCAGGGGCGAGTCGAGCTGGCAGGACACCGAGGCAGTGCGTGATGCGCTCAGTGACTACGCCACGATGAAAAACCGCTTCGCTCCCTACTGGCCGCACGCAAACCCCGGGATGGCGCCACGCGGCGCGACACCGTTGCGACTCGTGCGGCAGGCACTCGATGTCCTGGTCGACTGGGAGCGGGTTGCCGGCAGCCTGGTCGAGGAACTGGTCCGTCTCGAGCACGCCGCCGGGCGTGAGGCGCTGCAACTCGAATGGCTGCAGACACTGGCCCGCTCTTCTCTCGATCCGATGCTGGCACCGATCTCCGGCCCGGGCGTGACCACCCGGCTGTTCGTGCTGCCACATGGCGCGCCGGTCGAGGCGGTTACGAAGTTACTGGTCCACCGCCTCACGGGTGAACGGCACGACTTCCTGGTCGTGGTCGGTTCGGGCGCCCCGCTGCAGGAGATCGGCGTGCGGGTTGAACAGGCGCACGGGCGGCCATTCACGCCAGTCGTCACAACCGGGAACGGTGATCCGGTATCGCAACAAACCGAACGTCTGCAGATCTCGCGCGATGCGGTGGACGTGCTGCGCCTCGAAGTCGACCGCGTCAGCACGGAACGTCACCTTCCGCACCACCTGGCCACCCTTGGATGGCTGACCTGGACCTGGGAGACAGGTCGCGGCCAGCAAGGGACGCACGAGTTCGCCTGGATCGCCGGCTGGGCCGAGCGCAGCACGGCACGCGAACTGCCGGCCCGGTTGCGACAGACCGGTTTGGCGGCGCTGGTCGCCTTCCCGCCACCACCGACCGACACCGCGGCCCCGGTGGTACTCGACAATCCGCGCTGGGCGGCACCCTTCGAACGCATGACACGGCTGTTCGGCCTGCCCGGCCCCGACGAGACCGATCCCTCGCCACTGCTTGCCGTCATCGTGCCGTTGCTGTTCGGCTACATGTTCGGTGACCTCGGCCAGGGACTGGTCATCGCGCTGCTCGGCTTCGCCCTGCGCTCGCGCCTGCCTTTGGCGGCACTGGCGATCCCGTGCGGACTCAGCGCGGCGTTCTTCGGCCTGCTGTTCGGCAGTGTCTTCGGGCTCGAGGGGATCGTGCCGGCACTCTGGGTGCACCCGATCGAGGCACCGCACGCGGTCCTGTTGCCGCCCTTGCTGGCCGGTGTCGTATTGCTGCTGACCGGCAGCGGCCTCAGTGCCATGAGCGCCTGGTGGCGTAACGATCTACCGGCGTGGTGGCGTGATCACGGCGGTCTGCTGTTCGCCTACCTCACCGTGCTCGGCATGCTGCTGCCGCCGCTGTCCTGGCTGTTCGGTCTCGGTTTCGCGTACTGGCTCGGCGGACGGTTGCACGAGGCCTGGCGGTCTCGCCGCTACCTGGCGCTGGTCGGTGAGCTGTTCGAGTGGCTCGAGCAGACCGTCAGGTTGCTGGTGAACACCCTCTCCTTTGCCCGCGTCGGTGCCTTTGCCCTGGCCCATGCCGGACTGTCACTGGCGACCGTACAACTCGCGGCCACCGTGCCCTGGTCAGCGGGCCAGGTGGCGGTCATCGTTCTTGGCAACCTGCTGGTGCTGTCACTCGAAGGATTGATCGTCTCGATCCAGACCACCCGTCTGATGCTGTTCGAGTTTTTCCTGCGTTTCCTGCGCGGCGAGGGTCGTCCCCTGCGCCCGCTGGTAATCCCCAAATTCAGCTAGAGGAGAATCCCATGAGCGCTACGCACAGATTTGCCATCGGTTTCGTCGCCGTCACCGCGTTACTGATGCTGGTCGGCACAACGGTGCTCTGGTTCTCGCCGGCCGCGGCCGCGGCGACCGAAACCGCCATCGGGGTCGCCATCGGCGGTGAAGCACTCGGCTGGGGCCTGATGGCCGCCGCCGTCTCGACCGGGCTGGCAGCGGCCGGGGCCGGTTACGCCGTCGGCATGGTCGGCAGTGCATCGGTCGGCGCCCTGGCCGAGAAACCCGAACTGCTCGGCCGCTTGCTGATCCTGGTCGGACTTGCCGAGGGCATCGCCATCTACGGCCTGATCGTCGCGGTTTTGATCCTCAACCGGCTCGGCTAGATGACCCGCATCGTCTACATCGGTGATCCACCGGGCGCGGCCGGTTTCCGACTCGCCGGCGTCGAAACGTTGACCCCCGAGCCGGGCACCGGGAAGGAAGCCATCGAGGCGGCACTCGAGGGCTGCGAACTGCTGATGGTCAGCGATAAGGTCGCAGCGACCCTCGACACGGCACGACGCGGGGTACTGGAGTCGGCACTCGCCCCGCAGTTCATCGTCCTGCCGGACAGTGACGACGTCACGCTGCCACCGGACCGTCTTGCCGGGATACTCGGCCAGCTCGGAGTCGAGACATGACCCCGTCCGACAACACCCGCGAGACCCTTGAGGCGCTGCTGGACACCGTCGCCCGTGACCGCGACAACCGCTGCCAGACACTGCGCGAGGAAGCGGAAACACGTTCCCGCACCCTGCTCGCCGAGGCACGTGCCAGTGCTCGCGGAACGGTCGGCGACGCGGTCACCAGCGAACGGCGCCGCGATCGCGAGGCCTACCGCCTGATGCAGGCCCGCATCGAAACCCATCATCGTCTGCAGCAACAACGAATCCAGAAACAGCAGCTCGAACACGCCTGGGGTCAACTGAAGGCCGCACTGCTCGTGAGATGGCGCGCTCCCGAGACCCGCCAGGTCTGGATCGAGGCCGCGTTAAAGCGCGCCGGCCTGGTGCTCAACCACGATCACTGGACCATCGGCCATCCGTCCGACTGGTCGCCGGAGGAGCGTTCACGAATCCACGACTGGCTGCACGCCCGTGCCGAGGTAAGCGCCACCTTCGAGGCCGAGAAGGAGATCCAGGCCGGCCTTCGCGTACTCCGCGACCAGGTCTGTTTCGACGCCACACTGGACGGCCTGCTCGCCGCCCGCCACCGCATCGAGGCGCAGCTGCTGGCCGAGCTCAGCGAAGAGGAACCGGCATGAGTGAGGCACGCATCACCTGGTGCAGCGGTTCGGTACTTCGCGCCCACCCGGAGGGCAGTTTCCAGGTCAACGAGGCGCTGCTGATCGGTCCCAAGCAGTTGCTCGGCGAGGTGATTCGTCTCAGCCACGACGAGATTGTTGCCCAAGTCTACGAGGACACCGGCGGCCTGCGCCCGGGCCACCGGATCATCGGCCAGCGCGGCCCGCTTTCGGCCCCGCTCGGCCCCGGCCTGCTCGGCAACGTTCTCGATGGCCTGTTGCGGCCGCTGTCGGCGCTGCAGACCGAACTGATCTGGCCCGGGGTTCGCCCAACCGAGGGCGGCACGTTCCGCTTCGTTCCCGCGGTCCACGCCGGGCAACAACTCGGCCCGGGCGCGCCGTTCGGTCATGTCGAGATCCACCCCGGAACGCAGCTGCCGTGCCTGACACGGCCCGACGCCTCGGGCACGGTGCGGCACATCGTCGGCGAAGGCCTCTACCAGGAGACCGAGGACCTCGGCGAACTGCACGCGGACGACGGCAGCTCCCATCCATTGCGCATGCAGCAGGTGTGGGCTATCCGCGAACCGCGCCCGGTCGCCCGCCGCCTCGGCGTCGGCCCACCGATGATCACCGGTCAGCGCGTCCTCGACGGACTGTTCCCAATCGCCCGCGGCAGCCGCGCCACGTTGCCCGGCGGCTTCGGTACCGGCAAGACGGTGCTGCTCGAGAACCTGGCCAAGTGGTGCGATGCCGACGTCATCGTCTACGTCGGCTGCGGCGAACGCGGCAACGAGATGGCCGGCGTGCTCGAGGAATTCCCGGAACTACAGGACCCGCGCACCAACCGTTCGCTGATGGAACGCACGGTGATCATCGCCAACACCTCCAACATGCCGGTGGCCGCACGCGAGGCGAGTATCTACACTGGCATCTCGGTCGCCGAGTATTTTCGCGATCATGGTCTGCACGTCGCGCTGATGGCCGACTCGACCAGCCGCTGGGCCGAGGCGCTGCGCGAGATCTCAGGACGTCTCGGCGAACTCCCCGGCGAGGCCGGCTACCCGGCCTACCTGAGCAGTCGGCTGGCCGGTTTCTACGAACGCGCCGGCCGGGTCGAGACGCTGCACGGCCAGGAAGGCTCGGTAACCATCATGAGCGCCGTCAGCCCGCCCTCCGACGATTTTTCCGAGCCGGTCACCACCCACACCCGGCGCTACATCCGTACCTTCTGGTCACTCGACCGCGCCCTTGCCCAAGCACGCTTCTTCCCGGCGATCCACCCGCTGCTCTCCTACTCCGACGACGCCGATGGTCTCGCCGCCTGGTGGCAGAGCCAGGGCAACCCGCAGTGGCCGGCGTTACGGCAGCAGTTCCTGACCCTGCTCGGCGAGCAGCAACGGCTGGAGCGCATGGTGCGCATCGTCGGCCGTGACGCCTTGCCCCAGCGCCAGCAGCTGGTGCTGCTGTGCGCCGAACTGATCGGCGAGGGTTTCCTGCGCCAGTCGGCCTTTTCGCCGATCGACCGCTTCGCCTCACCGGCACGGCTGACGGCCATGATGAGGCTGCTAGGCAGTTTCATCAGCCACGCCGAGACGGCGCTCGAACGTGGTGCCAACGTCGATGCCATCGGCGGATTGCCGGTGCTGCGCCGGCTGCAGCGCATGGGCGAGGAGATCGGCAACGACGCCATGGACCGCTTCGACCTGCTGCAACGTGAACTCGACAGCCAGTTCTACGCCCTGACCGCGGAGGTGGCCGATGCTGGCTGACCTCTACACCCACGGCACGCTGCGCAAGATCGAGGGTCCGCTGCTGTTCCTGCGCCGTAACCTCGACGTCGGCCTCAACGACGCCGTCGAGGTGATCGGCAAGGATGGCCGCGGCCGTCTCGGCCGGGTTGCCTCGCTGGACGAGGAAACCATCGTAGTCGAAGTGCTGGAGTCCACTTCCGGCCTGTCGCTGGAGGGTCCACGGGTGCGTTTCTTCGGCGAACCGTTGCTGTTCGCCGTCGGCCCGGGTCTGCTCGGTCGCGTCTACGACGGTGTCGGTCGTATCCTTGATGGCGGACCGCCGCTACCTGGTACCCAGCGCTGGCGCATCGACGGCATGCCGCTGAATCCGACGGCGCGAGCCAAGCCGGCCGATTTCATCGAAACCGGCATCAGCACCATCGACCTGATGAATTCCCTGGTACGCGGGCAGAAACTGCCGATCTTCTCCGGCGGCGGCCTGCCCCACGATCGCATGGCGGTACAGATCGCCAAGCACGCGCGGCTGCCGGATGACGAAAGCGGTCAATTCGCCATCGTCTTCGCCGGTATCGGCATCCCCTACGACACCGCCGAGTACTTCCGCCGATCGATGGAAGAGAGCGGCGTGCTGGCGCACACGGCGCTGTTCCTCAATCTCGCCTCAGACCCGAGCACCCAGCGGCTGCTGACGCCGAGGATCGCCCTGACCGCCGCCGAATACCTCGCCTTCCGCGAAAATCGTCACGTGCTGGTGATCATGACCGACATGACCAACTACTGCGAGGCATTGCGGGAGGTGGCCGCAAGCCACGGCGAGATCCCCGGTCGCAAGGGCTATCCCGCCTATCTCTATTCAGACCTGGCGCAGCTGTTCGAGCGCGCCGGCCGGCTGCGCAAGGGCGACGGCACGCTGACCCAGATGCCGATCCTGACCATGCCGGCGGATGACATTAGCCACCCGATCCCTGACCTGACCGGCTACATTACCGAGGGCCAGGTGGTGTTGACGCGCGACCTGGCACAGAAGCACATCTACCCGCCGGTAGCCGTGCTGCCGAGCCTGTCGCGACTGATGAAGGACGGTATCGGCGATGGCTTTACCTTCGCCGACCACCCGGCGCTGGCCAACCAGTTGTTCGCCGCCTACGCCCGCGCCACCCGTGTCCGCGTCCTGGCCAGCGTCGTCGGCACTGAAGGACTTGGTGACAGCGACCTCGCCTACCTCGCCTTTGCCGACCGTTTCGAGCACGAGTTCATCGCCCAGACCGAGTCACGCACCCTGGCCGAAAGCGCCGAGATCGGCTGGCAGGTGCTGCGCGACCTGCCGCTGCGCGAGTTGACGCGGCTCGACGACCGCCAGATCGCCGACCACATCACCCGATCCGTGAGTGAAGCCGATGAGCGGTGAGACGGTCACCCGCCACAGCTTCCTGGCACTACGCGACGAGCACGGCTTCATCCGCGAGGGTTTCGAGTTTCTCGATGAAAAACGGATGCTGCTGGCACAGCGCATCCTGGTCGAGCATGCCGTCTATCTCGAACACCGCACGACGCTGGCCACGGCCTGGACGGCGGCGATTGCCGCGTTGGCCGACGCCCTCGGCGAACGTGGCCTGCTGGCTCTCGCTGTCGCTACAATTCCGCGAAGCCGGATCACCCTGCCGCAGGCGACACGCCGGGCCCACTTCGGCGTCCCGCTGCTGCAACTCGACATGGCGGGCCAGGTGCATCGTGACCCGATCGGCGACAAGGCATCACGGCACCAACGCTGCGCCGAGGCGTTCGCAACGGTCACCGAGGCTGCAGTCGCGGTCAGTGTCAGTGCAGGCAACCTGCACCGCCTGATCGCCGAATACAAACGCACCGACCGCCGTGCACGTGCCCTGGAGAACGTCGTATTGCCCGAGATCTCGGGTCGCTTGCACGTGATTGAGGCCGCACTCGAAGATAGTGATCTCGAGGAGTCGCTGCGCACGCGCCTGGCCATCGCCAACTTTTCCGGGCTGGTATAGTCGCGACGAGTCCGAGCGGAGCACGCCATGCTGCTGCAGATCCCCGACGTCCTCGATGCCGAGCGACTGGCCAGCGTCAGGCAATACCTGGCCAAGGCTGACTTCGTCCACGGCAAGGCGACTGCAGGACGCGCGGCCGGTGCGGTCAAGCACAACCTCGAACTCGACCGTGAGGCACCGATGCGCGCCAAACTGGTCGACGCGGTCATGGGCACCCTGATTGCGCACCCCCACTTCCAGGCCGCCGCCTACCCGGCCAAGGTCTCGACGCCGATCTTCTCCCGCTACTCTGAGGGGATGAGTTATGGCGACCACGTCGA